>NZ_JBSPUQ010000009.1:0-175261 GCF_056861055.1 Stenotrophomonas sp. 115C5
TTTCCGGGGTGCCCCGCCCCCCCAGCCCGCCTCCCCCAGCACGCAACAACACAGAGCCGACCAGCCTGCTGTTGCTGTTGCTGTTGATCTCGAAGCAGTCGCGGCCGCAGGCCGCGCGGAACCCTCACAGATGCCGCAGTTCCTGCTTCAGCGTCGCCACGCAGCGGCGGCTCACTTCCAGCGGCTGCTTGCCATGCCGCAGCATCGCCTGCACCTGGCCGCCCGTGCCACGACGCAGCTCCACCAGTTCGTGGCGTGCCACCAGGCAATTGCGATGGATGCGGATGAAGCGACTGGCGAACTCTTCTTCCAGCGACTTCAGCGACTCCTCGATCAGGTCTTCGCCGCGTGCGTGGTGCACCACCACGTACTTCTCTTCGGCCTGCAGGTAGTGGATGTCGTCCAGCGGAATCAGGCGCAGGCTGCCGCGCAGGCGCGCGCACAGCATGCTGCGGGCCTGCTGCCCGCGGTGGTCCTGCGGCTGGCCGTCGCGGCCGGCCAGGAACGTGCGTGCGCGTGCGATCGCTGCAGCCAGGCGCTCGGCACGCACCGGCTTCATCAGGTAATCGATCGCTGCCGCTTCGAAGGCCGACAGTGCATGCGCGTCGTAGGCAGTGCAGAACACCACCGCCGGGCGTGGCTCGAAGCTGGCAAGGTGGCGGGCCGCTTCCAGGCCATCCAGCCCGGGCATGGCGATATCCAGCAGGACCAGGTCCGGCTGCAGCTCCGCGCACGCGTGCAGGGCCTGCTCGCCGTTGCCGGCCTCGGCCACCACATCCACGCCGTCCTGCGCGGCCAACAGGCTGCGCAGGCGCTCGCGCGCCAGCGGTTCGTCATCGGCGATGACTACCCTCACGATCGCTCCCTCACTGGATCGGCACTGTCACCTGGCAGGCATAGTAGCCCTCGCTCCAGCCAGCCGTCATCCGCGCGGCGCTGCCGAAGCGCCAGGCCAGCCGATGGCCGATGCTGTGCTGGGCATGGCCGGCACCGCGCGCCAGGGCCAGCCCGGGGGCCTGCGGATCGGGCGCCGGATTACGCACGCGGATCTGCAGCTCATTGCCCTCGCGCGCCAGCTGCAGCTCGATGGTGCCACCCTCGGGCAGCCGCGAGATGCCATGCAGCACGGCGTTCTCCACCAGCGGCTGCAGTACCAGGCGAGGCAGGGGAAGATCCCAGGGCAGTGGCTCGTCGCGCTGCCAGCGCACCTGCAGGCGCTCACCCAGTCGAAGTGATTCGATCGACAGATAGCGCTCGGCCAGCTCGCATTCGTCACGCAGGGTGGAATCGCCCTCGCCCGCCCCCAGCGCGGCACGGAACAGATCGGACAGGTCCAGCACCGCCCGCTCGGCCACCACCGGGTCGCGATGCAGCAGGCTGGCGATCAGGTTCATGCTGTTGAACAGGAAATGCGGGCGGATCCGCGCCTGCAGCGCGTCGGCCTGTGCGCGTGCGTTGGCCTGTACCTGCGCGGCCCAGCGATCACTCACATAGAAGTAGCGCAGTGCCAACGCCGTGATCAGCGCCGTCGTCGCGGCGCTGCCCAGCGTGAAGCGCCAGAAGCTGATGCCGCGGGCGAAGTTGTCGCCAAGCACCGCGTACAGGGCATGCACGATGCCCGCGCAGACCACCGCGATCAGCGTCGCCAGTGCGATGGCCGAGACCGCCCCCAGGACCTGTGGCAACCGCGACAACGCGTTCCGCAGCAGGCACAGGCTGGCCGTCACGGCCAGCGCCAGCCACAGCGCGAAACCACTGGCCGACAGCAGTTCGCCCACGGTCCAGTGGCGGCTGCCATCCGGGGCCAGGGCCAGCACCACCACCACCAGTTCGGCCAGGCCGAGCATCGCCGCCAGCCGCGGCAGGCGGCACAGTTCCGGCATCCAGGGCGGGGCGCTGGCCGCTGACATGGCTCAGGCGGCGCCCAGGCGTTCCTGCAACCAGTCACCCAGCGCCTGGATCTCTTCGGCGCAGACCTGGTGGGCCATCGGGTAGCTGTGCCATTCCACCTCCAGGCCCATCGCCTGCAGGGCCTGCGCGCTGTGTACGGCCACCGCCTGCGGAATCACCGGGTCGCTGCTGCCATGGGCCATGAACACCGGCACCTGCACCGCTCCGTCAACGCGCTTGGCGCTCTCGGCTTCCGGCAGGTAGGTGGACAGTGCGATCAGGCCAGCCAGTGGCGCGGTGCGCGACAGCGCGGCGGTCAGGATGATCGCGCCCCCCTGCGAGAAGCCGGCCAGGAAGATCTTCTCCGGTGCGATGCCGCGCTCGATCTCGCGCGCGATCAGCGCATCCAGCTGCACCACCGATTCCTGCACGCCAGCCATGTCGGCGCGCGAACGGAAGTCCATGCCGACGATGTCGTACCAGCCACGCATTGGTACGCCGTTGTTGATCGTGATCGGCCGCACCGGCGCATGCGGGAACACGAAGCGCAGCGCCGGCCAATGCGGGCGCACCAGCTCCGGCACGATCGGCGCGAAGTCATGGCCGTCGGCGCCGAGGCCGTGCAGCCAGATCACCGACCACTGCGGCGAGACGCCGGTTTCCTGTTCCACCGTTTGCAGCATGATGCGGCTCCTTCAAGTTCGAGCCGCATTATGCCGCTGCCGCGGGACGATCAGTACAGCGGCGGTTGTTCGGCGGCTTCCCGTCGCAGCTGCGCGGCGCGTACCAGCACCGGCGGCGGGATGTTCTCCTCGGGAATGTCGAGCAGGCCGAGACGATGCAGGAAGGCGCCCGGGCCGCGCGAAGACGTCAGGGCGACTACCGGCACCGCCAGCACCATGCCGATCACCACCGGCGCCATCCACGCCGCCAGCGAGGGCGATACCGCCCAGGCCAGCAAGCCCATGAAGGCACCGAACACCCCCAGGCCACCGTAGCCACGGATCAGCGCCAACCACGAGATGCCGCCATCGTCGCGCTGCTGTGCATCCCAGCCGGAATCGCGACCGGACAGCACTTCGGCCACGCCGCGCGACTGCACGTACATCACCACCGGTGCCATCAGCGCCGCCAGTACGGTTTCCACCAGCATCGAGACGAACGCGCGCACGGCGCCACCGCACCCGCGGCGGTCAACCGGGTCCAGCAGCATCGCCAGGTAACCCAGCACCTTGGGCAGCAGCAGCACCGCCATGGTCGCCGCGAACAGGCGCACCACCTGCTGCTCGTCCTGGGCCCGCCAGTACACGCTCGGCGACAGGTGCAGCAGGGCGTTGAAATCGATGCCTTCCTGGAACAGCGGGATGGCGATGCCGATCAGCATCAGCATCGCCCACATCGGCGCGGTGAAGTAATGACCGATGCCGATCAGCATGTGCATGCGGCTGATCCAGTGCAGGCCGCGGCTGCCGACCACCTTGCCGTGCTGCAGGTTGCCCTGGCACCAGCGGCGGTCGCGCACCAGCAGATCGGTCAGCGTCGGCGGACCTTCTTCATAGCTGCCCCCCAGGTACGGCACCATGTGCGCGGCCCAGCCGCCCCGACGCATCAACGCCGCTTCGACGAAGTCATGGCTGAGGACGTGGCCACCGAACGGCTTGCGCCCCGGCAGCGCCGGCAGCCCGGCCTGATCGGCAAAGGCGCGGGTGCGGATGATGGCGTTGTGGCCCCAGTAATTGCTCTCGGCACCGTGCCACCAGGCCACGCCGCGGGCGATCACCGGACCGTACACGCGGCCGCCGAACTGCTGCATGCGCGCGAACAGGGTGCGCCCACCGATCACCGACGGCAGGGTCTGGATCAGGCCGACATCGGCGTTGTGTTCCATGCCCGCGACCAGGCGCACGATGCTGTCGCCGGTCATCAGGCTGTCGGCGTCGAGGATCAGCATCTGCGGGTAGGCGCCGCCGAAGCGACGGACCCAGTCGGCGATGTTGCCGGCCTTGCGCCCGCTGTTGTCGCCACGGCGGCGGTAGAACAGCCGCGCCTGGCCATCGGGCACGCGCTCGCGCAGTTCGGCGAACACCTGCTCCTCGGCCCGTGCGATGTCTTCGCGGCGGGTATCACTGAGCACAAAGAAGTCGAACCGGTCGAGCTGGCCGGTGGCGGCCACCGACTCGTAGATCGCCTGCAGGCCGGCCAGCAGCCGGCGCGGGTCTTCGTTGTAGGTCGGCATCAGCAGCGCGGTGCGGCTGTGCACCGCCGGCAGCGGCTTGTCCGGGTCGATGCCGAGGCGGTAACCCCGGTCGAACACGGCAGTCAGGAAGCCGGCCACTGCACTGGCGAAAGACAGCGCGATCCAGGCGAACAGGCCGACAAACAGGACCAGCAGGCAGGCTTCGAGCACGCTGATGCCATTGGCCGACAGCACCCGCCACATCATCCGGGTGGCGATGGCGGTCATCGCCAGCGTGCCGCCGAAGATGTAGAACCGGCGCAGGCCGATCAGTCGCGGCGAGGTGCGGTGGCGGCGAACCTTCAGTTGGCCTTCGCGCAGGGTCTGCTCGGGCATCTGCAACGGCGATTCGGCCGGCAGCAGCGTCCAGCCGGCATCACGCCGGGACGTATCTGCTTCCGCATGGATGGTCTGCACCCCCATTGCCGCCTACTCCGCGCAGTCGGCACGGCCGGCCATCCCGGCCGGGCTGCATGCACCAAGGTTCCCGGCGCGCTTTCCCGGCGCCCGCACTTGTCCTGGCTGCGTCGGCCTCACGCCACGCAGTCGCTGTCTGTCACTACCGGAACCCACACGATCTCCAACGGGGCGGAATCGAAAATGCGGCTCAGTCTAGGGCGCCGGATGTAAGCCGAGTGCGAAGGTCTACGCCGGGATTTATCCCCATTCAGCAAACAGCAGGCGAGTGCCGGGGCATGGGTACGTATGTCACTTGGTCGCCCCAGGTACTGGATCGTAACAAACGCGAACGGTTATCATTTCATTAACCAGGCAGGTCACCGTCTTCCGCACGGCCGAGACCCACCCAGCTGCGCCGGTTCCAACCCAGCGCCCAACGACCCATGGAAGGGGGCTGCCTGCTGTCTGCGTGCGCCTGCTGCTTCCACCGGGTCCCCCTCCTCCGATGGAAGCCGTCATGTCCCTGCCGTTCCGTACCCGTTCCGCGCGCCTGCCGCGCACCCGCCTGTCCCGCGCTCTGGCCACCGCCTGCCTGCTTGCCCTGCCCGGCCTGGCCGCTGCAGAGGCCAGCGCCGATGCCTCCACCAAGGATCTGGATACCGTGGTGGTCACCGCCTCGGGCAACCAGCAATGGATCAAGGACGCGCCGGCCAGTATCAGCGTGATCAGCCGCGAGGACATCGAGCGCCAGCCGGTGCACGACCTGGCCACCCTGCTCAGCCGCGTGCCGGGCGTGACCGGTGGCCTCAGTGCGGTCGGCGAGCAGTCCAAGATCAAGCTGCGCGGCATGCCGTCCAATTACACGCTGGTGCTGGTGGACGGCAAGCGCATGGGCAGCTCGGCCTCGACCAACTACCGCCCCGACCTCGGCCGCCAGGATCTGAACTGGATCTCGCCCGACCAGATCGAACGCATCGAGGTGGTGCGCGGACCGATGTCATCGCTTTACGGCTCCGATGCCATGGGCGGCGTGATCAACATCATCACCAAGCGCATCGGTGATGACTGGAACGGCAGCGCCACGCACAGCTATACCCGCCCGGGCGATGGCAAGCGCGGTGATACCCAGCAGATCGGTGCGACCTTCTCCGGCCCGCTCGGCGAGCGCTTCGGCCTGCGCATCGGTGCCAACAGCATGCGCCGCGACTCGGACCGCTCCAACGGCGGTGTCTACGGCAACGCCTACGCCGGCGAGAAGGACCGCAACGTCGACGCGCTGCTGCAGTGGAAGCTCAGCGATGCGCAGGAACTGTCGCTGGAAGCCGGCCATGGCGTGCAGCAGGCCTTCATCGATGCCTCTCTGGAGAAGCAGGACGAAGGCGCCTGGGGTGCCAGCGAACTCAAGCGCAGTTCGCTGGCGCTCAACCACGACGGCAAGTGGAGCTTCGGCAACTCGAAGATCAGTGCGTACTGGACCGAGTACAAGAACGACATCGGTGCCACAGGCCGCTCCGAAGCCACCGATACGATCATCGAGGGCAGCCTGACCACGCCCTTCACCCTGGGGGTTGAACACCAGTTCGCCGTGGGCGGCCAATGGAAGCGTCAGGAGCTGACCAACACCGACACCATCGGCCGCGCGCCGATCGACTATGCCGGCAATGCCGTCAGCGGCTCCGATCTGGAAGTGGATACCTGGGCCCTGTTCGTCGAAGACGAGCTGAAGCTGCACCGCACCCTGGCGCTGACTCTGGGCGCACGCCTGGACCACCATGAGAAGTTCGGCGGCCACGTCAGCCCGCGTGCCTACCTGGTCTGGCACCCGGCCGAGCAATGGACCATCCGCGGTGGCGTTTCCAAAGGCTTCCGCGCACCCAGCCTGACCGAGAATTCGGCGACCGCCGCCACCCAGTCCGGCGGCCGAGGCTGCACCTCGCTGATCCCGTTGGGTTATACCCGCGGTGGCTGCTACATGGCCGGCAACCCGGACCTGGATCCGGAAACCAGCACCAACCGCGAGATCGGCATCAGCTTCGACAACGACCTGGTCGATGCGGGCCTGACCTACTTCCATACCGACTTCAGGAACAAGATCGAGTACGCGCCCCTGGGCAAGTTCAACGGCATCTGGTGGACGCGCATGAGCAACGTGCAGCGCGCACGCACCAGCGGCATGGAAGGCAACCTCAATTTCCGCTTCGGCGAGCACTGGCGCTGGCGCACCTCGGCGACCTGGATGAAGGAAGCCAAGAACCTGACCACCGGCCGCAACCTGATCGATACCCCGGAATTCTCTGGCTATTCGTCGCTGGACTGGACGCCCAGTACGGTGTTTTCCAGCAGTCTGTCGGCGCAGTACACCGGCAAGCAGACCGGCACGGCGACGACCTTCCTCAAGGCCTACACGTTGTACGACCTGACTGCGGCCTGGAACGTCAACGAGGTACTGACCCTGCGTGGCGGCGTCAGCAACCTCGCCGACAAGAAGCTGTATGCCGAAGGCTCCACCGACTACTTCGTGGCCGGGCGCAGCTACTTCATGAGCATGACCGCGCGGTTCTGACCGGCGGCGCGCGCCGCGATCGCGCTGGCAGCACGCCAGCGCGATCGGCGGTGTTGCGGATTACTCGCTTTCCAGCGCGGCCGCGTTCTGCGTAGCGGCCGTGCGTGCACGGTCCATCGCTACCGCCAGTTGCTGGCGTGCGAGCAGTTGTTGTGCCTGCACCACTTCAGGTGTCGGCAGGAGCACCGGTCCCGGTGCGTTTTCCGGTGTAGCAGGTGTGGTCATGCAACCTCCATGGACATCCCGCTGCCACCCAGATCCAGCAGGGGCGGCAGCGGAACTGCGCACCCTATCCTAAAAACAAGGCGGATGGGTGACGGAGCGGCGCCCCGCCACACCACGTGGAACACGGCAGGCGTCACATTTTTGACGCCGGAGCTTGGATCCTGAATAGGACTTGTCCTATCATGAAAACGTTTTCCAACAGGGATGTTTCCCATGAATACCACTGACCTGTCCCAGTTCAGCCCGAAGTGGCAGTTCCGCTTCAACTTCTTCCGCCAGCACGGCGCCCCCAAGAATCCCGGCTTCAAGCAGGCCTGGAAGGCGCTGTCCTTCGGTGACCGCCTGAAGATCAACCTGAACTTCTTTGCGCTGTTCTTCGGCGCCATCTACCTGTTGATCCTGGGCATGTGGCGCAAGGCACTGGTGCTGATCGGCATCAACATCGTGCTGGCCATCGTCTCCATGTTCCTTCCGGACGTCGTGGGGCGGATGCTGTTCATCGCCATGAACCTGCTGGTCGCCTCCAGCACCAACTACAGCTATTACCTGGAGAAGGTGGAAGGACGCGCCAGCTGGAACCCGTTTGAAGGCATGTTCTGAGCCCTCAGAACTGCGCACGGATGCGCGGCAAGGATGCAATCGACGCCCGGCCCCCGCCGGGCGTCTTCGTTTGCGGGGTCAGGCCGCGCGGCGTGCCACGGCTGCCGGTTCGGCGTGCAGACGGAAGCGCGAGACCGCCACCGCCAGCTGCTCGGCCTGTTCTTCCATCGCACGCGCGGCGGCACTGGCTTCCTCCACCAGCGCGGCGTTCTGCTGGGTGGTTTCGTCCATCTGCACCACGGCCTGGTTGACCTGCTCGATACCCGCCGACTGCTCGCGGGAGGCCGCCGAGATCTCGGCCATGATCTCGTTGACCCGACCGACCTGACCCACGATCTCCTGCATGGTGCGGCCCGCGCCGTGCACCAGCTGCGCACCGGCACCGACCTGCGCCACCGAGGCGTCGATCAGTTCCTTGATCTCCTTGGCCGCGCCCGCCGAGCGCTGCGCCAGCGCGCGTACTTCGCTGGCGACCACGGCGAATCCACGGCCCTGTTCGCCGGCACGCGCCGCTTCCACCGCCGCGTTCAACGCCAGGATGTTGGTCTGGAACGCGATGCCGTCGATCACCGAAATGATCTCCGCAATGCGCTGCGACGAGGCCTCGATCTGCTCCATGGTCTGCACCACCTGGCTGACCACCTGCCCGCCTTCGCTGGCCACACCCGCTGCGGAGCCGGCCAGGGTGTTGGCCTGCAGCGCGTGATCGGCATTCTGGCGCACCGTGGAGGTCAGCTCCTCCATCGAGGCCGCGGTCTCTTCCAGGTTCGCTGCCTGCTGCTCGGTACGGCGCGACAGGTCACTGTTGCCCGCGGCAATCTCACCCGCCGCCAGGCGGATGCTGGCCGCCGACTGCTGGATCTGGCCGACGATCTGGGTCAGCTGCTGCACGGTGCTGTTGGCATCGTCGCGCATCACCGCGAACACACCGTGGAAGTCGCCCTGCATGCGCGCGCTGAGATCGCCTGCGGCGATCGCGCGCAGCAGCGTCGACAGCTCGGCCAGGTTGTGGTCGCTGACCTGCATCATGGTATTGAGGGTTTCCACCATGCGGCGGAAGTCGTGGTCGAAACGCAGCGTGTCGCCGCGTACCGCGAAATCGCCGGCGGCGGCGGCGGCGGCCAGCTGCTGGATCTGATCGTTGATCGCCGCCAGGTTGCTCTTGGTGGTGGCCATCGCAGCGGTGAACACCGCCTTCTCGCCCGGCAGCGCTTCCATGTCCACGCTCAGGTCACCCACCGCATAACGCTGCATCACGTCGACCAGGCGCTGGGTGACGGCGTTGCTGGAGGCCACCAGCTGGTTGCTGTCGGCCACCATCCGGCCGTACTCGCCCGGGAACGCCGCGGCGTCCATGCGGTAGCTGATTTCGCCGGCGTCATGGCGACGCGCCATCTCCGCCTGCGCCGCCATCACCGACTGCAGCTGACCCCGCATGCCCTGCATCGCATCCAGCAGGCGGCCCACTTCGTCGTTGCTGCGTGCCGGCAGGGTGCTGTCCAGCTTGCCTGCGGCGACGTCGCCGGCCACGCGCACGGCTTCGGCCAGTGGGCGGATCGCCAACCGGCGCAGCAGCACATAGACACCGGCACTCAGTGTCAGCGCGGCCACCACGCCAACCAGCAGGGTCAACCACAGCAGCTGGCGCGCCTCGGCCACGATCACCGCGTGTGGCATCACCACGCCCAGCGCGAAGCGCTGCGGCGCATCGCCCACGCGCAGCGGCACGTACACGCGCACGTTGCCTGCCGCATCCGGAGTGAAGGCTTCGAACCGGCGGTCGGCGGCGATGTCGGCCAGCATGCTGCGGGTCAATGCGTCGTTGCGCGGCTTGCCGATCTCGGCGGCGTTCGCCGAGGCCAGCACCACGCCGTTCGGCGAGAGCAGTTCGACGCGCCCGGCGCCCATCGGCTTCAGCGTGGCCAGGTGCTTCTGCAGCGCCGCCAGCGAGAAATCGACGGTGAATACACCGAGGAACGTGCCGTTCTCGATGATCGGAGTGCTCAGCGTACTCATCAGCACCTGCTGGCCGGCGATGTCGTAGGCATAAGGTTCACTGACCTTGGGCAGCTTGTCGCGGCTGGGCACCACGTACCAGTCGGCCGAGCCGTCAGCGGCTTCGGTGTAGTCGGTCATGGTCGACTGCTGCGGCTTGCCGTCATGCCAGGCCCAGTAGCTCATGTAGCGGCCGCTGGCATCGTGCATCTCGGTATTGGCGAACTCGGCATCCTTGCCATCGAAGGCGTCGGCCTCCCACATGGTGCTCTTGCCCAGCCATTCCGGGTGGGTACGCAGCTGCTCACCGAGCACGGCCGCCAGGCTGGCGCGATCAGGCGCGTCACCCCGCGCACGCTGGGCGAGCACGGCTTCGACCATGGCATCGTTGCTGGCGAACGCCGTGCCCAGGTCGGCGGCGACCTGGCGGGCTTCGGCGGTGGCTTCGCTGGCCATGGTCTGGCGCGAGGCATCGATCAGGCTGGCGCTGGCCTGGCGGTAGATCAGGAACGCGGTCAGGCCGAAGCACAGCAGCGCGATCGCAGCGGTGCCCAGCATCAGCTTGTGGGCAATGCTGCCCGGGCGGCGGGCAGCGGCGGAACGGGGAGAAGGCATGGAAGGGTCCGCAAGGCAGTTCAGAACGACCGGCACCGCGAGGGCACCGCGCAGGTGCGCGATCCGTCGCGCAGGCCACCGGCCGCCGGGACCCGCCCGGCGCAGGAAGCGCACCGGGTTAGCGGCCGCCTGCGAACGAGGTTGAGGCGCTCCGCCTGCACATTCCTGAACCTGCTCAGGGTCGGGTCAGGAACCCGCCCCGTTCCGTCCTACTCGGCAACCCGATCCTTGATCCACTGCGCCCGAGGCAGCACTTCGATGCTGCCAGCCGCGTACTGCTGCAGCACGTCGTCCGGGCCGAAGCGCGGCTGCCAGCCCAGTGTGCTGCGCATCAGTGCACTGTCGTAGACGCGGTCGATGCTCAACGGCAGCGGCCAGCCACGGCGCTCGAACTCGGCCAGCAGCTGCGGGGCGCGGCGGGCCAGCACCCGACGGGGCTGGGTCGCCAGTTCCAGGCAATCCTCGCGCAGGAACGGTGTCGGTGCGCAGGCAATGTAGCGTGCGAAGGCGGCGCCCTCATCGTGCAGCAGCGCGGCATGTGCACTGGCCACGTCGCGCGCGTCGATGCCGCGGTGCAGGCGGAACATCGCCATCCGCTCCGGTGGCTCGGGGAAGCAGCGGGCCATGCGCAGCACGCGCACGCTGAAGCCCGGTGCCACGGCGGCTTCGGCCAACGCCTCTGCCTGCAGCTTGCTGCGATGGTAGATCGTGCGCGGCAACGGCTCGGTATCTTCATCGATCCAGCGGCATCCGCCCGCCACCACCGCATGGCCATACAGGGCCGTGGTGCTGGTCAGCACGAAGCGGCGTGCACCGGCCTCGCGGGCAGCCTGCAACAGGTGTGCGGTCGCCTCCACATTGATCTGCTGGAATACCGCATCCGGCACCAGGCCGACATGGGGTGCGTGCAGGGCGGCGGTATGGATCACCGCATCGACGCCCTGCACCGCCCGCGTCACGGCCTGACGATCGGTGACATCGGCAATGATGCGGGTGGTGGCAAATGGGCTGCGATCCAGCCCCACCACTTCGTGGGCCGCCGCCAGCGCGCCGAAGATCGCACGCCCGATCCGCCCGGAACTGCCGGTCAACAGAATCTTCATTGAGTCCATTCACTCGAAGCGCCCGGGAACTACCGGGATGCTTCGATTCTAGGCACGCTGCATGTCGTCTGCGATAGGGTGCGGTTGCAATTGTGCGTTCATTTTGGCGATGCCGATCGGGCCAGCAGCTTCCGGGCGACGAACAGCGGATCGTCACCGCCTGCCGCATCAGGCGTGACCCCGGTACGTTCCCAGTTGGTTCCGGTACGAAGGTTGATCGGCTGCCGGTCGGGAATGCTGATCTGATAGCCCTCCGGCAGCAGCACAGGATCATCGAACATATGTGCCGCGCCGCCACTTCGACTCCCAACGACACGTGCCCGCCCCTGCGCCTGCAGCGAGTACGCGACGAATTCGGCGGCCGAGCCGGTGCGGCGGTCGATCAGCACCACCAGCGGCTTCAGGTACAGCCCCAGGCTCGCCGGTGGCAACGGTACCGGACTGCGTTGGCCACGTTGTTGCAGTGACTGCACCTGGGTGATCTCCGCCGCCAGCAGGGTCCGCACCAGCAGGTCCGCACTGCCGTCATCACCACCACCGTTCTGGCGCAGATCGAGCACCAGCCCATCGGTGTCGGCCAGCAGGGTGAAGGCCGCGGCCAGCTTCGGCCGGGCCAGATCGAGCGGATAGAAGGTGCTCAGGCGCAGGTAGCCGATGTTGCCTTCCAGCACCCGCACCTCGCGCACGCCCGCGCCATTGCTGCGTGCATCCGCGCGCCAGGCCATCAGCCAGTCGTCCTGGCCGGCGCTGGCATCCACGCGCTCGACATGGAAGTGACCATCGAACACGTCCAGATCCTGGTTCAGGCGTGCGCTGAACGCCTTCGGGTCCGCGCAGCTGTCCGCATAGCGCTGCTGGGCGGACCAGCCGCGCACTGCCTCGGCAATGCGCGCGCCTTCGGCCACGTCCAGGTACTGCGCCTGTATCGCCGTGGCCGCCGCCTGCAGCACCGCGTCCTGGACCGGGCAGGACGCCGCCAGCAGCGCGCCCAGCATCCACGAAACCGCCATGACCGCACCCCATGTTGATGATATGTAAGTGCTTATATATCATCGCCAGCATGGATCTCCAACACGCCACCCTGGGAACGCTGCTGCGGGCCCTGCTCGACCAGCTCGACCCGGCGGTCGAACAGGCCTACCGCGACCTGAAACTGGACTACCGCCCGCGCTACACCCCGGTGCTGCGCACGCTGATGGCGCAAGGCCCCTGCCGCATCAAGGACCTCGCACTGGCCTGCGGGCTCAGCCATTCGGCACTCAGCCAGACGGTTTCAGCAATGGTGCGCGACGGCTGGCTGCACGCTGCGGTCGGTGAAGACAGCCGTGAGCGCATCCTGCAATTGAGCCCGCGCGCACTGCAGGCGCTGCCGGCGCTGCAGGCGCAGTGGCAGGCCACGGCACGCGCGGCGCGCAGCCTCGATGCCGATCTTGGACAACCGTTGGAGCAGGTGCTGCGCGACGCACTGCAGGCGCTTGAGCAGCGGCCGTTCGCACAGCGACTGCACGACGCACGTCAACACTGAGGTCGTTACTGCTCGGCCGCGATCTCGATCTCGCTGAGGAAGGTCCAGCTGCCATTGGCCAACCGCAGCTCCAGCGTGCGGCACTGCGCGGCCAGCGGCGCTCCATTGCCCACCACGTACTCCTCTTCGGTCGAACCGCTCAGCCCGGCCTGGGTGAATGGTGCCGACAGCACGCCGATGCTGGTTGCGGCAGTTCCCGGCTCAGCGCACATCACCTCCACCGACGTCGGCGTGACGATGCCCCACGCCGGGCGGGTCATCGTATGCAGGCCGATCCAGTCCACCCGCCGGCGCTGGCCCAGGTCGATGGTGATGCTGACGTTGCCGTGCACGCCCACCCAGCCGGCATCCATCGGATTGCGCGGATCTCCCACGCGGCGATCGAACAGCTCGTGACCGCTGCTGTCCGGATAGTTCGCATCCGGCGCCACGCTGTAGCTGTAGGTGGTCTGCACCGGATCGACACTGTAGGACGCACCGAGGCCATACAACCCGCGATAGGTGTTCATCAGCCGCGGCGATTCGCCATAGCCCTGGCCGGGACCGACGACCTCGGACATGTGGTACTGGTTGAGCCAGGCAACGCGCTTGCCGGCCGAGCGCGCACTCCACAACTGCTGGTTGATGCGCTGTACCGAGGCCGGGCGATAGGCACCGGACAGCCCGTTGCCGGTGTCCAGGAACAAGGGGCTGCCATGGTTGAACAGTTCTATGTCGGCCCACAGGCCGCTGGCACCCAGCGCCGCCGACAGCGCCTCGTAGTACGCCTCGGTGGAATGACCCGCGCGATCCCACTGGAACAATCGAGCATGCGAGGCCGCACCGATACCGTCCTGCCAGATCTGCACGTCCACGCCGGTGGCCGTACGGAACTGTGCAGCAGCCCGGCCCACGCTGGCCGGATCCACGCTGGATGACGCCAGGTAGGGTGCCACCATCACCGGCCGGGAAGGCGTGCTGCTCTTGAGCGCAGCCACGACCGCGCGGTAGAAGGACGCGCGCTCAGCCGGCACCTGGGCCGGCTCGTCGGTGATGTACCAGCCTGCGAACGCCGGATGCGATCCGTACTGCTGGCCCAGCTGGGCCAGCGACTGCGCGGCATCCTGCGCGACTGCCGTTGCGTTGCGGCCCTGCCAGAAGGTGGCGCACTGCCCCGAGCTGTAGGTGGTGCCGACCACGACCTTCATGCCGCGCGCCGCCGCTGCATCGAGCACCGTGCCAAGCTTGCCGGGGAAGCCGGCAATCCATTCGAAATCCTGCTCGCCGCTGGCACAACCCACGCCGGCCCGGGTGGCACGGGTCTGGCCGAGGATGATCGTGTCGTTGCCCAGGTCCTGCAGCTCATCCAGGAACAGCGGCAGCTGCGCGGCCGGCAGTTGTTCATCGCTGGCCGAATAGCCGACGTGGACGAAGCTGCCGGACAACAGGGGGCTGGCTGCATGGACGGAGCCGGCACACGCCAGCAAGGCGATCAATCCAATCCTGTTCATCTTCTACGTCCCTGTCGTGGCCAGGCGAGTGGCGTTGTCACTCATCCTATCAACAGCGGCCAGCACGCCACGATCACCTGCAGCGCTGCGCAGGCGCCGACTTCCACTGCTCCCGCAGCAATGCCCATGCAAAGTCGATTCAAGCGGTTGATTCATTCATCTGCGTGATCGAGCCTGCGCGCTCCTTCCCCCTGGAGCACCCCTCATGCGTACACCGCCCGCACCGCTCACCCTGGCGGAACGTGACCGCCGCTGGGCCCTTGCCCGTGACATCATGGCCAGCGAACGGCTGGATGCACTGGTCGTGCATGGCGATCGGGAAGCCGCAGCACCCGCCGGCTTCTCACCCGATTGCTACTTCACCAATGACCGGCCTGGCTCGATCGTGGTGTTCCTGGGTGACGCGGTCCCGCGTGTGTTCACCTTCGCCTCGCTGATGATCGCCGACCACCTGCAGGCCGGCCTGCGAGGCGACCTGCAGTGGATCGCACCCGAGCAGCTGTGGGTGGGCAAATCCGGCCAGGAGGTTGGCCGCTGGCTGCAGCAGTGTGGCCTGCATTCGGCACGTATCGGCGTGCTGGGCCTGGAACCGTACCCGCCGTTCTACTTCGACGGCGCGATGCCCGCACGCACTCTGCAGGGCATGCAGGCCGCGGTGCCCGCCGCGGAATTCGTACCGGTCTACCGCGCCTTCTTCCAGCGCGCCTCGGTGAAGAGCCAGGAGGAACTGGCACTGATCGCGCATGCCGCCTGGATCGGTGAATCGATGAGCGAGGCACTGCGCGCCACGGCCCGCCCGGGCGTTTCCGAAGCCGAGCTGGTGGCCGCGGTGACCGCTACCTGTTTCTCGCTGGGAGGCTATACCGCCGAGGTACTGCTCGGCTCGGGCCCCGAGTACGTCGGCTGGGGACCACCCGCATGGCAGTACCGTGCGCAGCCGCCGCGCATCCTGCGCGACGGCGACCTGGTGCTGTCCGAGATCTTCGCGCTGTATGGGCTGATGGAAACCCAGCACCAGGCCGCCGTTGCCATCGGCGAGGTGCACGAGGACATCCACCGTGCCGCCGTCGTGGCCCGGGCCAGCTACGAGGCGGGCCTATCCGCACTGCGCGTGGGCAATACCTTCGGCGATGTCGTCGACGCAATGGAGGCGCCCCTGCTCGAGGCAGGCGGCTGGCACGTGCACCCGCTGGTCCACAGCCTCAACCCCTACGGGCCGGTCGGCTTCGGTCGCGCACCGGGCATCGAAGTGCTGCCCGAGGCGGCACGCTATGCACGCATCACGCCACTGCCGACGGTCGGGCGCGAGCTGCCCCTGCAGGCCGGCATGTGTTTTGCCTTCGAGCCGAACTGTGCGTTCGGCCGGCACATGGCCAACATCGGCGGGACGGTCATCGTCGGCGAGCATGCAGGTGCGGCGCTCAACGAAAACTCGACCTGGCTGATGCGGGCCGATGCCTGAGTTCACCGCCCACCTGCAGACGCCGGCACGGCGGCGCGCGGCCGAGACGCGCAGCGGACAGACCCGGGCCCGCCTGTTGCAGGCCGGGCTGCAGCTGTTCAGCACACTCGGCGTGGACGGTGTGCGCACCCGCCAGTTGGTGGACATGGCCGGCTGCAGCCAGTCAGCCATTCCGTATCACTTCGGCGGCAAGCAGGAACTGTATGCCGCCGTACTGGCGCGCTGCGCGCAGACCATCGTCGAACACCTGCCACTGCCAGCCACGCCACCCACCGGCACGCGCCAGGCGGCGCAGCAGCTGCAGCAGTTGATGCGGGCCTTCGTCCACGCGTTGCTGTCGGCACCGGATGCCGGCACGCGCACGCTGCTGCTGGCACGCGAACAGATCCAGCCGACGGCCGCGTTCGCCAGTGCACACCGTACGCTGTTCGAACCCCTGCACACCACGCTGGCCGCGTGCGTGGCGTGCCTGCGCGGCAGCGAACCAACCAGCGTCGAGACGCTGCTGCGTACCCACGCCCTGCTCGGGCAGGCGATCGTCTTCGCCGTCTCCCACGGGGCGCTGCAGGCGCGATTGAACCAGGGAGCACCCTTGGCAGACGTGGAGACGATCGCGGCGGTGGTCAGTGGCATGGCACTGGCTGCAGCGAAGGCAGCACCCGCCTGAATGGCTGCATGATCAGCCCTGTGCGCAGGGCGCGTGAAAATCGTGGCGAAGATGGCGACCTGGACTTAGCGCGCGATGGCCAAGGATGGCCACTGTCGTCGACGACGGCGGCACCCACCCAGCAGGAGACGTCACATGGCCGACCAGAACCCCCGCAGCTCCAACCGGGGCTTTGCATCAATGGACCAGGACAAGCAGCGCGCGATCGCTGCCAAGGGCGGGCGTGCCGCACATGCCTCCGGCAACGCGCATGAATTCAGTCCGGCCGAAGCACGTGTCGCAGGCCGCAAGGGCGGCGAGGCGATCAGCCGCAACCGCCAGCACATGGCCGCGATCGGTCGTGAGGGTGGGCACGCTCGCCACGCCAATGCGCGCCAGCAGCAACAGCAGCCACAGGAGATCGAACGCACGGCAGAGGGCCCGCAACGCCAGCAGGGCTGAAGGCTGCGCGTCAGGCCGGTGCGCGCTGGCGATACAGACCCAGCGCAGCAAGCAGGGCCAGCGCACCGGCCACAGCCATCGCCCAGCCGAAACCACTGGCCATCGCACTGCGATACCACGCAAGCATCTGCGGCGTGGCGTGCATCGAGCTCGGTTGCAGGATCAGTTCGCGCGCCTGTGCCACCAGCCCCCGCTGCCCGGCCGCCTGCGCGGAAACGGCGAAGTGCTGCACGGCGCGCTGGCCCATCAAGCTGCCCAGCAGCGCGATGCCCAGGCTCATGCCTGCCTGGCGTAATGCGTTCATCGTGGCTGAGGCGATACCCGCGCGCTCGACCGGCGCGCTGGCCATGACCGCCATGCCGGTCGCCGGCACTGCCAGCCCCATGCCAATGCCAAGCAGCACCAGCACAGCGCTGGCAAAAGCGCGCGACGTAGCCGGTTCGAACGTGGCCATCGAGCACAGCGCTATCCCGGCCAGGGCGTAGCCCAGCACCAGCGCAGCGTGCAGCCCGAGGTGGGCGACCAGACGACCGAACAACAGCGAGATGACACCCATCAACAGGAACTGCGGAGCCAGCTGGGAGCCGGCCTGCGCAGCGCTGTGGCCCTGCGCCTGCTGGAAGAACAGCGACAGGAAGAACAGGCTGGCATAGGCAGTGAAGCCCAGCACGAACGATGCCAGGTTGAACATGCCGAAGCGGCGGTCGGCAAACAGGTCCAGCGGCAGCAATGGGCGTACCACCCGGCGTTCAACGATGCCGAACAGGATCAGTCCGGCGGCTGCGACGCCCAGCGCCAGCAGGGTCACCGGGGACAGCAGGCCATGCTCGCCGATCGCGATCAGGCCATAACTCAGCGCACCCAGCGCGACGATGCTGAGCAGCTGCCCGGCGGGGTCCAGTGCGGCGTGCTGCGGATGCCGCCGCTCGGGAATTCCCCATGCGCCCAGCGCCAGCGCGAGCAGGCCCATCGGCAGGTTGATCAGGAAGATGCTGGGCCATCCGGCGCGCTGCACCAGCACGCCGCCCAGCAGCGGGCCAAGCACCAGGGCCAGCGCACTGAACGCCGACCAGCCGCCGATCGCACGTGCACGCTGGCGCGGGTCGGGAAACGCGTGGCTGAGGATCGGCATTGCGGCGGGAATCAACAATGCGCCCGCGATGCCCTGCACTGCGCGCCCGGCCACCAGGGTTCCAAGATTGCCGGCACAAGCGCACAGCAGGGACCCCAGCGTGAAGGTGGCGACGCTGAGCAGCCACATCCGCCGATGACCGTAACGATCCCCAAGCGGCCCCGCCGACAGCATCAGCGCCGACAACGCGATCGCGTAGGCATTGATCACCCATTGCAGGCCGGCCATGTCGGTGTGCAACGCCTGCTGCAGGGTCGGCAGGGCGACGTTGACGATGCTGATGTCCAGCGAGGCGAGGAATGTGCCGAGGTAGGCGGCCAACACCAGGGCCGGACGTTGGAAACGCTGCATGGGTGGATCCCGGGGGAGGACGTGCGCGCATCGTAGCCACTGACTGACCGTCGGTCAATGACCGACGGTCAGTCAATGCCAAAGGACAGCTAGAATGGCCACCGTCGCACCCGGACCTTGCCCACCATGCAGACCCCAGCTGTCGCCAGGCCTCGCACCAAGCCTGCGGAAACCCGCCAGGAAGAACTGATGGACGCCGCGCAGGCACTGTTCCTGTCAAAGGGAGTGGACGCCACCACCATCAGCGACATCGTCGCCGCGGCTGATGTGGCCAAGGGCACCTTCTATACCTACTTCGCCTCGCGCACCGAGATCCTGCAGGCGCTGGCGCAGCGCTACACGCGGCAGTTCATGGAAGCGGTCGACCAGGCCGTGCAGCAGCACCCCGACGGCGATGGCGTAGCACGCCTGCGCGCCTGGATCCGCGCCAACATCGAACTTTACGTGCGCACCCATGCACTGCACGACGTGGTGTACGCCAACCATCATCACCACCAGCGCGGCAACGCCGAACGCAATGCAATCCAGCAGCAGCTGCTGGGCATCCTCGAAGCGGGCAACGCCGCCGGTCTGTGGCAGCTTCCGGCGCCGCAGGTTACCGCCTCGTTGATCTACGCCGGTGTGCACGGCGCTACCGACGACCTGATCGCCACACCGGCACAGGATGCCGATGCGTTCATCGAAGCCGTGCAGGCCGATTGCCTGCGCATGCTCGGCGTGCCACCGGCCGGTGCAAAGCGGCGCTGACGAACCGTCTGTCGCTCAGGTATGGGCGAGGATGTTCAACAACCGCCCGAACGGGTCACGGACGAAGAAGCGACGCACTCCCCAGGGCTCATCGGCCGGGCCATATTCCAGCGGGATGCCGGCCGCGCGCATGCGCTCCAGTACCTGCTGCAGATTGTCCACTTCGATCGACAGATCCGGCACTGCGGTGCCGGAACCCCCTTCACTGGCAAAGCTGACCTGCGCCAGCGCGCTGCCCTCGCCGCCGTGGGTGACGATCCAGCCGTGGTCCATCACCACCGGCATGCCCAGCAGCTCGCCATAGAACACTGCGGCACGCGCAGGATCAGGCGTGGCGATGTTGGCGACGACACGTTTGACGGCCATGTGCAGCGGCTCCGATGCGATTCCCCATCCTCGCCGCTGCGTGCATGGCCTGCAATCGGGCTGCGCTGAAACAGAAGAGCCCCGTCGGTGACGGGGCTCGTCATCAGTCCTGCATTGCCACTGCTTACACAGCGCCGCAGCGATCCATGACGCAACGATCGTATTCGTACTGGCATTCCATCGCATCACCGCCACCGGACAAGCAGGCCTGGTAAGCCTTCCAACAGGGAAGATCGCATGGCGGAATCGGCCCGGCCACAGCAACCGAACCGCTGCAGGCCAAGGCGAACACGGCACCCACGATCATTTTCCTGAAAGTACGCATGGACATCACTCCTTGATAAGCCTGGTGACCCCAGGCCGGGCCACGGTAGCGGGGTCTCCGGGAGATGGAGTGAACACGCGCGTCACGGAACATTAACCTGTTCATTAAATTTCCTTCACGCCACTGGGGGTGATCGGCGCGCTGCGGGGTTAACGGCCTTGTTGTCCGTCAATCAAGGAAGTTGTCCGATGAATCACCCGCTGCACGGCCGTTCGTCCCGCTCCCGTTCTCCGATGCACAGCCGCCTCGCACTGGCGGTCACCAGCACATTGCTGCTTGCCAGCACGTTGCCCGCCATGGCCAACGACTCATTCGAGGTCTGGCAACAACAGCGCCAACTGCAGGTGGCGTGGGCACAACCGGCCACTGCGGCGATCCCGTCCGCAACCACCCCGTTGCCGATTGCAGCCCCGGCAGCGGCGGCCAGCAGCACGACGACCCTCGGCAATCCGGGCGATCCAGCCAGCTGGCGTACGAACGAATTCAATGCCGACTGGGGCCTGGCCGCGACCAACGCGGACCACGCCTATGCGCGGGGCCTGACCGGTACCGGCATCCGCCTGGGTGTGTTCGACAGCGGCACCGGCCTGGACCATCCGGAGTTCGCCGGGAAGAACCATCGCAGCCTCCGTCTGGCCGATGTGTTGGCCGATGGCAGCCTGTGCGGAAGCGAGGTACTTGCCGGCCCGGATGCCTGCTTCACCAGTGACGGCAATCAGGTCGCCATCGATTACACCCTCATTGATCCGGCCTACAGGGACCTGCTCAATCGCAACGGCTACTTCGAGGGCCCGGGCTACAACGTGCACGGTACCCACGTATCCGGAACCATCGCCGCCAACCGCGACGGCAACGGAATGCACGGCGTCGCGTTCGGGGCGGACCTCACCGTGGCCCGCCTGTTTGCCAACAGCGTGAACTACCTGACCGTCGTCGAGCGCAATGGCGGACTGTATCTGGACAGTAAATCGGTTGCCGGGCTGGGAGCCTCCGACTCGATCTTCCCGCAGCTATACACACAGCTCAACGAACAGCACGTCCGCGCAGTCAACCACAGTTGGGGCCTGACCAACGAACCGGACACCGCCGAGAAGCTCGACTTCTATCTGTCGCACCCGGATCTTGCGGACAGCCTCGGCGCGATAGCAGAAGGCTCACGTACCCGCGGCCTGATCCAGGTATGGGCTGCGGGAAACACCGACTCGGTCAATCCCTCGCCAGAGCAGGCGCCGATCGCGGGCATGTATGCATCGATGCCACGCGCATTCACTGACGTCGAGCCGTACTGGTTGGCCGTAGTCAACGTCAACCAGGCGCTGGAGCTGAGCAATCGCTCGATGCGCTGCGGCCTGGCCGCAAACTGGTGCCTGGCCGCGCCTGGTTCGAACATCAATTCGACCGTCTACGGCGAAGATTCGGTCATCGATGCCAGCCCCCGCGAGGACAATGGCAATGTGATCCTCGAGGTCTCCGGCCAGGCCCCAACGCATGCCTACGGGAACCTGAGCGGCACCTCGATGGCCGCACCGCACGTCACCGGTGCACTGGGCCTGTTGTTCGAACGCTTCCCTTATCTGGACAGCGCCCAGGTGCGCGACGTACTGCTGACCACCGCGCGCGATCTTGGCGCACCGGGCATCGATGATGTCTATGGCTGGGGCCTGATGGACCTGCGCAAAGCCATCGAAGGCTACGGCTCGCTGCGCGTGGATACCAACGTGGTGATGAACCAGAAGGCCGGTGGCCTGAAGGTCTGGGAAGGCGATGCCTGGGACGACTGGACCAACGACATCGGTGGCCCCGGCAAGCTGACCAAGTCCGGCATCGGCTGGCTGCGCCTGAGCGGTGACAACACTTTCAACGGCGCGGTACTGCAGGACGGTACGCTGGAATTGAATGGCGCCAACACGCTCACGTCTGCGGTCGAGGTCCAGGGTGGCCAGTTCCTGCTCAATGGCAGCCTGGTCTCCACCGCGCTGAACACCACCGGGGGCGTGAGCACGGTCAGCAGCAGCGGCCTGCTGAAGGACAGCAACCTGACCGTCAACGGTGGCGTGGTGTCCTTCAACGGCACGCAGACCGGCGGCACCACCACGGTCGGTGCCAACGGCCTGCTGAAGGGTGTCGGTACGCTCGGCAGCACCCACGTCGACGGCATCATCGCGCCCGGCAATTCGATCGGCACGCTGACCATCAACGGCAACTACGTACAGGGTGCAACCGGCGTCTATGCTGCCGAACTTGCTCCGGGCGGGCGCAGTGACCAGCTGCACGTGACCGGCACCGCCACCCTCGGCGGCACCCTGATCGCACTGCCGGAGCCGGGTACCTACTACCTCGGCGAGCAGTTCAATTTCATCCGCGCCGACGGCGGTGTCAGCGGCCAGTTCGCGAAAACCGACTTCAGCGCGTTCTCGCCGTTCCTGCAGTTCAGCCTGGCTTACGGTGCCAATGGCACCCGCATCGACGTGGCCCGTGGTGCGTCGCTCGCCAGTGCCGCCGCCACGCCGAACCAGCGTGCGGCCGCGGCGGCGGCCGATGGACTGGCAATCAACCAGGGCCTGCCCAAGCCGCTGACCCAACTGTTCCCGCAACAGGTCGGCGGCGTGCTTGATGGCCTCAGCGGTGAACTGCACGCGGCCACGTCGCTGGCCCTGGTCGAGGGCAGCCGCCATGTGCGCGACGCCGCACTGTCACGCCGTGCCGGTGCGGCCGCACCGGGATCCGATACGGGTGATGCCACCGGCGCCTGGGTGCAGGCCCTGGGCGGAAACAGCAAGCTGGATGGCAACGCCAACACCGCCCGCACGGAAGCCAACAGCAATGGCCTGCTGGTCGGCATCGACCGCGAGTTCGGTGGCTGGCAGATCGGCGTGCTGGCCGGCACCGGCCGCACCGACGTGAAGCAGCAGGAGCGTCGTGCCAAGTCGAAGATCGACAACACGCACTTCGGCGCCTACGCCAGCCACACCTGGGGCGGGTTCGGCCTGCGCGGTGGCGTGGCATGGAGCCGCAATGAAGTGAAGAGTACGCGTGATGTTGCCTTCGCCGGCTTCAGCGACAGCCTGAGCGCGCGCTACAACGCACATACACGTCAGGCCTTCATCGAAGCGGGCTACCGTTTCGGCAATGCGGAAGGTGGGCTGGAGCCGTACCTGCAGGTCGCCCGCGTGGAAGTGGACCTGAAGCAGATCAACGAGCGCGGCGGCGCGGCCGCACTGCACGGCAAGGTGGACGACACCGGCACCACCATCGCCACCGCTGGCCTGCGCTTCGACAAGGGCCTGAAGGCATCGTTCCAGCAGGACAGCTGGTTGCACCTGCGTGGCGGTGTCGGCTACCGCCGTGCCTCCGGCGACCGCAGCCAGGTGGCCAACCTCGCCTTCGCCAACAGCAGCACCACGTTCGCGGTCGAGGGTGCTCCGATTGCCGACAACGCCGTCGTGGCCGAGCTGGGCCTGGCGGCGTGGCTGACCCCGCGGCAGCAGCTGGAGCTGGGCTACAGCGGTCAGTTCGGCAGTGAAAGCCGCGACCATGGCGCCACTGCACGCTGGTCCGTCCGCTTCTAAACACGTGTTCTCTTGACGGGTTGGGGCGGCCTCGCGGCCGCCCCTTTTTTGCCCGCCATCCAGCGCTATGTGCGGTGCCGCAGCGCGGCGGTACCTGCCAGGCTGGCAAGTGGCAGCAGCAACCCGTAGGCCACCAGCGGCCACACGGTATCGCCGGGCAGCACCAGGGTAACCAGCGTGCCGATGCCTGCCACGATCAGGCTCTGCACCGCGTAGTACAGAGCCACCGCCGTACCCGACGCATCGGCGAAATCACGCAGCGCGCCGCTTGCGGCCACCGAAACCACCATCACCAGCCCCACCGCGATGCCCCACATGGGCAGCACCACCGCGATGAACGAGGGAGGCCACGCTGCGGCCAACGCCATCAGCAGCACCCCGGCCACCATCACCCACAGGCCGCGCAGGAAGGTACCGCGCACGTTCCAGCGGGCAATGCACACGTGCGCCATCCGCGCCGTGACGATCATCACCAGCGCCACCGTGGCGAAGGCAAGGCTGAACGACAGGGGCGAGTACTGCATGCGCCCGACCAGCAGCCGGGGCGCGACCGAGAAGAACACGAAGAACGTGCCCATGCCCGCACTGAAGCCCAGCGTGTAGACCCAGAACGCGCCGCTGCCGAGGATGCGTCGTACCGCCGGTCGCGACGCGTCATGGCACCGCGGGCGGGTTTCCTGCCAATGCCGTACCGCGCGCATGCCGGCGATCATGCCCAGTGCGCCGAGCAGAACGAAGATCGCGCGCCAGCCAACCGCGCCTGCCAGCAGTGCGCCGAGGATCGGTCCCAGTGCCGGCACGAAGGCCAGCATCGAGGCGAACAGCCCATACAGCGACGCACCTTCGGGTGTATCGGCATACACGTCACGGACGGTGGCAAAGGTCGCCACCAATGCCGCCGACGCCCCCACCGCCTGTACGGTTCGCCAGGCCAGGAATGCTGCGCCGCTGCTGGACATGGCCAGCGCAAACGACGAAAGCGCGAACAGCAACGCCCCCAGTAACAGGACCGGCCGCCGCCCGATGCGGTCGGACAACGGGCCGAACAGCAACTGGCCCAGGCCGAGCACCAGCAGGTAGATGCTCAACGTCAGCTGCACCAGCGTCGGTGATGTCTGCAGTGCCCGCGGCATCACCGGCACCACAGGAAGATAGATATCCATGGCCAGCGAGGCCAGGAGGTCAAACGGCGCCATCAGCACAATGGCCGATGGCAGCGGGTGGGCCCAACGCGGGGCCTGTCGATTGAACATGGGGAGTCTCCGCCCAGAGTGAATCCGGCGGTGATCCATCCACTTCGCGTGCATCGCAGGGATGAACACCGCAACAACGTCTGCATCGTTGTTGCGGCTCAGCGAACTGTCTGCGGACCGTTCCCGTTGTTCATGATGTCCATCGAACGCGTATGCAGGTGGCGCAAGTGTAGCAATCGTCCACCTGCCGCGCGGCACTCAGGCCAGGGGCAACATGTCGATGCGCCTGCACGGCGTCTCCTTCACCTGCTCGATCAGCCGTCGCACCACAGGCGAGGTCTCCGCCCGCCGGTACTGCACAGCGATGGTCGAGACGATGGTGGGGCCGGCCAGTGGCAGATAGATCATTCCGGGCAGCACCAGCGTGCGTTGCAGTACCGATGGCACGATCGCCACCGAACCAACGCCGACCGACACCTCGGCCAACACCGCCGCCAGATGCCCGGGCTGGGAACGGATACGTGGAATGAACCCGCCGCGGCGCCCGACTTCCATTGCGCCCACCGGCTGCTCCGGCATGACGAAGCTTTCCCGGGCCAATGACGCCGGCTGTACCGGCGCGCGGGCCTGCGCCAGCGGATGGGTTTCCGGCAGGGCCACGCAGAACTGGTCTTCGACCAGGGTGTGTTCGCCGAAACTGTCGGGTACATCCATCGGAGGCCGGCAGAACACCACATCCACCCGGCCTTCCTGCAGCAGCTGCGGGAGCTCGCCCATCGGCCATTCGCTCACCTGCAGGTCCACGCCCGGGTAGCGGCTGCGGAACCGGCTGAGCTGATCCTGCAACGCACCGGCATACAGCGCGGAGCCGACGTAGCCGATCTCGATCTTGCCGATCTCACCCCGCCCGGCGCGCCGGCCCAGGGTTTCGGCCTGTTCGAACCGGCGCAGCACATCGCGGGCTTCCGCCAGGAACACCTCGCCTGCGGAGGTCAGCAGCACTTCGCGCCGGCCGCGGTCGAACAGGCGCGTGCCGAGGCGACGCTCGATGTCCTGGATCTGCACGCTCAGCGTGGGAGTGGCGATCCCCAGCCGCAGGGCCGCGCGACCGAAGTGCAGTTCCTCGGCCAGGGTGACGAAGTACTCCAGGTGACGGCGTTCCATGGGCGGCATTTCGTTAGGTTCAAGCTAACGTAACCAGAAAACACCGAGAATGAAACAAACACCGATCGTTGCTGGAATGGACGTCCTCCCTTCCTGCGAGTGACCGGTGCCGCCCTCCCCTCCCTCTTCGCCTGCACGGCAAACGCTGCCTGACGCGATCCTGCTGGTGGCCTCGCTGGGCTGCACGATGACCGTGCTGGAGACCAATGCCGTAGCGGTCGCACTGCCCAGCATCGCGCGCGACCTGCACGCCGGATTCGCCGATATCGAGTGGGTGATCAGTGCCTACATCCTGTCCTTCACCTCACTGCTGCTGCCCGCCGGTGCTGTCGCCGACCGCTACGGCCGCCGCCGGGTGCTGCTGATCGGCATCAGTCTGTTCGCCATCACCTCTCTGCTCTGTGCACTGGCGCCCGGTGCCACCCTGCTCTACCTGGCGCGGGCACTGCAGGGCATCGGTGCTGCTTTCCTGCTGGCGCCCTCGCTGTCGATCATCGGCCACACCTACCACCAGGGGGCCGCCAAAGACACTGCATGGGCGTTCTGGGGCACAGCCATGGGCGTGATGATGGTGCTCTCGCCACTGATCGGCGGCCTGCTGTCCGCGCTCTGGGGCTGGCGCGCGGTGTTCGTCGCGATCCTGCCGTTCCTGGGCCTGCTCGGCTACGGCACGCTGCGCTGGATACCCGAGTCGTCCGACAGCGTGGTCCGCCCGCTCGATCCGCCCGGCATCATCACCTTCAGCGTTGCCATCTTCGGCATCGTGTTCTTCCTGGTGGAAGGACTGGCAAAAGGATGGTCATCGGCGCCAGCGCTGAGCGGGCTCGGCCTGGCCATCATCATGGCCGCCGCCTTCGTCATCGTTGAACGGGCACGGTCACATCCCATGGTCGATCTCGGGCTGCTGGCCAGTCCGCGCTTCGTCGGCGCACTCATTGCCATGGTCGGCTATTCGGTCAGCGCACAGGTGATGGCGTCGATGCTGCCGCAGTACCTGCAGAATGGCATCGGCCTGGGCGTACTGGCTGCGGGTGCCGGCATGCTCCCGTTCGCTGCGGCGATGCTGCTGTTTCCCAGCGTGGGCCGGCGGCTCGGTCGCCATCTGAACAGTCCGGCGATGCTGGCGATCGGGCTGTCGATCACGGCCGCGGGCAATGCCGTGGCCGGACTGGCCGCGTGGCAGCACCTGCCGTGGCTGGCATTCGTCGCAATGGTGGTGATCGGTGCCGGCGGCGGCATCCTCAATGGCGAGACCTCCAAAGCCATCATCGGCGCGGCACCGCGCGAGCGGGCCGGCATGGCCTCCGGCATCAGCGCGACCACGCGCTTTGTCGGCATCCTGCTCGGATTCACCGTGCTGTCCAGTGCCTTGAGCCTGGGCATCCGCAACGCACTGTCGGCTGTGGTTCCCGCGCGCGATGTACTGCCGATGGCCGATGCGATCGCTACCGGCACCTTCGCCGATGCGCGCACCGAGGCCTTCGCACAGGCGATCTACAGCTACGGATTTGCCAGTGCACTGTGGACGTCGGCCATTGCCGCACTGCTGGCCAGCCTTGCGGTGTTGCTGCTGGGCCGCAGCCGGTCTGCGGCGGAAGCACCGTCCCTCCCGCAACACCCGGAATCGCGCGCATGCGACTGAACCTACCCCTGATCCTGTTGCTGTTCGCCATGCTGGCAGCCACCACAGAGGCGGCATCGCCCAATCTCCCCGTCGAGCCGCCACGTGCAGCGCTGCTCAGCCAGATCGACCAGGGCATGGCGAATGCCGTGGCCTGGGAGTACGCGTTCAATGCCATCGCCTCCTGCGATGTCGCACGGATCGACCACACCCTGCGCAACCAGCACCACAGCCACCCCGTGCAGGTACAGCCGCTGCTGGATGCAGGCTACACCGCGACCTATCGCACGGCCGAACCCTATCCGGCCCTGCAGGACCGGCTGGCCACGCTGCGCGATGCGGAAATCGCCTGCATGGCTGTTGCCGATGGCCGCAGCCACGCAAATGTCATCGACCGTGCTTCCGCGCTGCTGGCCTACATCGCCGGGCAACCGCTGTAACCATTGTCTCGATGCTCCATCGCATGTGCACACCCACCATGGCGCCACGCCGCACGCGTGCCCATGACTTCCGCCGCCGCTACCGCCTGACCTGCGCCGCACTGGACATACTGGCGGGCCTGCTGCTGGCGCGGGCCGCCGACGTCCAGATCGTTCATCATCACTTCTACCGGCACCAGGCCGAAGCACGGATGCTCCGCCACCATCCACTGCGCGCGCATCGCGGCACGCTGTACGACCGCCACGGCATCGTCATTGCCGGATCGGCTCCCGTGGCATCGCTGTGGATCGACCCGCGCGCCTTCTTCGACGCATCAGGTTCAGTCGAGCAGCTGGCCACGGTTCTGGATACTGACGCGATTGCGTTGACCAGAGTGCTGGCGCGCAACCGGCAGCGACGCTTCGTCTACCTGCCTGGCTTCCGTCGCGGCGATCCCGCCCGCCTTGAAGCACTGCAGGCCAGGGCGCCGATCGGGGTCCACCTGCAGCAGGAGTTCAAACGCTTCTACCCACAGTCGGAACTGTTCGCGCAGACCGTCGGCGTCACTGATATCGAGGGCCGTGGCCTTGAAGGCCTTGAGCACCTGTTCGATGCGCGCCTGAGCGGACAGGCCGGCTACCGTGACGTCATCATCGATCGCAAGGGTCGCCCGGTCGAGCTGCGCGACCGCGGCCGTCCGGCGCGTCCCGGCGAGGACATCGTGCTGTCGCTGGACAGCCGCATGCAGCACATCCTCCATGCTGGACTCGGACCGGCAGTACAACGCCACGGCGCGGTTGCCGCCAGCATCGTGGTGCTGGAAGTCGGCACCGGCCAGATCCTGGCGATGGTCAACTGGCCCACCTACAACAGCAATGTGCCCGGCACCGGCGCCGCGGATGCACGCCGCAACCGTGCGGTGACCGATGTGTTCGAGCCCGGCAGCACGGTGAAACCCTTCACCGTCGCCGCCGCGCTCGAGGCCGGCGTGATCACGTCTGCCAGCACGTTCGACACCCACCCCGGCTGGATCCGCAATGGGCGCTTCACCACCCGTGACTATCGGGATCTGGGCGTACTGGATACCACCGGGGTCCTGAAGAAAAGCTCCAACGTGGGCATCTCGTTGATTTCGCACCGCCTGAGCCGGGAACAGCTACACGCCATGTTTGCCGCGCTGGGCGCCGGGCATGTCTCGGGGAGCGGATTTCCCGGCGAGCGCAACGGCGTACTGGCCGCGCCTGCTGCATGGAGTGGCACCGGCAAGCAGACCTTGGCCTATGGATACGGGCTATCGATGACCACGCTGCAGCTGGCCAATGCCTACGCGACGCTGGCCAACCATGGCCTGCGCGTACAACCGACCTTCGAGCATGGCCGCGCAACAGTGGTGAGCCGTGCCATGCCCGCAGACGTGGCCGACCAGGTGCTGGACATGATTGCCACCACCAGCGAGCCGGGTGGCACCGCGACGCGGGCCCGCATCAACGGCTATGCCATCGCCGGAAAAACCGGGACCGCGCGCAAGGCGGCTGCCGGCGGGTATGCGCGCCACTACATGTCCCTGTTTGCCGGGGTCGTACCGGCGCAACATCCACGTTATGCGGTCGCCGTGGTGGTGGACGATCCCGATGCACGCCGCGGAGGCTACGGTGGCGGAGCAGTCGCCGCCCCCATCTTCAGCGAGCTGATGGGGCGGGTGCTGCACCTGCAGGACATCGCGCCCGATGCGCCCCGCTGAGTCCTGCACGCCACCTCGAAGTTGGCCGGGGCAGCCACGCTGCCCCGGCCGTGGCGGCCCCGGGGAGAAGGCCGCCGATGATCGTCAGGCCGCCTTCATGGCGTGCTTGCGCGCACGCATCACGTTGTGGCATTCCTGCACTTCAGGCAGCAGCTGGGTGACTTCCTGGCGCACGGCCGGCGGCAGTTCGTTGTCCTTCAGCACGTCCTTGAACGCGCCAAGCAGCCGGTCTTCGGACTCTTCCAGCTCGGCCACGTAACCATAGTTGGTGTCGCCGAATGCAGCGCGCACCTTGCCGTAGAACTGCTGCATCGACCCGACCATGGTGCCATGCTCGGCGGGCTTGCCGCCGCTGGCGGCGACCGAACTGCTCAACGCGGCGACGATGCGGCCCTTGACGCCGGCAATGCGGGTGAACAGGGCCGACAGTTCGGCATCCTTCACCTTGGTCGCAGCTTCTTCGTAGAACGACTTTCCGTCCCGGGCAATCTCGATCAGGTCGTTGAGGCGATGTTCGATGGTGGACTGGGTGCTCATGGAATCGCTCCTGTGTGCTCGATGGTCTATGGAGAATGACAGCGCGAGTGCGTTGCCTTCGGGACCACTGTGGAGGTTTGAATGTGCCGGCTGGGTGAGTACGAATTGATGCCTGCATCACCACCCTCAACGCGTCCTGACTCCTTCATCCCATCGCATTTCCACGTTCACGGCACCTGAGCATAACGCCCACGATTCACCAGGGCGCGATGACGATGATCAGCATCACCAGCAGTGCGATGGCAAGCACCAGCAACAGCACATGCCACTGCTTCCACGTGGGTTTTGGTTTGCCGGGGGTATTCATCGGATGTCTCCTGGAGTCTGTCATCGGCCCGCAGCCAGACTGAAGCAGAGCACCCCCGGTGCGCGTCGCGGTTTCGTGCATGCCTTGTGCATGAACGCTGTAGCCGGCGCGCGACGATAACGCGTCCATAACGTAATCGAGTTGTAAACGGAATGTTAGGTTCCTTCCGATTCCGCACGGCGGAGTTTCAGATCGGTTTCCACGCAGCAATGCGGAAACCCATTCAACTGGATTTGGAGAGAGCCAAATGCACTACAAGTACACCCTGCTTTCCCTGGCAGTGGGCACGGCCCTGGCCGCCGCTTGGTCACCGGCCGCGCATGCGCAGGATGACGGCGACAAGACCCCGAAGAACCTCGATCGCATCCAGGTTACCGGCTCTGCCATCCGCAGCGTGGATATCGAAACGCAGCAGCCGATCATCGCCATCACCCGCACGATGATCGAGCAGCAGGGCTTCACCACGATCGCCGACCTGTTGCAGAACCTGACGTCTACGGGCGCGCCGGCGATCTCCCGCGCACGCGCATTGTCGTCCGGTGAAAATGTCGGCGGCTATTACGTCGACATCCGCAATCTGGGCGCCACGCGCACGCTGGTGCTGGTCAATGGCAAGCGCCTGGGCGCGACCACCAGTGGCCTGCAGGATCTCAGCCAGATTCCGATGAGCGCGGTGGAACGCATCGATGTCCTGAAGGACGGCGCCTCCTCACTGTACGGTTCGGATGCGATCGCTGGCGTGGTCAACATCATCACCCGCAAGAACTACGAAGGGCTGGAAGTGTCCATGCAGCACGGGCAGTTCAGCCAGGGCGATGGCAAGGACAGCACGTTCTCGCTGGTGACCGGCGCCCGTGGAGAACGTGGCGGATACACCCTCGCACTGGAATACCAGAAGTCGGACCCGGTATTTGCCCGCGACCGCGAGTTCTCCCGGTACGGCGGCGCCGGCCCCAATTACCCGGGCGCGGACTGGAGCAACATCAGCCAGAACGGTTCGTGGTGCGACCCGGCGCTCTACAAGTGCAACACCGGTGACGCGGTGTTCAAGACGCTCAACCGTGGCGGCGACCCGAGGAATCCGAACGACTACCACCCGATCGCGCCGGCCGAGTTCGCCAACGGCAGCGACCAGATGCACCTGCAGACCGGCATCGAGCGTCGCTCGCTGTTCCTCAGCACGGACTACGCGCTGACCGACCAGATCAAGTTCGCCGCCGACATCGGCTACAACGAGCGCACCACCGACCAGCAGATCGCGGGCTACCCGTACCAGTCGACCAAGTTCGGCACGCCCCTGGACGCAAGCAGCGTTTTCAACCCGCTCGACCACAGCATCGCGTTCAATCGCCGCCTGTGGGAAGTGCCGCGCACGACCGAAAGCAAGCTGAAGTCGCTGCGCATTGCACCAAGCCTGTCCGGCTACTTCGAACTGGGCGCCAAGACGTACGACTGGGAAGTCGGTGCGCTGTTCAACCGCAATGAAGTCACAAAAACAGGCCGTGGCGACATGAGCCTGATTGCTTCCCGGCAGGCATTGGGGCCCTCCTACCTCGATGCCAACGGTGTGGCCCGGTGTGGCACGGCGGCATCGCCGGTCACGGGCTGCCTGGCCTGGAATCCTTTGCTGCCATACGGTGTCGCGGGGGCTGGCTCTCTCTCCGATCCCGAACTGCAGCGCTTCTTGTTCCCGACGTTCAACGATACCGGCATCACCAAGACCCGCAGCTATTTCGCCAATATCTCCGGGCCAGTGATCGAACTGCCTGCCGGTGACCTGTCCGTCGCTCTGGGTTACCAGTACCGCAAGGAAGAAGGCCGCTTCGTGCCCGACGCCTTTGCCCAGTCGCGCCAGAGCACGGCACTGGGCGCATCCACCACCTCGGGTGAGTACAGTCTCAATGAGTTCTTCGCCGAAGTGAACGTGCCGGTGCTGCGTGACCTGCCGTTCGCCAAGGAACTGACCGTGAACCTGGCCACGCGCTATTCCGACTACAGCAATTTCGGCAACACCACCAATTCCAAGGCCAGCTTCGCCTGGCGCCCGATCGAGGAATTGATGATCCGCGGCACTTTCGCCGAAGGCTTCCGCGCCCCGAGCATCTCCGACCTGTATGGTGGAATGGGGACCAGCTTCGAAACCTATGTCGATCCCTGCGGCACCGGCGCCACCAACAGCGTCAACGGCAACGCTGCCTGCAACGCTGCCGGCGTCCCGCTGGGCTACCAGCAGCTGAACCAGAGCCTGAAGCCCTGTGCCAGCTATCCGTGTGCCACGCCCGACGAATTCACCACCGGCTCCAACGCGAAGCTGCGACCGGAGGAGTCCAAGAGCAAGACCGTGGGCGTGGTCTGGAGCCCGCGCTGGGTCGATGGCCTGGACATCAACCTCGACTGGTACAGCTACAAGATCACCAACATGATCATCGAGGACAGCGTCGACCGCATCCTGCGTGACTGCTACGTGCTGGGCAATTCCTCGCGCTGTGGCAGCATCAGGCGCGCTGGCGATGGCCACATCACCAGCATGTTCTACGGTCTGGCCAACCTGGGCTCGATGGAAACCGAAGGCTGGGATCTGGGCATCCACTACCGCCTGCCCGAGTTCTCGTTCGGCCGCTTCACCATCGACCTGCAGAACAGCTATGTCTCCAAGTACGACGAGGAGAACCAGAACTCGGCCGGCGACACCATCATGATGGGCCGGATCGGTCGGCCGGGCATCTTCCGCCTGCGCTCGAACGTGGGTGTGAACTGGCAGCTTGGCAACTTCAGCACGCAGTACACGGTGCGCTACTACTCCGGCATGGCCGAAAGCTGCGTGCCGAACCGTCCGTGCTCGCTGCCCGATCGCTACGCCTACGGAGAACCGGATGCGTTGCGCAAGGTGGGCTCCAATGCCTTCCATGACATCCAGGTCAGCTACAAGCTGCCGTGGGACGGTACCGTGGCGCTGGGTTCGAACAACGTGTTCAACCACCAGGGCCCGATCATGTTCTCCAAGCCGTCCAGCTCCTTCCCCTACTACGGCGGCTTCGATATCGGCCGCACCGTGTACGTGAAGTACTCGCAGCGCTTCTGACGGGCATGTCCGTGCTCGTGGCCGGCGGAAGGGGAGTCCGCCGGCCACGATGCACACCACCTCCACCCAATCTCCATCGTTTTTCGACGGAATCTCCAAGGTTCCCGGCAACACTTGATGTCATGACGGCTAAGGAGCAGGACCGCATGGATCGCCACGCGCCCCGACGCTGCACACCCGTCTCCAGGTTCACCACTGAATGTGGCGATGTGGCCGGGTTCCGACCCTCCGGACGTGCCGCCGCAAGGGAAGTACGAGATGACGACGGCAGTTCGCACCGGCCTGACCGACCTGGTCGCTGACGCGCAGCGGTACCTGCGCAGGATTCTCCCCGGGCTGGCCTCGGCAGTGCATCCACTTGCTTCATTGCACGCCATTCCCCACGCAATGGCATCGCGCTACCACCTCGCCGGACTGATGCTGTACGGGGAAACCCCCGCCATGCTCGCCGTGGCCCGCGAGCCCGGCGAATCCAGCACCCGTGTGATCCAGGATGTACGCTGCCTGCGCTCTGCTGCGAATGCACTGGTGCTGTACGTCTCTCCCTATCTCACGCCGACCCAGCGCCGCTTCCTTGTCGAGAACCACATCGACTTCGTCGTCCCGCACACCCAGTTGTTCGCGCCAAGCCTGGCCATTGAGTTCCGCGACGCCCCTGATCATGAGAAGAAGGCCATCTCGCTGCTGCCTTCGGCGCAGGCCGTGCTGATCCACGTGCTGCTGAGCGGCCAGTCGCGCTGGTGGTCGCCGCGCGAGATCAGTGCTGCCGCCGGCTACACCTCGATGACGGCGTCGCGCCTGTCGGCCGAACTGGTTGGTCGCGGCCTGGTTGAACGCTCCACCGGTGGCCGCGAGCGCTTCCTGAAGCTGGCCGGCAACCGCGACGAGGTCTGGGCCAGGGCGCAGCCGTTCCTGCGTTCCCCCATCCTGAAGGAAGTGGATGTCTACTGGGGCCCGACCGCCGAGGCGCTCCGCGATGCCGGGCACCCGGCGCCGACGGCGGGCCTCGATGCGCTTGCTGACACGTCACCGCCCGCGATCGGCGGCACCCGCGCGCTGCACATCGATGCGTGGCGGTTGCTGGGTACACTTCCCATGCCCGGCCCGGACTGCGCCCAGAGCGCACGGCTGCAGATCTGGGCCTATCCGCCGGCATTCACCAGCATCGGCGATGTGGTTGACCCGCTTTCGCTGTATCTCAGCCTGAAGGGCAAACGCGGCCATGATGCAGACGCGCTGGAACAGCGGGTGGAACAGGCGCTGAGCGGGGACACATACCCCGCATGACCGAAGCCCTATGCGGGCTGCTCGCCCGGCACTGCAGCGGCGCGCCTGGCACCGTACTCGGCGAACACCACGCCGGACACCGCCAGCAGGCCACCGCCCAGTACCCAGCCACTGAGTGATTCGCCCAGCAGCAGCACGGCCAGCGCGGCGGTCACGATCGGCACCAGGTTGAAGAAGCCAGAGATGCGCGCAGCGCCCAGGCGTGAAAGTCCGGTCATCCAGGTCAGCGGCGCCAGGATCGAGGCACAGACTGCAGCGAAGCCGATGCAACCGACGGCGGTCGGATTGCTCACCCCGGTACCAACCAGCAACTGCAGTGGCAGCAGGATCAGCGAGGCCGCCGTGGCCTGCAGGAACAGCGACTCCAGCACCGACAACGGAATCTTCCAGCGCTGCATCAGCACGTTGTAGGCGGCGAAGGCCAATGCGCCGATCAGCATGATCGCGTCTCCGCGGTTCAGGCCCTGCGCCGCCAACCGTGCCAGGTCGCCCTGCGATACCACCGCCACCACGCCGGCGGTGGAGATCACCGCGCCAAGAATGGAAGTACCACGCACCGGATGGCCCATGAACACGCGTGACAGCGCCAGCGCGATCAACGGAATCAGCGCCTGGATCACCCCCATGTTGGTGGCCGAGGTGAAGTGCGCCGCATAGTAGGCCAGGCACTGGTACATCACCCCACCCAGGCAGCCCAGCACCAGGAAGCGCCCGAGGTTGGCGCGCACGGTCGGCAGATTGCCGCGCAGCCGCGGCAGCGCGAATGGCAGCAGGACCACCGCCGCGACCAGCCAGCGGAAGAAGCCGATATCGATGGGACCGACCGAGCCCGAAGCAAGCTTGGTCACGATGGTGTTCGCGCCCCACAGCAGGCAGGCGAGGATCGGGGAGAGATAGTTCACGCGTGCAGGTGTACGTGGGGGAATGGCCAGCGTACGCTTGGCGTATATTGAGGACATCCCGAAAATGCGCCACCCCGACCCCGGCTTGCGGCAATCGATGGAGCCGATCCCCACCTTCCGCCAGCTGCCCGGCCCGATCTACTTCCGGCAGGGCGCGATGGAGCCCACGGACTGGGGCACGCACAGCCATCCGTGGGGTCAGTTCAACTTCGTCGCGCAGGGGGTGATGGAGATGAAGATCGACGGCGAGTGGATGGTGTCGCCGCCGCACTACGCGATCTGGATTCCACCAGGAATGGCGCACTATTCACGCAACCGCTCGCAGCTGGCCTACCGCTCGGCCTATCTGTCGGCGGCACTTTCACGCCGGCTGCCCACGCGTTGCAGTGCGCTGGAAGTCAGCCCGCTGCTGCGCGAACTGCTGCATGAACTGGCACGACAGGGCGTGACCGATCCGCAGACACCGGTCCAGCGGCGCATGGCCGCCGTGGTGATCGACCAGATCGTCAACGCCGCTGTGCTGCCCAGTTTCCTGCCGATCGCCAGCAGCGATGCCTTGAAGCAGGTGATGGCGTACATGGAGAAACACCTGTCGGCGGCCGAATCGGTTGCCGAGATCGCGCGGCGGCACCACATGAGCGTGCGCAAGCTGGAGCGCCTGGCACGCAGCGAACTGGGCATGTCGCTGGGCGACTGGCGTGGGCGGGTGAAGTTCGTGCGCGCCACCGAGGCGCTGTGTACACGCCGGCCGATCAGCCGGATCGCCGAAGAGCTGGGCTATTCCGGCGTCAGCGCCTTCGCCGAGATGTTCAAGCGGCACGCGCAGTGCACGCCGGATCAGTACAGGAAGCTGCATCGGGCGGGGTGAGCGCGGCCTAGAGAGCGACCAGCAGGTCCACAAGCAGCCTCGGCAGGAACAAGGCGGCCAGAACGCTGGCCAACAGGATCAGCAGGACCTTCGCCGTCAAGGGGCGACGGCGCGGATTGCTGAAGTACAGGTGCAGATCGCGCAGTTCGTCTTCCAGCTCCTTCCGCACGCCTGCGCTCTGTGCACCGGGTTCGAGCAGCTGTCGCTCAAGCGCCTTCAGGCGCTTCATCAGTTCACGCGGCGGTGTAGCCCGCAGGATCAGCTGATTGAGCTCCTGGAGCCGGCGCGCCTGCGGCATCAGCGCTGCCACGAGATCATCCGGCGGAAGCCGTGAGACCCGTCGCAGGGCGTCCGCATCCATCTCAGCCTGCAGCACATCGCGTTGCCGCTGCAGTTCGGCCAGGGAGGTGCGGCGCTGCCACATGAGGAGGTACAGGATTGATGGGTGGCGGGCAGTGTATCGCCCGGCGCCCCGGGAAGGTTGTCGATTTCCCGCCCCGTCGTTCGTCGGAGAAGGAAAGGCGGGTCTTTCAGCCTCCAGGAGTGCCCCGATGTGCCCGATCCTCACCGCCTTTGCCACCTCTCCCGACCGCGGCCAGGGCCTGGCCCGTGACATGCGCGTACGCTGGGCGCTGGAGGAACTGGCCGTGCCCTATGACGTGCAGCTGCTCAGCTTTGCCGAGCTGAAGCAGCCCGTCCACCTGGCGCGCAACCCCTTCGGGCAGATCCCCACCTGGCAGGACGGCGACCAGGTCCTGTTCGAATCCGGCGCAATCGTCCTGCACCTGGCCGAACAGCATGCCGGCCTGCTCCCCGCTGATCCGGACGCACGCATGCGCGCGATCATGTGGGTGTTCGCTGCGTTGAATACGGTGGAACCGCCCATCGTCGAACGCTCGATGGCCTGGGTGCTGGAGCGCGATCAGCGCTGGTATGCACAGCGTCTTCCGATGCTTGAAGAGCGCGTGCGTACGCGGCTGTCACAGCTGTCGGCCTGGTTGGGCAGGGCGGCGTGGCTGGATGGCGACTTCAGCGTGGGCGACCTGATGATGGTCTCGGTGCTGCTGCGCCTGAAGAGCAGCGGCCTCCTCGACGAATACCCGCAGGTGGTCGCCTATGTGGGCCGTGCAACGCAACGCCCCGCCTACCAGCGTGCGTTTGCCGCGCAGCTGCAGGTGTTCCGGCAAAGCGCAGACGCGCCATCACCAAAGGATGACTGAGGCAGCCGCCTTCGGCACTCGAAGGTCCCGGCCGCGCGGAAACCGGAAGGCAGCCGTGTCGTGTATACACGGGCTTCACTGCCTGTGGGCTCCGATCGCGGGGGTCGGACACCCTCAAGGACTTCACTGTGAGCACTTCCTCGCACTCGCTTGCTTTCCTGCTTGCGCGCATCCTGTTGATGGCACTGTTCCTGGTCTCCGGCCTGGGCAAGCTCGGCGACCTCAGTGGTACCCAGGGCTACATGGAAGCAATGGGAGTGCCCGGCATCCTGCTGTGGCCGACCATCGCCTTCGAGATCGGCAGCGGCCTGTGCATCCTGCTCGGCTTCCAGACCCGGCTGGTATCGATCGTCCTGGTGGGCTTCAGCCTGGTCACCGCCTTCATCTTCCACCACAACTTCGGCGACCAGACCCAGCAGATCATGTTCCTGAAGAATCTGGGCCTGGCCGGTGGGTTCCTGTTGCTGGCCTGCACCGGAGCCGGGCGCTACAGCATCGACGGCCGGGGACGCCGCGCATAGGTATCGGCCAGCAGGCTCGCCACGCTAGCGACGGAGCTCCGCCTCCGGCGCCAGCGTGTGGACCACCTTGCCCTGCGCATCGAGGAACTCGATCGCCCCGTAGCCTTCCGGCGTGACGGTCAGCCGCAGCCGCGGCCGATCCGCCTTGTCGTTCAATGCAATGGCCGGCGTTCCATCGGCGCCGACCACCAGGCCGATGCGGGTCGGTGCCTGCACACCGGGAATCAGCGCATTCCCGAGCGTGGGTTCGCGTATCAGCTTCGGTGCCTGGTTGATCGAGAAGCTCACCTGGCCATCGGGAGACACCCGCCATCCGATCGCATCCATCGCCGGATGATCCAGCGCCAGCACCGCCATGCCGCCGTCGACATCAGCGGTGCCGAAACCACCGCGCTCGCTGCCCTTGTCGTCGTACAGCACCATGCCGGCCACGTTGAAGGCGCGTTTGTACTGGATGCCATCGATGATCGGCGCCGGCGTCTTCCCGGACAACGTCATGCGGATCACGCCCTGGTCATCGACGATATCGATGCGACGCGCGGTGATGCGCTCGCTGTCGGGCGTCGCGATCCGCGTCTGCGGAGCCTTGTCCACGATCAGGCGCTGCAGGGTTTCCACCGAAGGCCGCTTGGGCGCTCCGGCATCTTCGGCCGCACGCGCCGGAATGCTGTGGAATGCAATGAGCAGGACCAGCGTGCAGGCAGGGCGCATCATGCGGCCTCCAGAGCGGCGTGCACCGGGCGCCGGCAGGCGGCCTGCACCAGCATCAGCTGTGCCACCAGGATCAGCATCGCGCAGCCGGACAGCAGCCATGGGTCGATGTACCACTGGGCATTGAAGCTGAATTCACCGGCGGAGATACGCTTCCAGCCGTTGAAGTGCTGCATCGCCGCGACCACGAACGCGAAACCACCCATTGCGTTCGAAAGCCACGGCACGACGATGCCACCCGGCCGTGCAAACATCATCAGTAGACCCAGCACGCCGATGACGGTGCGCTGCACGCGGCAGTAAGGGCAGACATAGGCCAGCCCACTCCATTCCACCGACCAGGCCAACAGGCTGATCAGCACCGCTGCCGCCCCCGCGACGTACAGGACCCTCGGCGCCATCGCCGTGCTGCCGTTATGTGCCATTGCGTGCCTCCCTCCAGTGCGGACCCATGTGCAGGGTAGCGTGAAGCGGACACGGGCGCGGCAGGCGTCGCCTTGCGGGCCTCAGTCCTTCTTGAACACGGTGCGCTGGCCGATCGGGCTTCCCTTGCGGGCGGTGGGACGGGCCAGGCCGGGAATCAGGAAATCCGTCACCTTGTGGCCCTTCTGGACCTTAGCGGCCAGCCAGCGCGGCATGCGCCCGCGGCCGGACCAGGTCAGGCGCTTGTATTCCGGGTCGCGGTATTTGGCAGCGACCTTGCCGGCTTTGCGGCGGCTGGATTTCCGCGGCGTTGCGGGTTCTTCGACGGACGCATCGCCAAAGAGTTCTTCGAGCGTATAGCCCGCTTCGGCGGCCGCCGCCTTCAGCATGCGGCGCACCGCACTGGCCGGACGACGGCTGGAAATGAGCTGCCTGCGCTGTTCAGCGGCAACCACCAAGGCACCCAGCTCCCGCAGGCTGAGCGATTCGATATCGATAGTCATGGCGGGAAAGGTCCACTCCGGCAGGGTGATCTGTCAAGAGCAATGAGCGCGCGGGTGGCGAGCCGCCATTATCGTGTCAGGTCCTTCAGCAGCTGATTCATGTGTTTTGACCAGTGCGTTGCAGACGCAACGTCATCGAGCAGTTTGTTGCGCAACTCAATCAGGTGCTTTGGAAGATCCATTATTGGAATCCTGAGATCCTCCTGTAGGAGTTCTTCCGAAAACGCGCCAGCCTGTTCATTCCACAACAGGATGGTCTCGCGCGCCAGCCCGATTTTCTCGTCGTACGTGTGAGATGCCTTCATCCAGATTCGCGCTATCAGCACACCCTCTGGCCCATGTTCCCGAAAGAACTCTGAAAATGCCTCCATCTCGTCGCGAGCAGCCTTGTTGGCACGCTTGGCTTCATCAATCCAGCTCGCAGTATCTTTTTCCAGACACTTTCCAAGTGCGAAACGTGTAGTGGCAGTTGAAATGCCAAGCGCCACCTCCTGAAAGTGCCGGGAACTGACAAGGGACACATTGCATCAACACTGGCGTGGCTCAGCGTTGCCCGCCCCGCCTGATCCGGAAGTGATCGCGATACGCGGACGGCGACATGCCGACAATGCTCTGGAATGCCTTGCGGAATGAAGCCGCGTCGTCATAACCCAGGCGCGAGGCCACCTGTGCGATGGGAAGATCGCCGAGCTGCAGCGCATCCTTGGCCTTGGCCATCCTGGCCTGACGGATGTAGTCGGCGGGATTGCGTTCCGTGGCCTTCTGGAAGCGCCGGATGAATGTTCGTTCGGTCAAATGGGCACGTTGGGCAAGCCCGGCCACGGTGTGGCGCAGCCCAGGTTCTGCAAGGATCAGATGCTGGGTCGCCAGGATGGCGGCATCATCGTGATCGAGCCGGGGCAGGAATCCCTGCAAGGGACGCTGGTCCTGCCGGATGCCGTCACTGAGCATGAAGCGGGCCGTGGCCAGCATGACACTGGGGCCCATGACGCGATCGACGATCAGCAGGCCGAGATCATTCCACGCGAGAATCGCCCCGGAGGTAATGACGTCACCGTCATCGATGACGACATTCTCGGTCGTTACCTGGACATCCGGATACGCGCTGGCGAGCAGCCCTGCAAAGGCCCAGTGGGTGGTAACCCGCCGTCGCGCAAGCAGGCCGGTCTGGGCGAGCACGAATGCCCCTGCGCAGACCGAGCACATGATCGCGCCACCGGCATGGAGTTCCTTGAGCCACTGCGCCTCACGCGGCATCGCCGACATCCGCTCGGGCATCGCGACGCTGGGCGGCGAGATCACGAACGCGGGAGCGTTCACCTCGCCTGGATCGCTGTCCCAGCAACATTCCATTTGCGCCGACACCGGGTCCAGCTGCCAATGCGTTACCCGCAGGGAACACCGCCGGTCATCGTCGTGGGGATACGCCGCCCACTCATTTGCAATCCGGAACAGATCCGTCAGGCCATGGATCGCTGCCATCTGGCAATCCGGATAGATCAGCAGGGCCACTTCGACCCGCTTGTCAGTTTCGATACCCATGAATGTCACCTCCGCCAATTTCAATTGATGCAGCGCTTCCTAGAATGGATTCGGACGGAGTGATGGCCGCCTCAGGATAGAAGGAAATGCCGCCCTGGGGCCACTTCTGCAACACACACTGACAGCGTCCTTCCTCCTGCACCGATGCATGGTTGCCGGTAGGCAGGACGCCCCCAACCCCAACTGCGAGGAACCCGGAAATGGCTACGGTTACTACGAAAGACGGCGTCGAAATCTTCTACAAGGATTGGGGCCCGCGCGACGCCAAGGTCATTCATTTCCATCATGGCTGGCCCCTCAGCGCCGACGACTGGGACGCGCAGATGCTGTTCTTCGTCAACAAGGGATATCGCGTGGTTGCCCACGACCGCCGCGGGCATGGTCGCTCCAGCCAGGTGTGGGACGGCCACGACATGGACCACTACGCGGACGATGTTGCGGCGGTGGTCGAGCACCTGGGTACCCACGGCGCGATGCACGTGGGCCATTCCACCGGCGGTGGACAGGTGGTCCGCTACATTGCTCGCCACGGCGAGAAGAACGTGTCCAAAGCGGTGCTGATCAGCTCGGTGCCGCCGCTGATGGTCAAGACCGCGGCAAACCCGAAGGGCACGCCCAAGGAGGTCTTCGACGATTTCCAGGCGCAGCTGGCGGCCAACCGCGCGCAGTTCTACCACGACGTGCCCGCAGGTCCCTTCTACGGCTACAACCGCCCCGGCGCGCAGCCTTCAGATGCGGTCATCTGGAACTGGTGGCGGCAGGGCATGCAGGGTTCGGCCAAGGCGCACCACGATGGCATCGTGGCGTTCTCCCAGACCGACTTCACCGAAGACCTGAAGGGCATCTCCATCCCTGTGCTGGTGATCCATGGCGACGATGACCAGGTGGTGCCGTATGCCGACTCCGGTGTTCTCTCCGCGAAGCTGGTAAAGAACGGCACGCTGATCACCTACGAAGGTGCACCGCACGGCATTCCGACCACGCACGCCGACCGGATCAACGCCGACCTGCTGGCGTTCCTTGAAAGCTGATCGTGAAGGATCCGGGAAGTGCTTCCGGCACTTCCCGGACGGGGATGGCAAGAGCGGCTGCCACACACACACCAGCCCTCCCATCTCTGGAACCAGGTCAGCCCCTACGCAGCTTCAACATAGGGTGCCAATGCAACGGCCAGCACGTCGATCCCCCACATCGACCCGGCGATGTCGTCTGGCCCGCTCTTCTTGAAGCGCGACCAATCCGCCCTCGCCAGTTTCCCCACCAGCAGTTGATCTGCCGGCAGGCGATGCATCGCCCAACAGGGAAACTGCCGCGAAGACACGCGACCTCGCGCCAGCTCAACAATGTCGGTGTGACTCGTCGACTGCATCACACGCTCGTAGACACTCGCAACGCCGTCTTCAGGTCCTTCGAAGTACTGGACGAAGCGATCACCGTCGTGCAGCAGGACACCTGTAACCCCGGCCATCCTGTTGAACCTGGCGGCGTCCGCAGCGAGCGACTCCAAACGCTCCGCGGAAAGATCCGCGGCAACCTGACTTGCGTAGACAACAGCCCGAAGGGGCATGGATTCTGCCTTGAAATAGGTGCCGGGTAGGCACCTGCCGGCACTCTAGCACCGGCGCCACGTGCAGGTCGGGACGTGCATTCTTAACTCTTCAGAATTCGATCGAGCGCCCTTCGTGCCATGCGACCGGCAAAGCAGCATGATGGGCGGCCCCAGGAAAGTCAGGGTTCTCGTTCATCTTCATGCGTGACATCGGACAGTTCTACGTAATCAGCGTCGAGGGAGTGACGCGGGCAGACGGCACCCTGCTGCAGGTCACCCGAATCGATTGCTCCTGCATCAAGTGCTCCTGGCAGTTCAGGGCCATTCCCAACCATGGCCTTGTTGATCTCGACGGTGCGGCGGCGCTCAGCTGCCCAACCTGCGGCAATCACCAGTCAGTCAGTCGCGCACGGCTTGAAGAGCTCAATCGACGCAACGACGAATAGCCTGCACTTCAACCATCCATCAACGCGGCACCGACACGACCGATACCTGGTTGGCTCTATCGTTCGTCAACAGGCACCATCCCGGCATTCCCATGAGTCATACCGGCATTTTTCAGATCACCGATCTCACCTACACGGCTGGAGAGGAGGGCGCGCTGGCCCGCGCACTGCAGATCGTCGCCACCTGCACCGCGTGCGGATCCACGAGCATCTGGCGCGAGCATGAGATGGAACACGTTGCCGGTGGAACCGTCCTCTCATGCCGCACCTGTGGTGTCCGCCAGGCCATCAGCAACGCGCGCCTTTCGATCTGCCCATCAGACATCCGCCATCCGCGCCGCTGAAGGGCACCGGGCTCGTACTGCGTAGCGAACCGGCAGAAGCAGACGTTCACTCGGCTTTTACAACGCATCGCCGCTCCAGGCCAGGAAGCCCCCGGGCGCATCCACCTGCATCCAACTGCCGCGCCAGCGCGTATGTGAGATGCCCGCGCCTTGCGGGCATCCCACAGAGGAACGCGCCGTGAAAGCTCTTCAGCGGATAGCCGCCACAGTAAGCTTCGCCGTACTCGTCTCAGCCACTTCAATGAGCTTCGCCGCCAGTACCGTGATGGTCGGCGGAGCGGAGATGTATCCCACCAGGACCATCGTCCAGAACGCCATCAACTCCAAGGACCACACGACCTTGGTCGCTGCGGTCAAGGCGGCGGGCCTGGTCGATACTCTCAATGGAGCCGGCCCCTTCACCGTTTTCGCGCCCACCAATGCAGCTTTCAGCAAGCTGCCCGCAGGTACCGTCGATACGCTGGTGAAGCCTGAAAACAAGGCACAACTGACCAAAATCCTGACCTATCACGTGGTACCGGGCAACTACAGTTCCGCGCAGCTGATGGCCGATGCCAGGAAGCACGGCGGCAAGGCCATGCTGAAGACCGTTGAAGGTGAACCCCTCACCGTCGCTCTGCACGATGGCAAGCTGTGGGTCATCGATACCAAGGGCGGCAAGGCGGGAATCAGCATTGCCGATGTCGGCCAGTCCAATGGCGTGATCCACGTGATCGACACCGTGTTGATGCCGAAGTAGTTGCATGTAGCAGGACGTCCACATGCGCGGCAGCCGCATGGCGGCTGCCGCCGTCAGGACAATCGGTGACATGGCCAGGCACCGGCTATGAGTGCCTGCGAACAGGATTGTCGACCGCGATGGTGGGCCCACCAGCAACCGCAAAATTAACTTATCTTATTGATTTATAAGAAATATTAAGTGGCAAGCAAAAAGAACAACTCACCTTTAGACTCACAAAGATGGATCCTAGTCCACAGGCAGGATGTAGGCGACTTACGCCGATGCCCGGCTGTCAGTCATCCGCTACCTGCATGTACTCAAGTGGGAGATTGAACTGCGACCGGAGACGGTCAAGGTACTCCTCCGTTACGCGATCAAGATGCGCGTTTGACACAACGACCAGTGCGGCCGCCTCTAGGCCATTTCCACGGTAAGAGTACTCCAGCAACTGCCCCATGGCCTGCCTCACCGCATCAGAGGCTGTCCTGGCTGGCTTAATTTCGTAGAGAACGAACTGGCCATCCTGCCTTAGCACTAGCGCATCCGCAGAGCCACCCGTACCTGTTGGGTGCTCGGTCGCTACCGAGTCACCAAATTTTTTACGAAGCAAATCGACGAGGCGATCCTGAATGACGTTCTGCCTGTACTGGATGGACTTCAACCCCGCCTCTACCTCTGCGGTGCCGTTAGCAACACGCGATCTATGCCCTGGCACGAATTTCACTTTGTCGGACCCGGCGACCAGGTTGCGATAGACGAACCAAGGGAAGATGTTTCTAACGAGCGGATCTTCAGCTATTCCGCATTCTGTCAGGTGCGCCGATAGCGCGGCAGCTTGGCTCGCCCAATTGCCACCCGGATTGATGAAGCCGGTATGCCGAGCAGACCATTGCGCAACCTCAGCATGCTTCTTGCCGTCGACGACAGTGTGGTACGTATCGGGATGGATGGCGGCAAACGCCCTAGCCAAGACGAGGCGCGGGTTCTTTGGGATCAAGCCATCCGTTGCCCAACGCTCAAGGACAGCCCCCAATCTCTGGAAGCTCTCAGGCGTTCCGTCAGCCGAGATCTGCTTTGTCATCTCGACGAGTTGTGGGCGAACGCGCTCAACTGCTGCTCTTCCGAGAGTTCCTTGACCGGCATGACTGATGGAATTGTCCTGCATCACCCAAATCAAGTCGATGACGTCATCAACCCTATCACTGCGCAGAGCGCTAGCGACGGCCACAGTGGCTTCCCGATACTTCGGCAGCCACGTGTCAAGCGAAGAATTATTTCTGTCAAGGAAGCGCGCCTTGAAATGGTTAGCTTCCGCGTCAAGATGAGGTCTCACTACCTCGCGGGACAGGTAAGCACGCAACGCTGGCGAGATCTCTACCCGGTCTTTTTTGTCGAACGTAAGCGTGGTCTGCTTCTTGTTAGCCCTGTACCCAGTTGCAGTTAGCCCCGGCGTCCCTCGTACCAACTCGCGCAGGAACACCTTCACCGGCAAGTATGGCCCGTCCGCCTGGTGCCGCTGGTCGTGACGGTAGATCATAATTTCGCCGTCGCGCTTGACAATGCGAGGATGGATAATTTCATACGGCGCATCCGTCCGATAACTGACGCCGCGCAGGTGAACGCCATCAATGAACTGCTCTAGCTCTTCCATGCACCCCAATCTCCAATGAAATGACCGTCAGTAGGTCGCAACCGCCCGAAGATCATATGGCCAGAGAGTGTCCAAAGCCTAGGATCGCTGGCAGTCGCACCTAAATGTCCTGGAGGACACCTGCGATGACAAAGGTCTCATTCTTTCGAAGAGGTCGTTTCGCCTATCTAGACTGGCGAGAGAACGGAAGACGCAAGCGACTATCTATTGGCATGCTGAGCGACCCAGAGGCTGAGAGAGTGAGAGCGATTAAGGAGACCGAGCTAATTTGGGGGCCTCGTATTCCGCCCTCACTTCCCACTGTCTCTGAGTTCATGAGCTTCTACCTGGAATGGTACAAGGCTGAACATCCCACGACCATCAAGCAGGCCAGGAGCGAGATGAAGCGCTTCATTGAGGGCTTCGGACATCGTTCCATCGACACGATCCGGCCGATTGAGATCGAGCAGTACAAGCGTTCCCGCCTGCTGGATGACAAGGCGGCGAAGGAAACGGTTGGAAAGGAGATCCGACGGCTCAAGGCGGCGTTTAAGCGCGGCGTCGAATGGAAGGAGCTAGACGTCAACCCGCTGGACGCGGTGAAGGCTCCAAGAGGGGTGCGCAGCGTGGCGGTCAAGTTCTACGACCGGGCATCAATGCGGAAGCTGTATCGGGCAAACCCCAAACGGGCGCCGCTTTGGCTGTTCGTGGCCCATACCGGTTTGCGGCGCGGTGAGTTGATCGGCCTGGAGAAGTCCTCAGTAGTTCGCGGGAGGCTTCTGATTGAAAGCACGCCAGACGAGTATGGCAACGGCAGGACGAAGTCTGGCAAGTGGCGCGAGGTCCCGCTGAACCGTTATGCGCGCTGGGCGCTACGTCACCTGCCCGATCCTCTCGTGTCCGTGCACAAGGATACAGTGTCGGACTGGTTCGCCTTGGATGCCAAGCGTGCTGGAATCGGTGGCAGCCTCCACCGGCTCCGGCACACCTTCTGCGCCCACATGGTCATGGCCGGTGTGCCGCTTCGCCGGGTGCAGATCCTGGCAGGACATGCCGACTACGCCACCACAGAGAAGTACTACGCGCATCTGACCACTGAAGGAGATGCTGCAGCCGTGGCTACGTTGACGTTCTGAATTCAACCATTCACAGAGCCGTCCGCACCGTTGTTCGCAAGGAGTTGCTGCAATGGAATCTGGCAATAAGCTACTGACCCTAGCGCAGGCTGCGGAACTTTCAGCCTGTTCCACCAAAACTCTCCGCAGAGCCATTGATGCCGGGGAGCTTGCCACCGTACGGCTGGGACAAAGCGCGAAATCGGATCGAATTCATGCCGCCGATCTAGATGCTTGGTGGCAGCGGTCGCGGTACGTGTCCCCGCCCATGCCGGTGTTCCCGAAAGCAGCTTTCATGGGATCGCTCGCTTCTGATGCTGATGAGCGACTCGGAAAGCTACTGGCAACGAAGCGAACCAAGTCCGCCGCCAGGACCGCGACTGTGCGCCGGAGGAAGTAGTCCGCTAGGCGGAGATGTCCGGGAGGCGGACTAGTCCGTCTGACGCCACTCTTGCCGTTGCTGCTCGGCCTTACTCGCTAGCTCCCCCGGACGGCTGCTGCGCCGAAGTTCTCCGTCTACGCGCTCGTGCCCCGTAACGATGGCTATCTCGCCACTTCAGTACCTCCCCGGCCACCCAAGTGGCTGGGCGCATCGATACCCTGAGAGGGAAGTCAGGTCGGCACGCGACAGTCTCAAGCACGCTTCTGCGTGTTAGCCCAAGCAGTTCGCCTACGACGTCCGCATTTATCGCCCTGAGCTCAAATGGCACCAGGCTATCGTGTTCGCTCATAGTCACACCCGTTTTACAACTGCCGGGCCAACCAGCCTAGCTAAGACTGCAGCCCCTGTCCCCCACCAGAAATTAGGACTCGAACGCCCTGTGCTGCAAGGCATTTGAGATCACAGGCGTAGTCGACAGCTGGGGATGCATCTCCTCCGCGTGCATGCCCGTTCGTCCGACGCCGGAGATTGTTCCGCCGCCGTCCAATCAGGTGGGAAAGCCGCGCGGTACCACTTGCGAGCCAGGTTGCCATCCCCTCTGATGCGCTCTACCCGCCCCTACCCAAGCCTTCATCGGGTCTTTCACCCTGGGCTTGGTCACCGCTGGCGGCCGACGTGGCTCCAGGGCTTCCTTGACCCGCTCCAGCTCCTTCAATCCGGCCTGGGCCAAGCGGCGAGCCTGCTGCAACTGCTCGGGTGTCGGCGACAGGCCGGGCGGCGGCGGTAAAGGCTCCCTCGGGCTGTCGTCCACCATCCTAGCCACAGCGGCTCGCAGGCGCATCTCAGGGTAGAGCCTGGCCGCGCACCACCGCTCGGCGTAGCGCTTGCCCTGATCGACACTCGCCGCCCATGCATCCTTGGTCTGCCACATCTTCCGGGCATCGAGGTGCACACGCACCCCGCGCTCCTTCGCTGGCGAAACCTGGGCGATCTGCCGGCCGCTCCACCACAGCACCCAGGTATCCCTCAGCTGGACGCAGCCAGAGGGTGGTGACGCAGAGCGAAAGCCTTGGTAGCCGTGCGAGGGAAGCATGGCCGGAAGGATACGGCTGGCCGTCGCACATCCTGCGAACGCGACAGCCACCTGCCTGAATCGTTCCGGCTGGCGCCCGGCGCAGCGCTACTCAAGCGTCACTGGCTTGAGTAGCTTGAAGCCCTGGATCCGGCAAGGACAGAATGCCGACTCCGCCCTGTCGACCGTCGTCAAGCCGCTTTGGGCTATGGCCCCCTGAGCCTAGGATAGAACCGACCTTAGACCTTGACCTTAAGCTTGACTGTTGAACCAGCCGTTTCGGCAGCAGCCAACGCGTCTTCCAGATTACTGCCGGCGGCGCCCGCAGTGTCAGCGATGATCTGCTCAACGTCCGGAACAAGAGCAAGAAGCTCTTCCCGCGTTTCGACAGTTGGGTGTTCAACATCCCCTGTAGAATCAATCACTTCGGACGAAAGCTCATGCATTACGGCGTCGATCTTTGGCGCACCCTGCTCAATGTCGATGTTCTCTTGGACTGCCCATTTGAGAACGGCATTACCAAGACCTTCATTGAGGAACAACAGTTCCGCGAGGTAGAGGGGCTCAATATATTCGTGATCCGTCGCTTTCTGCCCGAGGAGGATACGGGCATGCTCCTGACTCAGAAGTGCGGCGAGGATGGCCAGCTGCGTGGCATGTTGCGGAGAAGTGCTTTTCACAATTGACATCCTTTTCAAAGTCCACAAATTGCATCGGCATACCAAAGGTAATCTTTAGTCACAAGCTGCGGCTTAAGACTCCAACGTGTTTCAAGCCGCCCTTTTCCAGAAGACGCTGGGGGGAGCCCACCCAAGACTCTCCCATAAGGCAACCCTAAAATCGGCCGCATGCGTCAATCATGCTCAGTGGATGCGTTCGCAATGCGAACGCATAGTCCAAGCACGACGGACGCATCGGGGTTACTAGTCGAGGCTGCAGCAGCCGACAGCCAGCCACTTCGAATTTCACGTGAAGTATTGAACCTCCTGCGTCCTGAGAGTGCATGTAGCCCCTCGCCATCTAATCTTCCTCTGGAATCGGCCGTACAGCAAGGAGCTTGGTGGTAATGCTCGCAATTCTAGCGACGGAGGACAGCGCAAACGCTGACACCCCAGCAACGATAGAGTGAAGGACTACGCTCTTAGGGAGATAGAAGGAAATCAGGGCAACAACGCACATTAGAACGCTTCCCCACAGAGCCTCGCGGAGATAGCAGAGGAGGTCATCCAGATACCCGCTACCTTTCAGCCTCCCGTAAGCAGTGTCGCTCATTGCGTACAAAAGAGCTTTGAGCGTAGCCATGAAACCTGTCAGCACTCCTCCCAATGAGATCACGGCCGAGAGATAGCTGTCGGGAGACTGCACAGGAAGAGAGATGAACTCCGCTGCATGCAGAAACCAAGCCGCGAGAGCCACCGCCATAGCTAGCACCCATGGCGAAGCCCTCTCCCTCGCTAGCGGCGTTATCCATTTTGAATACGTTCTCGCCATCTTCTGTATGTGGCCTCCAATTTGCTAAAGCGCGCCTCCATTGGTAGACGCTTCCCGGAACCTGGCTCAATGCTTACGTGATGTTTAAGCGTCTCGTTGATGAGATCTACGGGACAAATATCACCGTCCGGGGTCTCACGGCCTGCGATTTCGGCTGAATCAGCGGCACCGCTGTTGACCAGTCGGCTTAGCCATCCTTTGGCATTGCGTAGTGACCTGTTCTTATCGTGGCCAACTGAGACCTCAATCTTGATACGAGCCCCATTCATATCTGCGGCTTGGCCCAACGCCTGAGTTAGCGCGTGCCCGTCTCTACGCTGCCGGGCGGTCAGCTTGGCCAAGTCCACTCCAACCGAGAATCTCCTCACTTCAGAGATTCTCTCGTAGCGAGCCTCTGCATCGGGATCAAGAACCACATCGGCTTCATACTCATTGGTCTCGTACTCCAAGTAAGATGACAAGTACTGAGCCATTGCACTTGGCCTCACGCCATAGTGGTTGTACTGCGCTATCAGATGACGAGTCTGCGGGAGATACAACGCTGCAGCCTCCTCTCCGAAGAACTGCTCCTCCTCGATATCAAGGTCTTCGATTGGTTGGTCCTTGCTCCCCTTTCCGGGGCCTGACACGTCCCTCAACTTCACGAAGTCCAACGCCCATCGGCGCGGCAGCCCGTTCTCCGCGTCCATCCGTTCTACGCTTTCTAGTCGAACATTGGCACCGCGCACGTATCGAACACGGTCTCCGATATCATCCGCCTCAATCACTCGCAATAGGGAACTTACACTCCTTTCCCCACCCACCCTGTTAAGTTTAAAAAGCTGAATTTGAACGCGTGCCGGTTTCAAACTATGCCTCCCTTCGGGTAACTCCCTCACTCAGAATTGAGCGGTCTACTTGAGAGCCTAATCCCTAACCGGACATCGTCCAACCGTATTTTTTGGCACAGCAATTGCATGGGTGGCGCTAGTGAACTCCTTCCAAATCCCAAGGTCCTCCCATTCCTAGATTTACCTACATCGCTCTATCCGTCCTTGCCATGCTTGGAGCCTGTGCCAAGCAGCCGGAGATGTGGACGGCCTTCGTTTACCCTCCTGGGAGGTCCTTGGCGGCCGAAGACGCCTTCAGGGCAATTTACGGCCACTACGAGTCCTTCGAGCAGTGCCAAGCCGCCTCTATTGGCGCTCTGCGGCAATTGGCCTTCCAGCGCCAATCCGAGGACTTCGGGAGCTACGAATGTGGTGTCGGCTGCCGGTACGAAAAAGAGTGGGATATGTACGTCTGCAAGGAGACTCGGAAGTAGCTCAGTTCAGCGAGTGCTGGTCTATGACTGAGTGGAACACGTCCACCTCAGCCACCCACCGGCCGTTACTGAAACAGCTAACCAGGCCACATTGGCAGTGTCCGCCCGTCCAGGCAGGGCAGCGCCCGTCGTGCAGGTCGTAGGCCCTCCAGGGCTCGCCGATTGCGTCCTTGGCCACCTGCGCTCGGCCCTCGAAGTCTTCCGGCAGGCACTGCCGCTCAGCGGCATACACCACGTAGGTAACCCCGTCCCAAACCTCGGGCGGTCCATCCCCCTCTAAAGTAGAAATTGAGGTCTGCTCCTCAGCCATGACTGCCGTCCTCCCTAGTTGCCTCAGGGGAGACAAAGCGGACCGTGATGCCTTGCACAGGCACCGAATCAGGGTCTACCCCAACAGACTGGACCGGCTTGCCGTAGCCCCGATCCAGCAGTGCCTCGCTGGCCGCCTTAGCCAGAGCAGGATTATCGCCTCGCATGATGGCTACCAGCTTCTCAATGGCCTCCTGGCCGTACTCCCGCGCCAACTGACGCACCTCAAAATCCACCTTGGGCCGGCCGCTCGGATTGCCCGATTGTCCTGGCTTGAATGCCATAGCTGTCACCTATTGTTTTCAGTTGTTACCAATACGAGCCCATGCCTACGGAAAGCCTTGTCCGCAACATCCAAGCCCACCTCCTCGACATGTCGCTGGAGGAAGCTCGCGGCCATCTCGGTGATGTCTAGGCCGCCCAGGTAGACACGTTGTCCCGCATTGGCTCGGAGCATCACTGCAGCGATGCCCTTCACGGCCGCAGGGGATAGAGACGACGACATAGCTACTCCCTCAGTTCGGCGATCCACGCGGCATAGGAAATGCACTCATCGGACGGCGAGTTCTTCTCTGGACCGACTACCCACCCGCTCAGCGTCTTGATAACGACGATCTGCTTACCATTGAGCCAAGTCGGCATTGCTTCTCCTTAGTTGATGTTCAAACCGCGTCGATTGATCTTTTCCAGGAACGAACCGCGAGCGCCGCCCGGCCCCATGCCGCTGCTCGGGCTGAAGCTGCCTGTCTGCATTGCTCGGTTGGCGCCAGCGCTACCACCTCGGCCCGTTCCGCCACTGGCTGCAGTTGCGCCCGGCGAGTAGTTGCCGAAGTTGAGATTCGATCCCTGCCCCTCTTGGATGCCTTGGCCCCAAGTGCTTGCTGGTGACCAGCTGCCGGGAATGCTTGCCATCCCATTGCCAAATTGGGAATTTCCGAAGTTGTTAACCGACCCCTGACCCTGCAGGTAGCCGCTCCATGTGCCACCCGGCGACTGGGACGGGAAGCCGAGGTTCGGGGTGGCACTGGGCGGCGCTGCGACGAAAGCGGATTGGGCAGACGGCGGGGCTCCGTAGATCGGGACAGACTCGGGCTGCACCCTACTGATTCCATAGTCCGCTCCACGAGTCACCCAGCCGCTCAGCCCTCTGTCTGCCAGCTGTGCGGCAGGCGCCCCGCCGAACAGGCCAGCGGCGAACTTCAGCGCAGTTGCAACGGCTGCCCGTCCACCGTTGCCCATGTAGTTGCCGCGACTGTCGAAGACGTTTCCCGGGATGGCGCCATTGGCGATGCGCCTACCGGCCCCCTTAAAAAAGGCCGTAGCCCTTGAATCAGTCATACGCTCTCCTGGGGCGCGGATCCCGCCCCCCGTTTATGTGGTTTTTTGAGATCCCAGACGACCGGCCAGGTGTATGCTGACCCGGCCCTCCTGAGGATGGACTTCGATGGATGCTTGGAAGAAGACCCGCTACTCCCTCCCCAAGTCCTGGGAAGAGAGTCAGCAAATGGATGATCGAAAGGACGGCCGTTACGGGCTGGCCTTCGTCTCGCTGCTTGTTGCGGTCCCTGTGCTGCTTATCGCGCTGGTAGTGCTTGCCTACTCTGGCTTTGCGGCCGCTTCGTAGCTTCAAGCTGATCCGCAAACTCCGCTACGTCGTCGTTTCCTTCCAAGTCGGCAATACGGCGCAGCGTTTGAGCCTGAGAGATCAGCTCGCCGACCGGCTTCTCTCCGTTCTGAGCCACCCAACGCACAAACCCCGGACTGGTCATCAAGCGACCGAGGCCGTTAAACGCTGCAGCCAGCGAGGCGGAACTGGTGACGATCCCCGCCGCGAGCAGCGGACTCCCTGCCGCTAGTGCACTCGCTGCGCTACTCGCTGTACCTGCCGACTGGGTGATGAGCGAAATCAGCCGCCCCGAGCCAGACGGGTTGCGGAACACCGCGCTCCCCTGCCGGATTCTGTCAGTCATGCGAGCGATCTTTTCCATATCCTGACGGAAGCCCATCCCATGGCGGTCGAACAACACCCGCTTAGCCTCCGGGCTCATGTTCGCCCAGTTGGTCAGAAACGTTTCCATGCTGAAGACGTCGCTATCGGCGTTCTGCTGGCTGCCCGTCGCCCGCCCCATTCGGCGAATGAAGGAAGCTGACATCTCTCGCTGTGCATCTTTCGGAAGGGACTGCATCACCGCATGCAACGTCGTGGCCCCCTCCTTCGTGTTGCCGAACGCAGCCTTATAGACGGCTTCCGGACCGCCACTCTTGTCCACTACATGGGCAATGGAGTCGATACGGTTGCTTCTGGCCGCGTAGTAGGCATTTGCCCGCTTCCAGGCCTGCTGCGCCTCCGGAGTCGTAGCGGCCGCCTCCATATCCCGCGTGAGGGCTCCGTAGAGCGCCTTCCACTTGTCTCGTGGCACGCTATCCGCCAAGGAGTAGTTGTCTAACTCCTTGCCCACAAGCGTCCGCAGTTTGGTCAAAGCTTCGTACGGAATCTGGTTGTCCGCCATCCCTGCGATTGCCGTCTTGACCTGCTCGTCAATCTGCCGAGGACTCGCAACCGGTTGCGAGGCACGCATTCCCAATGTCTGGAGACGCACATTCTCCGCCCGAGCCTGCTCCGCTTGCGCGTTGAGCTGCTGCCTAAGCGTGTCAGCCTGTTGGCGGACATCCGGGCGCTGTAGGGCGGCCTCCGCCCCCCCTATGTCCTTCGCTAGCGCAGACTCAATACCTTGGATTCGCGAATTCTGGAAGAGCTTGGCAACGTTGGGTGCCCCCTCAATGGAGGCATTGAGATCAGACAGTGCCTGCTTGGTGTTCTCGACCTGAACCCGTGTACCGGGCGCAACTTGCTGGGATACCCGGTCATACAGCTCATCCGCCTTCTTCGCAGTCTTCGGAACGAACGCCACCGGACTCTTGCCCTCTACCCCCTCAAGAACAGCTCTACCAGCTTGCTCGGGGCTCATAGGCCTGCCGCGTGGGGAGAGCTTTTCCGCGTAACGCTCAACGGCTTGGCCAGTAGCGCTGGACTGCTTGGCCCCCAGCCGTGCAATCGGGCCAGCGCCACCGGGCACGTTGCCAAGCATGGTCTCCATAGATTGGGCGAACCGGCCGCCAGTCGCCTGCCCAACGCTCGGCGTGGTTCCTGCAGCGGCGAAATCGGTGATTGCTCGGTCGACATCTTGGGCAGTCACTCGTTCACCCGCAGCGTTACTCCCCCTGAGAGCGCCTCGCGTCACATCTGCCATCGCCTGTGGGACGAACCCGCTACGCATACCGGGAAGTGCCGAGATAGTGCCCGGCGCGAAACCGCCAACAACACCTGCTGCGATTTGGGCAGCGGTCCCGCCACCAGTCTCTCGGACGGCGGAACTAGCCCCGGTGCCCGATACGGTGGCAGCAGTCTGTAGGACCGGGTTGGCAGCGAAGAACTCGCCAGCAGCCTGCGTGAGGCCGCGACCGCCACTCGCGGCGGTGCCCACTCCCAGCGTCAAAGCAGTGCCGGTCAAGCCCTCGCCGATGTCAGAGACGATCCGCTGAGCCTTTGTCTGGGGCCGCTGCATGCCAAGGTCATCCGCAATCTGTTCGCCGATCTGACGGTAGGATGCCGTAGGAACGAAGCCATCACGACCGGCTGAAATGTCTCCTTCAGTCGGCACATGGAACTGTCGCCGAATCGGATCTACGACGTAGTGATTGAACGCATCGCCGCCAATGGCGCCCAGCAGCCCACCGACACCCTGCAGTACCTGCCGCCCCCCGTATTCGCCCAGCGACCGACCGACCGCAGTGCCCGGCTGGTCAGCAGTGCTCTCCCAGCTGGAGGTCACATCGCTGAAGTCGGGTCGCACCGCCTGCACAATTGGGAGCGTCACAATGTCATCGGGTTGATCAAACTGGTCAAAGGCGTTCTGACCAGGGCTAGCTAGATCTTGCACAGGGCCATCGAACTGATCGAATGGATTTTTCGCCATTGGTTACCTCAGGTAGTCGTCAGCGCTGACGCCATACTTCTGCTCGAAGGCCGCGCGCATGTTCGGGTTCTTTCGGAGGAAGTCCACAGCTGCCGGGGGCACTTGGCCTTCCTTGCGAGACGACGAGCCCCTGCCCACGATGCGCTCTGGCGAGTAGTTGTATTCCTTTGCCAATCCGGAGTACTGCTCCCGGTACGCGTCAATCTGCTGCTGGGCCTGGTCTCGCAACCCCCTTGCGGAGCTGACGAAGCCCGTTCGCTGCTCGGAGTTCAACCGTTCACCGTTGATTGCCTTGTTGTAGGCATTTCGGATCTGATCCGGCACACCGGCTGCGTTCTGTGCCGTGGCGAATTCCCCCTCCCGAACCACAGACGCGGGATCAAGCATGCGCATGTAAGAAAAGATCAATGCCAGGTCATTCTGCGCAGAGGGGTTGGTGGCTGCCTGTTCGATCTGCCGGTACGAGTTAACAACTGTCTGCGGAGTTTTGATCTGCGAGGAGTACTCCTTTCGCAGCGCTTGCTCAGCTTGCGCCAGGTCGCCAGGGGCGGGGTTGTTCTTTCGATCTGCAGGACCGCCAGGAATTGGCGCAAGACTTCCGCCATCGGCGGTGTACCGATATCCAGAGGGTGCCTGTCGCTCTGTCTGGTTCGGCTCCTTTGTCGGGCGAAAGCCGATCTGAGGTGCCGCCGCAGTTTGCGTGCGAGAGCGCTGAAGAACCTTGGGCACATACGCGCGGGTCTCTGCCGGAGCATTGGCGAGGACCGCATCCACGTTGCCGCCATGCGTCTGCATTGCACGGTCCACGTTGCCGGGGCCCCAGTTGTAGGCAGCCAATGCCAAGCGCGGGTCGCCGTACTGCCGAAGCATCGCCTGCAGGTAGTCCTTGCCCACGCGCTCCATCTCAGCCGGGGACTGATCGCGAGCAGGCGCAACGCCATAGCCCGGATCGCGGAGAGTGCCAGGCATCGTCTGCATGGTGCCCATGGCGCCATTGGACGACACCGCAGCCGGATTGCCGCCCGACTCGACCTGCATCACAGCCTGTTCAAGGCCCGGCAGCACATCGGCGCCCAGTAGCCCAGCCTTCGGCATCTGTGGCTGTACTGCATCGGGGGCGAGCAGACCACTGCTGATCGGGTTGTTCTGCAGGTCTCGAACCTCGCGAGTGTCCTTGTTGATCCACACATCCAGCAGGCCATCCCTACCCGTCTTGGGATCTCGGTAACCAATCTGTGTAGGTTCCCATTTCGCCCTTGGGCTCGCCTTCTGGCGAAATTCTTGTGCACCCACCGGATCGACACTCGCCCACTGACTCCATGAGTCCTCATTGAGTGATCCATCAGGATTCAGCACGCCTTTCTGAGCCTGCTCGATGGCCGCGTTACGCTCCATCCCCTGACGAGTACGAGCCAGGATGTCGTTCTTGTACCGGGCATTCTCGGTATCGATGACACCCTCGTTAACAGCAAGGAGGCCAGATTTGAGGCCGTCTGCGAGGGACGCCCCGAAGTTCCCACCGTTCCGGGCGCTGAGCAGTGCCAAGCCGGAGGCTAGCAGGCCCTGCCGAGCTATCGCACTTCGGTCTTGGTCGTTTAGGTTCTGCCAACCGGGCGTGACTCGGCCCAGAAAGTTCTGCAGTTTGAAGGTCATTGGGTTGTCCTGTACTCAAGGCGTCTATCGCGCCATAGGGGGAGAGGCGGCGCCACCGAAGTGGTCGCCGCCAGGAGCCCGCCCTTGGGTAGTAGAGCCCCTATTACTTAAGGCGTTTGGCGGGTGTAAATCGCTCCCGTGCGATCAAGTCGTTGAGCAATAACCCAGCAGAAAGGGTTGGCTTTTTTCTCCCGCCTCTCACATCGATAGATCGAGCGCTTTCCCCTCGCCGACTTCCCACCCACTGCTCTCGCCCAACTCCTCCAGTAGCGCGTAGCAGGCTCGCTCCAGCCAGTCCCAGAGGATGGCCTGCACGTTGGACACCAGCTCTCGATACGTGGACTCTCGCATTCGGAACGAACGCGCACCATCTCTATAGCTTCGAGCTTCCCTAGGCTTCAGAAGCTTGGCCGCCGCCTCTCGCGCTACTTCCGGCCTGTGCCCCATGGCAGACAGGTACATCTCAACCTTGGGCCAGAACTCCATCCGTTGAGCGGCGTAGACCATCAGCCAAGCTTCGAGCGGGCCATCAAGTGATGCCTCGGAAAGCGCCAGCAGCACAGGGCGTACCGGCCTCACAGCAGGGATGACTACGGTGCCCGCAAACTTGTGGTTATCCCAACGTCGCACCCGTCGTACACGCGTGGCGCACGCGTCGGCACGCATGTTCGCCTTGCGATCAAAGTCCTCCGCCAAGGAACGAGCGTCCGCACGGATGCCGCGCAGTGCGATAGCCCTGGAGGCTGCATGTGAGGGGAGATATCTCCTAGCGTCCTGCACCACTCTTCCTCGCGAGTGAATAGCGAGCCCATCGGGATCAAAGGCCCCATCCTCATCTGGCAAGGACTCCACCCACGACGCCTGCCACGACACCGCCATGCAGGGCCCACAACCGAATGCAGCAGCCAATGCCCTAGAAGCTCGATCCACGTTGATCGAACCCTCTGTCCAAGGCTTGGCAAGACCGGGAGCTTCCGGGGCTTGCACCTGCCTGGACCGGGCTCGGTACTGTGCCGACTGGTTCAAGGGGCGCGCTCCTCAAGCCAAGGCTTCAAGAAGATCTGAAGCGGTGAAGAGCGCGCTCCGCTTGGTAGATATCTATAAGGGAGTACACATAGCGACCTCGAAGGGTTGCGGATAACCCCCTGACTGGCCCACATAGCGACCTCGTAGGTCTGTATGTGGGCCAACTGTTTCGAGAGTTGGCCCACATAGCGACCTAGTTGGCCCACATAGCGACTAGCCATTGTGATTTCGCCTCCAGTGATTGGGCGCCGTCACAGTCGATGGCTCAAGGTGCTTCTCTGATTCGTCAATCGCGTAGTAGGTGAGCGCGAACAGGCTGCACATGTTCTTGCCGCCCTTGCGAGTCTCAAGGATCCACCGAGCATCCAACAGTTCTCTTTTGGCCGCCTGTACCGTTGCCTTGCTCCTCCAGCCTCGTTTGGAAAGCATTGACCAAGGAATACTGAGATCCCCGTTCCTTCCCGGACGGTACTGGCGAGCAAGCTCAAGCAGCAGCTTCACTGCATTTCCCGAAAGAAGGCCAAACTCTTCGGAGTCCGAGATCTGGTGCTGGATTGAAAGAAAAGGCGCCCCCTTACCCCGCCCCTTCAATCTCTGGTGGCGCTGCTTGTTTTGTTGCCGGCCGGAAATAGCCACTCCGTGCCCAGGCGGCCTGCTGGCTGGGTCCTGGCTGAAATTGTGCATACACCCCCCAAGGGCATAGGTGGGAAGCCAGTCAGGTCTTCTTGGGCCGCACCTTCACGGCTCGCGCGCCAGGAAGATGCGCCCAAGTTCGGCCGGTGCGGATCTGGTTCACTGTGCGAGGGGCTACCCCGAGTCGCTTGGCCCACACCTTCGAGGGAATGGTGTCCACGCTGTCGCGTATCGCTACCGCTTGCTCTGGGGTCAACTTGCAGTAATGAGACCTGCAGCCGTAGCGAGCGATGTTTCTCTCGGCCTGCCTAGCTCGGTTCTCCTGAGGAGTTACCAAGTCAAGATTGGAAAGCGCGTTGTTGCCTGCATCGCAATCAAGGTGATCGATCTGCATGCCCTCTGGAATAGGACCGTTTGCAGCTTCCCATACCAATCGATGCGCATACCAAGTGACTCGCGAACATGCCGCTGTCGCCCTCCGGATTACCCTGACATAGGTATCCGAGGTCTGGATTCCGACCTCAAGACCATCTGTGTCAAAGATGCGGCCGGTGGAAAGGCAGACCTTGAGACCTGAGGAAGGGTGGGGAACGAGTTGGGCAGGATCGTGTGGCTTCACAGCTCCACCTCCACCGACTCACCCTGCTGTTCCCGTCTCGCTTGGAGATCTCGCCAGGCGCTCTGAACTTCCTGGGGTGCGTGGTATTCGGTCACCCGGTACGAACCGTGCTCGTCTTCATGGGTAGCTGTGTACGTCTCCAGAAGTCCCCGGCTCACCAGTTCAGCCGCCGCGCGCCGAGACGGCGCAGCCCGACCGCAATCAGAGGTCCAACCGCCCACGTCCAGGAGCCCCATTTGATCTCGATTGAGATTTGAGAAATCGAAATGGTTCACGCTGCGACCTCCATAGAGGCCGCAGCAAGGCGTGCGGGAAGTGTGTAAAGACTATCGAGGTAGACGAAACGGCGTGTGCCGATGCTGACCGTCTCCAGAAGACCGGCTTTCGCCAGTTCGTAAGCCTTAGACCGGCCAATTCCTACCTTCGCGCATTCCGGAATGAAGGGCCGGAAATCCCGATGTCCATATGTATCCATTGACTGCACCGTGTGGCCGCTATGCGCGGCGGGTGAGTCGAAATTTAGATACCAAGTCAAGCCCACAACATGCCATCAACAGAGACATTTCTGACTTTTGCTCAGGTTGAACAAAAACTGCTGTGGCCCGCTTTTGCTTCAGGTCTAGCTGCCGATGCGCGGACTTGTCTACACAGGAGCAAGTTTTGACACAGCGGCCTCGTCCAGGTCATCGGCTTCGAAGAACACTGAAGTCAAGGCCAGGACGACAGTCCTATAGGGTTGACCGAACTCATTGAGAAGTTCCTTCGTCTGCCGCCGCATAAAGCTAAGGCGAGCGGCGTTTGGATCGTTTGGCTTTTTGATGTGGGATTGCAGTTCGCCTAGGCGCTCCGCGCCGTTCTGTAGCGCATCCAGAACCAGACCTAGGTCAACCATTGCGAGGTGGTACATAGCGAATCTTCGTTGAATGAACATATCCTCTGCCTCATCTTCGTCGAGCCCCTCATAGTCTTCGCTGTGACGCTCTTTGTAGTTCATCGCACTTGTTAGTGCGGCAAGGTCCAGTTCTGGCTGGAACGGCCATCCTAGGCCGGTCACGTCGTCATGGAACGGAGACAGAAGATCGCGTAGCGCCTCACAGTGGGAAGTGATTCTTTTAGAAGCGTCAATCCGCTGCTTGGCGGTCATCTTCTCGAACGGCTCAAACTCAGCCAGCGAGCGCTGAACCGACCAGTGCAGCCATCCCTCAAGACTCATAGCCAAAGGGAATCGACTCCGCCTCTTCTTCCCCTCTAGCACCCTCAAACATGTTGAGAACTGCGCAGATGTCTCAAGCTTGCGCGCGATATCGGCAGCACGCGTCGTGGGATAGGACTTATCAGGAAATTTCATGGGCTCTCCATCGGACGAGTGAACTGAGGCCTTACCCGCGCGGCAATTCGATGTTAACCCTCACCTGGCGGAGATCCGCCATAAGTGACGCCACCATACCCTTGACTTGACGCCGCGCCTGGGATTTCGTCGTTGGCGCACTCCCATCTTTGCTCGGGGCCATCAATATCCGCATCGCCATGGAATCAAGAAGCTTGGCTGTTTTCTTTCGGCGCTCATTTGCGACGAGCCGCTCGTTTCGAAGGGCTCGCTGACGCGCCTTCTTCTCCGCCGCCGCATACCGTCTTTCTTGCCGCTCGTGAGCCCTTCTCAGGACATCCTCTGGAAAACCTAGCGGCAACATGTCGTCCGTTTGGTCGTAGGCGGAAGCGTACCAGTGGACCCCAGCGCGCCTGTTGTAGGAGGCCTCCTCGAAGAGATGGCGCCCGGCATCTGGGGATACTTGGTCCCGCAATGGGCTCCAGCCAATTTCCTGAGCCCGTGTGAGAAGCTGACTCGCGTTCAGCCTCTCAGTCACAACCTGGCCAGCGGCATCAAAGTAGCAAATGCAGAACTTGTCACGTCGATGAAGGGCGAGCCATTCGACGCAAGGTAGTTGGTGGGCGACTAAGACGCGGGCGGGAACACCGCATTCCAGGAGCCCATCAATCGGATCCTTATGCTGAACGGGGACGCTTGCGCTGGAGCGGCCTTTACGCAAACGTGCTGAAGCAAAATCTATAATCTTGCGATCCATGATCGACTCCTCAATAGTCGGTTGTGGTAGGCCGAGCTAGGGGTTGCCGCCCCTTCCTCGGCCGCTTTGTTTATGCGGCTATACTTCTCTGACTGGCCATCGTTAAAGGCATCTCTGGGGTTTAGGCACGCTTGGACTTGAAGGCCAGCACCTTAGGCTCTTGTGCTCGCAGCTGATCGAGATAGTCCGACCAGGCTTGCATCATCTTCCGGCGCTCCGGCAGGTGGGTTGCCCGGTTATAGGCCCGCCCAAGGGGATCTTTCACGGCATGAGCCAACTGATGCTCAATGTAGTCCGGGCGATAGCCAAGCACTTCGTCCAGCACCGTTCTCGCCATCGCTCGGAAGCCATGGCCAACCATCGTGTCTGAGTCGAACCCAAGATTCCGGAGCGCCGCGTTCAACGTGTTCTCGCTCATCGGCTTTAGAGCACTACGGACACCCGGGAAAACGAACTCGCTGCGCTTGGTGTAGGGATACAGATCCCGAAGCACTGCCACGGCTTGAGTCGAGAGCGGCACGATGTGCGGCGTTTTGGTCTTGCTGGTGACGTAGCGCCACTCTGCAGCATCGAGGTCGATGTCAGCCCACTTCGCCTGCCTCAGCTCCCCGGGACGGACAAATAGCATCGGAGCCAGCTTTAGCGCGGCCTGTGTGACCAGTGCCCCTTGGTAGCCCCACAGCGCGCGCAGGAGGTCCGCTATAACGGCTGGATCAGTCACGCTAGCGAAGTGCTTGGTCTGAGGCTGCTCAAGTGCTCCTGTGAGGTCCTGAGCGGGATTTCGATCAGCACGGCCCGTAGCGATGGCATAGCGGAAGATGCGACCGGCGTGGGCCCTCGCCCGATGGGCAGTCTCGACTACGCCTCGCTGTTCCAGCTTCCTAAGCGCAGCCAGTAAAACCGGAGCAGTGATGTCCCCAACCGGCAGATCCGCCAACCCAGCCAGATCCTTCTCGATCAGCCGACGCTCGCGCACAACGGATCCAGGGGAAAGGCCTTCCTTTGTCCGCTTGGCGAGCAACTCCAAGCCAATGGCACCGAAGGTGTTTGCCGCGCGCTCTCCTTGCACTGCCTTCTCGACCCTTGCCACTTGAGCGGGATTGGCTCCGCCGCGCAGCAGCGAACGCAGACGGTCACGCTCGACGCGGGCGGCCTGCAGGGACATAGACGGGTACTCGTCGAGGGTGACGATGCTGGCCCTACCGGCGTACCTATAGCGGTACCGCCAAGCCTTCGACCCCGTTGGACGCACCTCAATGCACAGCCCATTCGAGTCGGCGATCCGGTAGGCCGTCGCCTTGGGCTTCAGTGTGCGAACTTTGGTGTCGGTGAGCATGTGAGTCATCCGCCAGTGAGTCAGGGTCAGGGATTACCTACCCTCGACTCACAGCCTGACTCACTTTTTTTACGGATGCAAGTGGATGCCAACGGATGCCGATGGACGGTCAATCGCCGTAAAAACCCTATTCCGCCTGCACTCTTGGACATCCCCGGACGTCGCTGGACGTCAATGTGGTGGGCCCACCAGGATTCGAACCTGGAACCAAGGGATTATGAGTCCCCTGCTCTAACCGTTGAGCTATAGGCCCGGCGCAGCCTCACAGTGTAGTGAGGCCGGCAAAGGGTTTCCACTGCGCGCCACTACTGCCCCAGGCGCTGCATCAACCGATCCAACGGCGCGCGGTTGTGGTACTCACCGCGCAGGCGGCGCTCGCGCTCGCCACACTGTCCGTTGTCAGCCACCACCAGGTCGGCGCCGCGCAGCAGTACACGTGTCGTGCAGTCACCCTGGCGCAGATGCAGCACGTCTTCGTCCTCCTCCGGTGCAGCGCGCCCCAGGAACCGCGGTGCCGCCCCCTCGCCGCCCTCCTGCGTGCTCAGCTCGAATGCGTCCCCCTTGGCTGCGATGTCGATGGCATTTCCGTCACTGCGTTCCCAATGGGCGACCCAGCTGGTCAGGTTGGTCTCGTAGTAGTTGCTCGTTTTCATCACGCGCGACTCCGGCGCCCAGCCCACCACTTCCTTGCTCGGCGGTCGTGCTTTCACGCAGTAGTAGCTGTTCCAGCGGTCACCGATCACCAGGCCGGTGCCCGGTTCCATCTCCTCGCCACTGCGGCACCCCTCCCGTTCCTCGTCCAGGCAGCCTTCTGCCTCGCCCAGCAGCAGCACCTGCCCGGCGTCGACCACGCGACCCACGGCATAGTCGAACTGGCTGCTGAAGAAACTCTCGGCATTGCATGCCGGTGGTTGTGGAGTATCCGCCCAGGCAACCAGCGGTGACAGCGAGAGCAGCAGGATCGGCAGTTTCATCGGCATTCCATTGACCAGTACAAAAACAGGACATGCATCCTATCCCGTCGTACGCAACGCGGACGTCCACAGGCAAAAAAACAGACCCCGCTTGCGCGGGGTCTGTCGGGTGCTTCATATGCAGCGGATACCGGTCAATCGATATCCAGGAAGCTGCGCAGCTGCTCCGAGCGGCTCGGGTGACGCAGCTTGCGCAGGGCCTTCGCTTCGATCTGGCGGATGCGCTCGCGGGTCACGTCGAACTGCTTGCCGACCTCTTCCAGCGTGTGGTCGGTATTCATGTCGATGCCGAAGCGCATGCGCAGCACCTTGGCTTCCCTCGGGGTGAGGCCGGCCAGCACGTCGCGCACGGTTTCAGACAGATTGATGTTGGTGGTGTTCTCGATCGGGGACTCCACGTTGGTGTCCTCGATGAAGTCGCCCAGATGGGAATCCTCGTCGTCGCCGATCGGGGTTTCCATCGAGATCGGCTCCTTGGCGATCTTCATCACCTTGCGGATCTTGTCTTCCGGCATGTCCATTTCCTTGGCCAGCTCCTCCGGCGTAGCCTCGCGGCCGTACTGCTGGAGCATCTGGCGGGAAATACGATTCAACTTGTTGATCGTCTCGATCATGTGCACCGGAATACGGATGGTGCGCGCCTGGTCGGCAATCGAGCGGGTGATCGCCTGGCGGATCCACCAGGTGGCGTAGGTCGAGAACTTGTAACCGCGGCGGTACTCGAACTTGTCCACGGCCTTCATCAGGCCGATGTTGCCTTCCTGGATCAGGTCCAGGAACTGCAGGCCGCGGTTGGTGTACTTCTTGGCGATCGAGATCACCAGGCGCAGGTTGGCCTCGACCATTTCCTTCTTGGCCTTGCGCGCCTTGGCTTCACCGTAGGCCATGGCACGGCTGATTTCCTTCAGCTCTTCCAGGTCCAGCTGGGTCAGCTTCTCGATGTCGATCGTCGCCTGCTGTTCGGCGATGATCTGGTCCTTCACTTCGCGCAGGGCCGACGACCACTTCTGCTTGCGCTTCAGTGCGTCTTCCACCCACTCCAGGTTGGTCTGGTTGCCTTCCCAGGAACGGATGAAGTCCTTGCGCGGCATGCGTGCAGTGACGGTGGCCAGGTTCAGCACGCGGCGCTCATGGGCCTTGATCGACGCCATGGTGTCGCGCAGCTGCTTGGTCAGCACGTCGGTCAGCGGCAGCGGCAGCTTCAGGGTGACGAACACCGCCGACATCTCTTCGCGCAGGCGCGGCAGGTTCTTCTTGTCGCCCTTGGTCGCGGCCTTCTTGAAAGCATTGAAGGCATCGCTCAGCGCCTGCATGCGCGCAGCGACCTCCTCCGGGTCCGGACCGGTCGGTGCGGCTTCTTCGTCGCCACCCTCGACATCATCGTCCTCGTCCTCGTCGCCTTCGGCGTCGGCATCGTCGCTGTCATCAGTGGCAGCTGCGGCCGGCGCCGGGGCTTCGTCCGTCAGGTCGTTGAAGCCGACGATCACTTCGGCCAGGCGCTTCTTGCCTTCCTTGTGGGCTTCGTAGTCGGTCAGCAGCGACTCGACCGAGACCGGGAACTGGCCCAGGGCGGCCTGGACCTGCGAAAGGCCTTCCTCGATGCGCTTGGCGATGGCGATTTCGCCTTCGCGGGTCAGCAGCTCGACGGTGCCCATTTCGCGCATGTACATGCGCACCGGGTCGGTGGTACGGCCACCTTCGGTGTCGAGCGCGCTCAGTGCAGCGGCGGCTTCTTCGGCCGCGGTGTCATCGACTTCGCGGTTACCGGTGTTGCCGTCGTTGAGAAGCAGGGTTTCCACATCCGGCGCAACTTCATGGACATCAATGCCCATGCCGTTGATCATGCCGATGATGTCTTCGATCTGTTCCGGGTCGACCATGTCGTCCGGCAGATGGTCATTGACTTCGGCGTAGGTCAGGTAGCCCTGTTCCAGGCCCTTGCTGATCAGTTGCTTGATTTCGGATTGGGCAGGACGTTCGTTGGCCATGTAGTGCTCGCGCCACCGGCTAGGGAGAAATAGGGAACGTAGCATTATACCAGCCCGGGGCCCGGCCTGCCGGGCGGTGGTCCCGGCGGCCTAGGGCCTGAGAAGGAAGGTCACAGGACCGTCATTGACCAGGCTGACGACCATATGGGCACCAAATCGGCCCGTTTCCACCCCTGGCGCGTGATTTTCACGACAGATCTCGACAAATCGATTGAACCCGCGTTCAGCCTCGTCCGGCGGCGCGGCGCTGGTGAAGCTGGGCCGCATGCCCGATCGGGTGTCGGCCGCCAGGGTGAACTGACTGACCAGCAGCAGGCCGCCGCCGGTGTCGCGCAGCGACCGGTTCATCTTCCCGGCCTCGTCGGCGAACACCCGGTAGCCCAGCAGGCGCTCGGCCATGCGCCGCAGCTGGGCCTCGGTGTCGCCCGGTTCCATGCCCACCAGCGCCAGCAGGCCCGGGCCGATCTGGCCGACCGCTTCATCATCGACGTGGACGGCAGCCTGGCTGACACGCTGGATCAGGACGAGCATCGTGGGCTCCTAATGAACACGGCCGGCCACGATAGCAGCGCCCTTGGCTAAACTGGCGCCGATGAATCCGCAACGCAAAGCCCGGCTGGTCTACCGCGCCACCACCCTATTCGCCCGCCTGCCCTGGCCGCTGCTGCGGGGAATCGCCCGTGCCCTGTCCTGGACCTGGATCAGTCTCAACGCCCGTGAGAGCCGCGTCACCCGGCGCAACCTGGAGCTGGCCTACCCGGACCTGGAGGGCGCCGCGCGCGACCGCCTGCACCGGGAGCTGCTGCGCTCCACCGCCCTGCAGGCCATCGAAACCCTGCGCCTGTGGAGCCAGGCGCCGGCCGACAACCTGCGCCTGCACCTGAAGCAGCGCCACGGCGAGGCCCTGTACGACGCGGCGCTGGCCAGCGGCAAGGGCGTGATCGTGGCGGCGCCGCACTTCGGCAACTGGGAACTGCTGAACCAGTGGCTGGCCTCGCGCGGGCAGATCGCCATCGTCTACAAGCCACCGGAGGACGAGGCCAGCGATGCCTTCCTGCAGCTGGTGCGGGGCGGCCAGAACGTACAGCAGGTGCGTGCCGAAGGCCCGGCCGTGCGCCAGCTGTTCAAGGTGCTCAAGGACGGCGGTGCCACCGGCATCCTGCCCGACCAACAGCCCAAGGCCGGCGATGGGGTGTTCGTGCCGTTCTTCGGCGTGCAGGCGCTGACCATGACCCTGGTCAACCGGCTGGCCGAGCGTACCGGCGCCACCGTGCTGTATGGCTGGTGCGAGCGCATCGGGCCGGACATGGAGTTCGCCCTGCACATCGAACCGACCGACCCCGCCGTGGCCGACCCGGACCCGCAGGTGGCCGCCACCGCGCTCAATGCAGGCATCGAGCGCATCGCCCGCCGCGACCCTGCGCAGTACCAGTGGACCTACAAGCGCTATACGCTGCGGCCATCGGGCAGTGGCGAGGAAGACCCCTACGCGACCGAGGAACACCCGCATTGACGGCCGCTCCACTCAGGCCACCGGCCCCTGCGACCGGCGGCCGCACCACGTTGAATACGACGCCGGCGCCCCCATAGAGACTGCGATGTCCGCCTCCCCCGGTCCTGCCATGCCTGCTGCTTCTTCCCTGTTCGGCGATCCGGCCGCGATCCGCTGCGAGCGCGCGGTTTCCGAACTGCGTGCCGGTCGCCCGGTGCTGCTCCACGATGGCCAGGGCCAGCGCCTGGCGGTGATCGCGCTGGACAGCGCCACGGCCAGCAGCTTCGCTGCCTTCGCCAATGCCGCCCACGAGCGGCATTACCTGTTCCTGACCGCCACCCGCGCCCGCGTGCTTGGCGTGGAGGCCCCGCAGGGTGCGCGCCTGCCGCTGGCCGGTGTTGCCTTCGACGCCCTGCCCTCGCTGGGCTATCTGCGCGAACCGGGCCCGATGCCGGACGGCTGGAGTGCCGGTGACGCCTTCGACGCAGGCGCCGTGGAACTGGCCCGCCTGGGCCTGCTGCTGCCGGCGATGGTCGCGGTGCGCCTGGACGCCGAAGACCGCACCTTCGATGGCGCGGCCGAGGTGGCCCTGTGCGACCTCGCCGAAGGCGCAGCACATGCCGCGCATGATTACGAGCTGGTGGCGCGTTCACCGGTGCCGTTGCGCGATGTCGGCATGACCACGTTCGCGGTGTTCCGTGGCGGCGTCGCCCAGCGTGACCAGGTCGCGATCATCGTCGGCGAACCGGACCTGTCGGCGGTGGTACCGGTGCGCGTGCACTCCTCGTGCCTGACCGGTGACCTGTTCGGCTCGCTCAAGTGCGACTGCGGCGACCAGCTGCGGCGCGGCCTGCGCAAGCTGAAGGAACTGGGCGGCGGCGTGCTGCTGTACCTGGACCAGGAAGGCCGCGGCACCGGCATCGCCGCCAAGATGCGCGCCTACGGCTACCAGCACGACGGCCTGGACACCATCGACGCCGACGCACAGCTGGGCTTCGGTGCCGACGAGCGCCGCTACGGCAGCGCGGTGGCGATGCTGCGTGGCCTGGGCATTTCGCGCGTGGCCCTGCTCAGCAACAACCCGACCAAGGCGCAGCGCCTGCGCAATGCCGGCATCGAAGTGCTGGACTGCATTCCGGTCACCGGCGAGATCACCGCCGAGAACGAACACTACCTGCGCACCAAGGCTGATCGTGCCGGCCACATGCTGGATGTGGACGCGCTGATCCAGGCTGCCCAGTAACGCAGCCGACCTGCTACCGTCTGCGCGGTGCGGCCACGGCCGCCACCGCCCGCCCTGCCACCTGACGGAGCCCGCGTGACCGACGTTCCCCTTACTGCTCCGCCCACCGATGCCTGGCAGTCGCTGCCGCGCCGCGCCTCGCGGCTGGCCGCACTGGAAGGTGCCTTCGGTGGCCTGTTTGTGCCGGGCCTCCCACTGGCCGCTGCATGGTGGTTCTTCGATCTGCCCGGTGGCGTGTGGGTCGCAGCCCTTGGGCTGCTGGTGGGGGCTGCATGTGGTGCGTGGCTCGGCCACCGCCGCCTGGTCCGCACCCGTTGGCGGCTGGACGCACAGGGCCTGGGCCTGCGGCGAGACCTGATGTGGCAGCTGGAAACGCGCATTCCCCTGTCGCGCGTGCAGCACCTGGACCTGCGCCGCGGGCCACTGGAACGCCGCGCCGGGCTGGCCACGTTGATCGTGCACACGGCCGGCACCCGCATGAGCGCGGTGACCGTCAGCGGTCTGGACGAGGCGGATGCCGAGCGCCTGCGCGACACCCTGTCCCATCAGCTCGACCAGGACGCCGACGCCCTGTGAGCCTGCCACCACCTCTGCCTGCAGCGCTGCCCACCGGTGGCGAGGACCACCGCCTGCATCCGTGGTCATGGTTGTTCGTACTGTTGATGCAGCTGCGCCATTACTTCCTGCCGCTGGTCGCGCTGCTGGTGTTCGGCCAGCGGGGTGACCGCGACCCGATGTGGGCGCAGCTGATTCCGCTGACGGCAATTGCCGCACTGGTACTGGTGTCGGTGCTGCAGTACCTCAGCTACCGCTACCGTATCGGCAGTGATGCGATTACCGTGCGCAGCGGTCTGCTGGCGCGCAACCGCCGCGAGATCCCGTTCGCCCGCATCCACAACGTGGAAGTGCGGCAGAATCCGTTGCACCGGCTGTTCGGCGTGGCCGAGCTGCGCCTGGAATCGGCCGGCGGCGTGCGTCCGGAAGCCGAAATGCGGGTACTGAAGCTGGACCAGGCGCTGGCACTGGAACGACTGGTGCGCCAGCGTGGGCAGGCACCGCAGGCCGCCGACGTTGTCGCCGCCCCCTCGATCACCGAGGCCGACACCGAACAGGTACTGCTGCGCCTGTCGAGCTGGGACGTGGTGCGCATGGGCCTGCTCTCCAACCGTGGCTGGGCGCTGGCGATCGCCGCGTTCGGTGTTCTGTTCCAGACCGTGCCGCGGCCGGTGATGGACGATGCTCTCCAGCGCGGTGGCCGCGAGGCCTTCGGCTACGCCAGCCACCTGCACCCCGGCGTGGCCGGCGCGTTCCTGCTGCTGGCTGCAGCTCTGTTGCTGGGCTGGCTGGCGCTGCGCGTGTTGTCGGTGGTGCTGACGCTGCTGCGCTACCACGGCTTCACCCTCAGCGAGCAGGATCGCCGCCTGACCGTTTCGGCTGGCCTGCTCAGCCGCACCCGCAGCAGCGTGGCGCGCCGGCGCATCCAGGCCTGGACGCTGCGCGAAGGTACGTTGCAGCGCTGGTTCGGGCTGCGCCAGCTGCGCATCGACAGCGCCGCCGGTGGCCCTGCGCGCGATGAGGACCGCGCCCTGCGCGAACTGGCACCGCTGGCGTCAAGTACGCGTTGCGAGCAGCTGGTGCAGCACCTGCTGCCACAGTTGCAGTGGCCACCGGCGCAGTGGCAGTCCATTCCGCAGCGCGGCTGGTGGCGGCTGTGCCTGGGCGCGCTGCTGCTGGTGCCGCTGCTGGCTGCGGCCGCGTACTGGCGCTGGGGCCCATGGGGCCTGCTGGTGCTGGCGTGGCTGCCGGTGGCGCTGCTGGTCGCGCACCGGCAGATGGCGCGCATGGGCTGGTACCTGGACGAGCACTATGTGGCGGTGCGCGGCGGCTGGTGGAAGCGCTGGTGGCGCTGGGCCGAGCTGGACAAGGTGCAGGGCCTGCGCCTGCAGCGCTCGCCGCTGGACAGGCTGCTGGGCACCAGCAGCCTGCAGCTGGATACCGCCGGCGCGCATGGCGATGTGGCGCTGACCCTGCACCATCTGCCGCAGGCACAGGCGCAGCAGGTGATGGAGCAGCTGGCCGCAGCACTCGCGCGGCGCAAGCTGCGCTGGTGACGGCGGGGCCGGATCCCGGCCGCGCATCCACGCATGGCGTGGATCTACTGTAGAGCCGAGCCCACGCTCGGCTTGCCGCAGCCGAGCATGGGCCCGGCGCTACATCACCCCCCGTTACCGCTGCGAGGGGCCCCAATAGCCCAGGTCCTTGCGGATCTGCAGGTCGCGCATCCAGCTGCCGAACGGCTTGCGCCGCAGCGCGCCCATTTCGCCGGACAGGAAATCCTCGGTGGCCGCGATCACGCGCTCGCTGGACAGGCCATCGCGGTACGGGTGGATGGCATCGGCGTAGCGCACGATTTCCGCCTGCAGCGCCGCGTACGGGTGCAGCGCACGCTGCAGCATCGCCTGCAGCTGCGCAGGATCATCGAAGTCGATCATGTGCGGCTTGGGCACGCGGTTGCGGAAAGTCACCACTGGCTTGTGCTGGACAATGAACTCCGAAACGATCGACGAGGTATCCGATACCAGCACATCGGCGGCGCGCTGCGCGGCCATCACCTGCTCGGGCTCGATGAAGCGGGCATTGGCACCGGCCAGCGCGCGGTAGCGTTCGAACAGTTCCGGCGGGCACTTCGGGTGCAGGGTCAGCAGCCAGTAGTGATCACCAGCAGCGATATCGGCGGCGATCTGCGCGTGCAGGTGCGGGGCCGCGCTCAACCGTTCAGTGAAGGTCGAGCCGAACAGGATCACCGGGCGCTCGCCGGCCGGAGCACGCAACGCGGCGCTCTCGCCACCGTCATCGCGGAACAGCGGGTCCAGCTTCGGCCAGCCGGTCTCTGCCACCGCGAAATGGCCCTGCAGGGCAGCGATCTCGCGGAACGGCGCAGTGGTGGCCGGCCCCTGCGTGCAGTACAGGTCGAACATGCCGCGCACCCTGAAGTGGCCGCGGGCACTGTCACGCTTCTCCACGTTGAAGCCATGAAACAGCTGCACCTTGGCCCCGGAAAGGAAGGTCGGCACCCAGTTGGCGGCGCTGAACACCGCCCGCGGGCGCATCGCCAGGGCCTGCTTCAGGCCCACGTTGGGCACCCCCGGCAGGCTGCTGCCGGCCGCTCCGCCCTCGAACCAGGCGGCCACCTCCTGCCCGGACGCGTGCAAGGCCTGCGCCAACGGGGCGAGAATAGGCAGCGCATAGCGCTCCGTCGCAAACAACAGGTACCCGGCCATCATGTCCTCCACGACCGCTCCCATCGAACGGCCTCGCATCTCGGCGTGCATTATCGCGTTCAACGAGGCCGGGCGCATCGGCGACTGCCTGGCCTCGCTGGCCTTCTGCGATGAGATCGTGGTGGTCGACTCGCAGTCCACCGATGCCACCGTGGCCATCGCCGAGGCTGCCGGTGCCCGCGTGCTGCAGCGCCGGTTCGAGGGTTTCCGCAGCCAGAAGGCGTTCTGCGTCGAGCAGGCCAGCCACGACTGGGTGCTGTGCCTGGACGCCGACGAACGCATCAGCCCCGAGTTGCGTACGGCCATCGAGCAGGCCCGCGACGGCGGTTTCAGCGGCCACGCCGGCTACCGTTTCGCCCGCCTCTCGGAATATTTCGGGAAGTTCCTGCGCCACGGCAATGCCTACCCGGACCGGGTGATGCGGCTGTTCGACCGCCGCCAGGGCGGCTGGCGCGGCAAGCGCGAGATCCACGAAGCGGCCAGCGTCGAGGGCAACGTCGGCACCCTGCGCGGCGACCTCATCCACTACCCCTACCGCTCCCTGCAGCAGCAGCTGGCCAAGACCGAGAAATACGCGCGGATGATGGCCGAGCACGAGTTCGCACGCGGCAAGCGGGCCACCCTGGGCAAGCTGGTACTGGCGCCGGCCTGGCGGTTCTGGCGCGGCTTCCTGTTCCGTGGCGGCTTCCGCGATGGCTGGCATGGCCTGGTGTATGCCTACGTACGCGCCAACTACGTGCGGCAGAAGACCATCATGCTGTGGATGCTGGGCAATGGACAGGCGGTGGCCGACCCGGCGCCTTCCGCGGACCGGCCGTGACCACGCTGTGTCACACTGCGCGGGCGTTGCCTGAAGACCCCCCATGAAAATCCTGTACACCAACTTCCACTACGGCGACGGTGGCGGCCACACCACGTACATCGTCTCGTTGGCGCGTGCGTTGCACGGCCAGCACACGCTCCATGTCGCCGCGCCGGCCGACAGCCGCCTGCTGCGGACCATGGCCGATGAGGGCATTGCCCGCACACTGCCGATTGCGTTCGGCAGCGGCCTGCCAACGCTGCCCCGGCAGCTGGCCGAACAGCGTGCGCTGCGCAGGCTGGTGCGCGATGAAGGCATCGACCTGATCCACGTCAACGGTGCGCGCGACCACCGCTTCGTGATGCAGGGGCTGCTTGGCATGCGCCGCCCGCCGATCGTGCTGACCAAGCACAACAGCAAACCCACCGACACCTTCGGCAATGCGCTGCGCGCACGCTGGGCCACCGATCGGCTGATCGCGGTCTCAGCCGACACCAAGCGCCTGCTGGAACAGGGCCCATACCGTCGCTGCCCGATCGACGTGGTCCGCAACGGCGTGGACCTGGAGCGCTACTCGCCACAGCCGGCCGGCACCGGCAGCGCGCTGCGCCAGCAATGGACGCAGGATCCACAGGCGCTGGTGCTGGTCAGCAATGCCGGCACCGACGATTACAAGGGCTGGATCGACCTGGCCCAGGCCATCGCGCGGCTGCCCGATGCGGTGCGCCCGCACGTGCACATGGCCGTGGCCGGCCACCTGCCCAGCGCACAGCAGCGCGAACAGGTGCAGGCGCTGGGCGAGGTGGCCGCGCAGGTGCACTTCACCGGCCTGCTGGCCGATACCCGCGTACTGATCGCGGCCGGCGATGCTGGCTTCGTGCTGTCCCATGACGTCGAGACGATCTCCTTCGCCTGCCGCGAGATGATGGCCAGCGCCAAGCCGATGCTGGTCAGCGATTACGCGGGCCTGCCGGAAAACATCGAACAAGGCGTCGATGGCTGGGTGGTTGCCACCCGCGACGTCGACGCCATCGCCGCACAGGTGCAGGCGCTGTACGCACAGCGCGATGCGCTGCCGGAACATGGCCGGGCAGCACGCCGCCATGCACAGCGGGAGTTCGGCCTGCAGACATTCGCCGACGCCACGCTGGCCAGCTACCACGCCGCCCTGGCCAGCCCCTGAGCCACGTTGCCCGAACGCTCAATCGGTGATGCCGGGCCCCTGCAGGCGGCGCTCGTGCTCGAGTTCCGCCGCCGACGGCCGGCAGGTGCCGGCGACCGCGTCGGCAGGTACCAGCCACCAGCGGCGACGATTGGAAATGCCCGCCATTTCGGCCTGCGCACGATCAATGCAGGCCTGCATCGCATCCTCGTTCACCAGCAGCCAGCGGTGCTGCGGAACCAGCCGCTGCCAGCGCACGGCAGCCTGCAGCTGTTGATGCCAACGCGCTTCGAATCCAAAGGTGGCCGCAGGACGATCGGCCATCAGCAGGTTCTGCTCTTTCCATGCCACCAGTCCCAGCTCGGCCTGCGGGCCGATGCGTGCGCTGACCTCGCGCATCAGGCCACGGGCCGAGCTGGAATCGTTCAACACCGGATAACCGACCAGGCTGTACAGCACCCAGACCCCGGCAAGGGTAGCGACCAGGGCAACGTGCCGACGCCGGCGCCCGCACACCCACAGGCTCAAGGCCGACCAGACCGCCATCGCCAGCGCCGTCCAGGCCAGCGCATCGGTGGCACCGGGAAGCAACCCGCGGCCATGGGTAAGACGCACTTCGAAATCCGGATCACCCAGCAGCGCCAGCGCACCGACCAGGCCCAGCGCCAGTGCCAGCAACGCGGTGAATGCGCCCAGCACACGCTGCACATCGCACCGCCTCAGCAGCCCCGGCAGCAACGGCGCCAACGCCAGGCAGAACATCGGCAATGCCGGCAGGATGTAGACGTCGCGCTTGCCGTGCGGGATAGAGAAGAACAGCACGACCAGCAGCCACCAGGCCAACGGCAGCAGGTAGCGCGCATCGCGCCGGCGCAGCCGCCGGAACCAGGCCGGAAGCGCCCACGGCAGCAGCAGGAACGCGGGGATCCACATCGACGGCATGATCGCCAGGAAGTACCACCACGGCTGGTGATGGTCCCAGGACTGCGTATAGCGCCGTGCGGTCTGCCGGAACAGGATGTCGTCCATGTAGGCGCGGTACGGCTCCGAGCCGGTGGCCAGGCCGGCCAGCAGCATCGGCGCCAGCCACAACGACACCGCCAGCAGGAAGGCCAGCGGTGCCAGCCAGAAGCGCAGGTCACGCACGTGCAGGCTCACCCGCGGCCAATGCAGCATGGATGCGACTGCGGCCGGCACGATCATCATCAGCGCCAGCACGCCTACGCCCTTGGTGATCACCCCGATGCCGGCGAAGAACCAGCCCATCCACCACCATCGCCAGGCCGGGCCCAGCAGCAGATGGCGCAGCAGTCCGTAGTTGGCCAGGGTGATGAACAGCACCACCAGCGGATCGATCTGCGCCTTCTTCGCCTGGAAGGTGAAGTGCAGCGCGAACAGCAGTGCCCAGCCGGCGTACAGCCCCACCTGCCGCGTCCACAGGCGGCGGCCGAGATCGACCACGCACCACAGCGTACCCAGCGCGGCCAGCAGCGAGGGCAACAGGAACGCCAACCGCCAGTGGCCGACCAGGCTGTACAGCGCGGCCTGCCACCACATCAGCATCGGCGGCTTGTCCGAATACAGTTCGGGGCCGCGATGCGGGAACAACCAGTAACCGCTGTCGACCATCTGCTTGGCCACCAGCGCGAAACGTGGCTCATCCGATGGCCACGGATCACGGAGGCCCAGGCCGGCCCCCAGCACCAGCAGAGCCATCACCACCAACAACCACGTCTGGCGCGACGCGTGGGTTTTCAGCATGGGACTCGAAACGGCAGCGGGGGTCAGGCTGCTTTTAACAGACGCGCGTAGAAGAAACCGTCAGCATCGTTTTCACCCGGCAGCCGCTGGCGTGCCACCCCTTCGCAATCCACGCCGAACGCGTCGCCCAATGGCTGCGCCACGGCATCCGGATGCCACTTCAGGAACGCGCGCACCTGATCGATGTTCTCGGCGCGCAGGATCGAACAGGTGGCATACAGCAGCACGCCGCCCGGGCGCAGCATCGACCAGCAGGCTTCCAGCAGGCGCGCCTGCACGCCGACCAGTGCATCGATGTCTTCAGCGCGACGGTGGAACATCACATCCGGCTGGCGGCGGATCACGCCAGTCGCCGAACACGGCGCATCCAGCAGGATCGCGTCGAACGGCACGCCATCCCACCAGGCACCGGGATCGCTGGCATCGGCAGCCAGGGTCTGCGCATGTTCGCCCACGCCGGTGCGGGTGTAGGTATCGCGTGCGCGGGCCAGACGGCGCGCGTCGATATCCAGCGCCAGCAGGCGCAGGCTGGGGTCGCGCTCCAGCAGGTGCGCAGACTTGCCGCCGGGTGCCGCGCAGGCGTCCAGCACGCGGGCACCGGCCGCCGGAGCCAGCGCATCGGCCGCACACTGCGCCGACAGGTCCTGCACCGAGATCGCGCCCTCGGCGAAGCCGGGCAGCTGATTCACGGCAACCGGAGAGGCCAGCCGCAACGCGTCGGCGCTGAGCGGACTGGCTTCTGCGGCGATGCCGGCTTCGGCCAGCGCTGCCAGTGCCTTGTCACGGCCGCCCTGCTGGCGGTTGGCGCGCAACCACAGTGGCGCCGGTTGCAGGCTGGCGCTGAAGATCGCGTCGGCCTGCGCCGGCCAATCGCGTTCCACCGCATCGGCCAGCCATTCCGGGAAGGCATCGCGCGCGGGCTGTTCCGGGAAGCCTTCGCGCTGCGCGCGGCGCAGGATCGCATTGACCAGGCCTGCCTGGCGCTCACGGCCCAGTGCACGCGCGGCATCGACCGTGGCCGACAGCGCCGCGTGCGCCGGCAGCTCGAGCACGTCCAGCTGGGCGAACCCGACCATCAGCAGCGTGCGCAGGTCGGCATCACGCGCCGACAGCGGCTTCTGCATCCACGACTGCAGCGCCGCGTCATAGGTGCTGCGACGACGCAGGACGGCAAAACACAGGGCTTCCAGCAGCGCGCGGTCGCGGCTGTCGGCCAGCTTCGGCAGCGCCCAGGCCAGCTCGGCCTTCAGCGAACGGCCACGGGTGAACACCTGTGCCAGCACACGTGCGGCCAGCATGCGCGTGGCCGCGCCCGGCGCCGCCTTGGCGACGGAGAAATCGTTCTGCTTCGACACCGCTTATGCCCCCACGCGCAGATCGCGGCGGGCGTTGAGGTAGTCGGCCGCAGTAATCGCCTTGCCACCTTCCCGCTGCAGCACACGCAGGCGCAGTGCGCCCTGGCCACAGGCGATGTCGATGCCATCGCGGCTGGCCGCCAGTACGGTGCCCGGTGCCTGGCCGTGGTCCGCCTCCAGCGCCACCGCACCATGGATGCGCACGCGTTCACCGGCCAGCGTCGCCTCGGCGATCGGCCACGGATTGAACGCGCGCACGGTACGCGCCAGCGCGCCGGCGTCCTGCGCCCAATCCAGCTTCGCTTCGGCCTTGTCCAGCTTGTGCGCGTAGGTCACGCCCTGTTCCGGCTGCGGCCGCGCGATCGGCTTGATGCCGGCACGCAGCAGGCCCAGGCCATCGGACAGCACCTGTGCGCCCAGCTCGGCCAGCTTGTCATGCAGCTGGCCACCGGTATCGGTGGCCGCGATCGGCAGTTCCTGGTGCAGCAGCACCGGGCCGGTATCCAGTCCGGCCTCCATCTGCATCAGGCACACCCCGGTCTTCGCGTCGCCGGCCTGGATCGCGCGCTGGATCGGCGCGGCACCGCGCCAGCGCGGCAGCAGCGAGGCATGCACGTTCCAGCAGCCGTGGGTCGGAATGGCCAGCACCGCCTTGGGCAGGATCAGGCCATAGGCCACCACCACCATCAGGTCCGGCTGCAGGTTGCGCAGCTGCTGCTGGGCCGCCTCGTCCTTCAACGACTCGGGCTGGTAGACCGGGATGCCACGGGCCACGGCTTCCAGCTTGACCGGCGACGGCGCCAGGCCACGGCCACGGCCGGCCGGACGATCAGGCTGGGTGTAGACGGCCACGACCTCATGATGGCGCGCAGCCGCGCGCAGCGATGACACCGCGAATTCCGGCGTACCGGCAAAGACAATCCTCATGGCTACCCCACTTGCAGGATGGATTCGTGCAGGAAATAAAACGGCGCCGTCGGCCGGCGCCGTACAGCCCGCGCGTGCCGCGCAGGCGCGGGCCACCCGAAGGGTGGCCCGGATTGGCGATCACGCCACGTGCTTGCGCTGCTTGGCCAGCTTCTTGCGCACCATCTCGCGCTTGAGCGGCGACAGATAGTCGATGAACAGCTTGCCGTCCAGGTGGTCCATCTCGTGCTGGATGCAGGTGGCCAGCACTTCACCGGCCTCCAGCTGCTGTTCCTGGCCGTTGCGGTCCAGGTACTTCACGGTGATGGTGTCGGCACGGGTGACGTCGGCGAAGATGCCCGGAACCGACAGGCAGCCTTCCTGGTACACCCGGCCCCCGTCCTTGGCGACGATTTCCGGGTTGATGAACACATGCGGTTCATTCTTTTCTTCGCTGACGTCGATGACCATGAAGCGCTTGTGCACGTCCACCTGGGTGGCGGCCAGGCCGATGCCCGGGGCGTCGTACATGGTCAGGAACATGTTGTCGATCAGTTCCTGGAAGGCCGGCGTGGTGACTTCGGCGGCTTCGATCAACGCAGCCTTGGTACGCAGGCGCGGATCGGGGAACTCAAGAATGGGGAGAAGGGCCATGGCTGTTTCCGGATAGGGGGCCGGCACGCCGGCATACGTCGCAGATTCTAGCTCCAACGCTTGCCTTGCGCCCCGGTTTCTGGACTATAGTGCGCGAACCTGTTGGGGAATCAGGGCTTCACACCTATGTTGCTTCGTTTTCGTACGGTCGTCGCCGCGGCGATGCTGACCGTGGCTGCCTATGCTACCGCCGTGGAAGTGAATGGCGGGCACCCGGACACCTATGTGGTCCGAAAAGGGGATACGTTGTGGGATATCGCCGCACGTTTCCTGCAGAAGCCGTGGCTGTGGCCGGAGATCTGGCAGGCCAATCCGCAGATCGCCAATCCGCACCTGATCTATCCCGGTGACGTGCTCAGCCTGGCCTATCTGGACCGGGTGACCGTCGCTGCCAAGCCCGGCCCGCGCCAGGAAGCCCCGATCGATGCCATTCCGCTGGCCCAGGTCGAGCCGTTCCTGAAGCAGCTGAGCGTGGTCGACAGCATCGAGCAGCTACCCTACGTGGCCGGCTTGGAGGAAGAACGCCTGCGCGTCACCAGCGGCAGCGCGGTGTACGTGCGCCTGGCCGACGCCCAGCTGGGGCAGCGCTGGGCCGTGGTCCGCCCGACCGTGCGCTACGCCCAGCCCAAGCCGACCGAGGACCTGACCGCCAACGGCGACGTCACCCCGGGCAGCGGCAACCTGTGGCGGGCCTACAGCGCCCCCAACCACCGCCGCGGCGTGCTCGGCTATGAGCTGGCCCAGGTCGCCACCGGCACCATCACCCATGTCGCCGGCGGCAAGGTCGAGGCGTCCACCCTGGTGCTGGACAAGAACGAGGGCGGCCGCGAGGTGCGTGCCGGCGACCGCCTGGTCCCGGTCGAGGCCAAGCCGTACGACCTGCAGTTCATCCCCCATGTCCCGGCCGCCGGTGTGGAAGGCGTCGACGTGCGCGTGCTGGCCGTCACCGACATGTTCACCGCCGCCGGCCCGCGCGATGTGATCGCGATCTCGGCAGGCCGCGCGCAGGGCGTGGACAACGGCACCGTGTTCTCGCTGTGGCGCCCAGGCCGCCACGTGGCGCACCGCATGAAGTACCCGACCTCGTCGCGCATGGACGATTCGCTCAGCACCGGCGCAGGCCGGGTCTCGCTGCCGGACGAATACGCCGCGCACGCCATGGTGTTCCGTACCTTCGACAACGTCAGCTACGCGCTGGTGATGCAGGGCGTGAAGCCGGTACGCGTGGGGTTCAACGCACTGCACCCGGACGCGAAGTAACCATCGCCAGGCGGCCCGGCCAGGCCTCTGGCGGGCAGGCACCTCCGGCAAAGTCTGACAGCCACATGCGAAGGCGCCCTAGGGCGCCTTTGTTGTATGCGCTCGATAGTGGGGGGATGACCAACCCAACTGACGAGGCGCTGCTGCGCCTGTTGATGGCAGGCGGCTCGCTGGCACCACGGCGGGCCCTGCTGGAGGCCGCAGGCAATGCGGAAATCGCGATCGCGCAGGGCGCCGCGAACTGGCGCGCGCACGGCTGCACGCCAGAGCAGTGCGCCACACTGGAACGCCCGGACGCCCGGGCCTCGGCCGTGGCACGGCGCTGGCTGGAAGACGACAACCAGCACCTGCTGGCCTTCACCGATCCAGCATTCCCCCCGGCCCTGCTGGATGTCCCCAACCCACCCCTTGCGCTGTTCATCGCCGGTGACCCCAGCCTGGCCTGGCGCCCGTCGGTGGCGCTGGTCGGCAGCCGCTCGCCAACGCCGGGCGGACGCGCGCTGGCAGCCCGCTTTGCCGGCTGTTTCGTCGAAGCCGGACTGACGGTGACCAGCGGCCTGGCGGCGGGCATCGACGCCGCCGCCCACCAGGCGACACTCGACGCCGGTGGTTGCACCGTGGCGGTGATCGGCACCGGCCCGGACCGGGCTTACCCGGACAGCCACGCCCGCCTGCAGGCCCGGATCGCCACCGAGGGCGCGGTGCTCAGCGAGTACCTGCCGGGCACGCCGGCACGCCCCGGCCACTTTCCCGCCCGCAACCGGCTGGTGGCCGGGCTGGCACTGGCGACGGTGGTGGTCGAGGCCGCCCAGCGCTCCGGCGCCCTGATCACCGCACGCCTGGCTGCCGAGGCCGGTCGCGAGGTCTGCGCCCTGCCCGGCTCGGTGCTCAATCCACGCGCGGCGGGCTGCCATCGGCTGATCCGTGAGGGTGCTGCACTGGTCGAGCGCCCGGAGGAGGTCCTGGAACTGCTGGCCCCCGCCCTCCGCCAGCAGCTGCCGGGCTTGCAATCACGGTTGGCCACCCCCACTGAACAGGCACCGCCGGTACTCCTGCCGGCGCGCTGGGCCGACGACCCTGACTACCAGTGCTTGTGGCGGGCCCTGGACCACAACCCAAGCAGTATGGATTCACTGATCACGCGCTGTGGATTGACGGCGCCCCAGGTGTCCTCCATGCTGCTGGCCATGGAACTGGCGGGAATCGTGGTGTGCGTACACGGCCGCTACTGTCGAACTCCCTAGTTTCTTCACCTCCACAGCGTCGCGCGACGCAGGCCGAGGGGCAATGAAAGAGAGCATCCTGGATGTACTGCTGTACCTGTTTGAACACTATTTCAGTGAAGATGCGGACCTGATCCGTGACCGCGATTCGCTCCAGAACGGCCTGATCCAGGCCGGTTTCAGCCCAACCGAGATCAACAAGGCATTCGACTGGCTCGATGCCTTGGCCGCGCAGCGGCCGAGCGTGGCCCAGGCGCGGGTCGATGGCCCCGTGCGCGTCTACCACGGCCCCGAGCTGGACAAGCTGGACGTGGAATGCCGTGGTTTCCTGCTGTACCTGGAACAGCACGGCATCCTCGACGCCGACCAGCGCGAGCTGGTGCTGGACCGGGCGATGGCCCTGGACCAGGACGAACTGGACCTGGACGACCTGAAATGGGTCGTACTGATGGTGCTGTTCAACCAGCCCGGCTCCGAGGCGGCGTATGCCTGGATGGAGACGCAGATGTTCATGGACGAGCCAGAACCCCTGCACTGACCGTACACTTGGGGGCATAGCGCATTCAGGAGCGTCCCCGTGAGCGAGTGGTTCCATGCAGAAGGCAACCGGCAGCAGGGTCCGCTGCCGGCGGAACAGTTGGTCGAGTTGTTCCGCAACAACCAGATCTCCCTGGACACCCTGGTCTGGCGCGACGGCCTGCCGCAATGGCAGCCGTTGCGCACCGTGGTCGACGAACTCGGCCTGATCGTGCCGGCGCTGGACGCTGCCACGCCACCCGTGGAACCCGAGCCCGAACCGGAACCGGTGGCACCGCCTCCGCCGCAGCCGCCGGTACTGCCGCCGTCCCCCCCCTACACCACCAGTGCATCGGCCACCGCCCTGCCGGCGCCGAAGAAGAAGCTGTCCGGTTGCGCCCTGACCGCCATCATCGGCGGCGGCCTGCTGCTGGTGCTGGTACCGATCGTGGCCATCCTGGCCGCCATCGCGCTGCCTGCCTACAACGACTACACCGTGCGCGCCAAGGTCGCCGGCGCAGTGACCGCACTGCAGCCGTTGAAGGACCAGGTGCAGCATTTCGCCGATGACGAAGGCCGTTGCCCCGGTGCCAACGACGCCGGCTTCCCGGCCCCGGGTGACTTCGCCCATGCAGGGCTGTCGGCGGTGAACATCGGTCGCTTCAACAATGGCCACTGTGGCATCGAAGCCACCCTGGCGCTGCCCGGCAAGAGCCTCGATGGCGACCTGCTGTGGCTGGAATACGATCGCGACAGCGGCCGCTGGGAATGCAGTGGCGAAAGCAACGACAAGTACCTGCCGCCGTCGTGCCGCGGCTGAGCCACGCGCACGCCAGCACCTCCAAGGATGATTCAACAGGGAACATGCAATGACTGAGTGGTACTACGCCGAAGGACAGCAACGCCAGGGCCCGCTGCCGGTCCAGGAGATCCGCCAGCGCTTCCAGCGTGGCCAGCTCAACCTGGACACCCTGGTCTGGCGCGAGGGCATGGCCCAGTGGGCTGCACTGCGCCAGGTGGTCGACGAGCTCGGCCTGCAGACGCTGGCCGATGCCAGCACGGCCACCAGCAGCGGCGGCTTCGACCTGCGTGGCGACTATGCCGCCATCGACAACGGCAGCGCCCCCCTGCCCGGCACCGGCGCACTCAGCAGCTCGCCCTACAGCGCTCCAGCCGCCGCCGGCAGCGGTGGCCACGCACAGCCGGTGGTTGGCGGTGAAGTGGTCTACGCAGGCTTCTGGAAGCGTGTGGCGGCCTACATGATCGACTACTTCGTGCTGGTCATCCCCGGCAGCATCATCGGTGCCATCCTCGGTGCGATCCTCGGCGCCAGCATGGGCGCGGTAGGCAGTGGCGAATCGGCCATCGAGATCGTGGCGCAGCTGGCCAGTGCCCTGATCAACCTCTGCATCGGCATGGCCTACTACACCTGGTTCCACGCCTCGCAGGGCGGCGCCACGCTGGGCAAGATGGCGGTCGGCATCAAGGTCGTGCGCGGCAACGGCGAGCGCCTGACCAAGGCGCGCGCATTTGGCCGCTACTGGGCCATGCTGCTGAGCAGCTTCACCCTCGGCATCGGTTTCCTGATGGCGGCCTTCACCGAGCGCAAGCAGGGCCTGCACGACATGATCTGCGACACCCTGGTGGTCGACCGCTGGGCCTACACCGACCAGCCGCAGCTGCAGCGCCGCGAGCTGGGCACGGTGACCGTGCTGGTGCTCGTGCTGACCGGCCTGCTGTCGCTGGCGGGCCTGGTCCTGCTGGTGTTCGCGGTCGGCTTCATCGCCAAGATGGCCTCATGAACGGCCATCCTCACGCCTGGCTGCTTGACATGGGCTGGCCGGGCGTGATTCCTCTAATAAGGTGAAACCTGAACGCCCGGCACATTACCGGGCGTTCAGTTTATGGATTTGCCCGTGGCCGCTTCACTAATGCGGCCGTTTGCTCCACCCTAGCGGCCCCTCTCCCCTGGTCCGCCCACAGACCTTTCCTGACATGCCCAAGCACCTGCTCATCGTCGAATCGCCGGCCAAGGCCAAGACGATCAACAAATACCTCGGCAAGGACTACACGGTCCTGGCCTCGTATGGGCACGTGCGCGACCTGATCCCGAAGGAAGGCGCGGTCGACCCGGACAACGGGTTCGCCATGCACTACGACGTGATCGACAAGAACGAAAAGCATGTCGATGCGATTGCCAAGGCCGCCAAGAGCGCCGACGACATCCTGCTGGCGACCGACCCGGATCGCGAGGGTGAGGCGATCAGCTGGCACATCGCCGAGATCCTGAAGGAACGCGGGCTGGTCAAGGACAAGCCGATGCAGCGCGTGGTGTTCACCGAGATCACCCCGCGCGCCATCAAGGAAGCGATCAGCCAGCCGCGCGCGATCGCCAGCGACCTGGTCGATGCCCAGCAGGCGCGCCGCGCGCTGGACTACCTGGTCGGCTTCAACCTGTCGCCGGTGCTGTGGCGCAAGGTCCAGCGCGGCCTGTCCGCCGGCCGCGTGCAGAGCCCGGCGCTGCGCATGATCGTCGAGCGCGAGGAAGAGATCGAAGCCTTCATCGCCCGCGAATACTGGTCGATCGCCGCCGAGTGCGCACACCCGTCGCAGCACTTCAACGCCAAGCTGATCAAGCTGGACGGGCAGAAGTTCGAGCAGTTCACCATCACCGACGGCGACACCGCTGAAGCGGCGCGCATGCGCATCCAGCAGGCCGCGCAGGGCTCGCTGCATGTCACCGATGTGGCCAGCAAGGAGCGCAAGCGCCGCCCGGCGCCGCCGTTCACCACCTCCACCCTGCAGCAGGAAGCCTCGCGCAAGCTCGGCTTCACCACCCGCAAGACCATGCAGGTGGCGCAGAAGCTGTATGAAGGCGTGGCGATTGGCGACGAAGGCACCGTCGGCCTGATCTCGTACATGCGTACCGACTCGGTGAACCTGTCGCAGGACGCGCTGGCCGAAATCCGCGACGTGATCGCCCGCGACTACGGCATCGCCTCGCTGCCGGACCAGCCGAACACCTACCAGACCAAGTCCAAGAACGCCCAGGAAGCGCACGAAGCGGTGCGCCCGACCTCGGCCCTGCGCACTCCGTCCCAGGTGGCGCGCTTCCTGACCGACGACGAGCGCCGCCTGTACGAGCTGATCTGGAAGCGTGCGGTGGCCTGCCAGATGATCCCGGCCACGCTCAACACCGTCAGCGTCGACCTCTCGGCCGGCAGCGAGCACGTGTTCCGTGCCAGCGGCACCACCGTGGTGGTGCCCGGCTTCCTGGCCGTGTACGAAGAAGGCAAGGACAACAAGAGCGCCGAGGACGAGGACGAAGGCCGCAAGCTGCCGGCGATGAAGCCCGGCGACCGCGTGCCGCTGGAACGCATCCAGGCCGAACAGCATTTCACCCAGCCGCCGCCGCGCTACACCGAAGCGGCGCTGGTGAAGGCGCTGGAAGAGTACGGCATCGGCCGTCCCTCGACCTACGCTTCGATCATCCAGACCCTGCTGTTCCGCAAGTACGTGGAAATGGAAGGCCGCAGCTTCCGCCCGTCCGACGTCGGCCGCGCAGTGTCCAAGTTCCTGTCCAGCCACTTCACCCGGTACGTGGACTACGACTTCACCGCCAAGCTCGAAGATGAGCTCGATGCCGTCTCGCGTGGCGAAGAAGAGTGGATCCCGCTGATGGCCCGTTTCTGGGAGCCGTTCAAGGAGCTGGTGGAAGACAAGAAGGAATCGGTCGACCGTGCCGAGGCCAGTGGCGCGCGCGAGCTCGGCACCGACCCGAAGACCGGCAAGCCGGTCAGCGTGCGCCTGGGTCGCTTCGGGCCGTACGCCGCCATCGGCAGCACCGCCGAGGATGCCGAGGAGAAGCCCAAGTTCGCCTCGCTGCGCCCCGGCCAGTCGATGCACACCATCTCGCTGGAAGACGCGCTGGAACTGTTCCTGATGCCGCGCGCGCTGGGTGAGGACAAGGGCGAGCCGGTCAGCGTCGGCATCGGCCGCTTCGGCCCGTTTGCCAAGCGCGGCAGCACCTATGCCTCGCTGAAGAAGGAAGACGACCCGTACACCATCGACCTGGCCCGCGCCGTGTTCCTGATCGAAGAGAAGGAAGAGATCGCGCGCAACCGGATCATCAAGGAATTCGACGGCAGCGACATCCAGGTGCTGAACGGCCGCTTCGGCCCGTACATCAGCGACGGCAAGATGAACGGCAAGATCCCCAAGGATCGCGAGCCGGCATCGCTGACCCTGGCCGAAGTGCAGCAGCTGATGGAAGAAACCGGCAAGCCGGTGCGCAAGGGCTTTGGCGCCAAGAAGGCCGCCGCGAAGAAGGCCCCGGCCAAGAAAGCAGCGGTGAAGAAGGAAGCCGCACCGAAGAAGGCCGCTGCAAAGAAAGCGCCTGCCAAGAAGGCCCCGGCCAAGAAAGCAGTAAAGAAGGCCGCCGCCAAGAAGGCCCCGGCGAAGAAGGCCGCTGCAAAGAAGTAGATCCACGCCATGCGTGGATGAGGGCCAAGGTGTGCGGACCAGCGGTCCGCACCTACCGTCCGCGCCGACCACCCCTTCTGCACGCAGCAGGGGGATAATGGAGGCCCACGCCGGGCCGGTCGCCGCCATGAAAGAACTCACCCTGGACTCTGCTGTCGCCACGCTCCGCGCGGGCGGCGTGATCGCCTACCCGACCGAAGCGGTCTGGGGCCTGGGCTGTGATCCCTCGCACGAAGCTGCGGTGCACATGGTGCTGCGGCTGAAGCAGCGCCCGATCGAGAAAGGCATGATCCTGGTCGCGGCCGAGCTGGCGCAGCTGGAAGGCTGGGTGCGCCTGCAGGCGCTGCCCGACGCCCGCCAGCGCGCGGTACTGGCCAGCTGGCCCGGCGCCAACACCTGGATCCTGCCCGCCGGCCCGCGCGCGCAGCCCTGGGTCACCGGCGAGCACAGCGGCATCGCGGTGCGCATCAGCGCGCACCCGCTGGTGGCCGAACTCTGCCGCGCCTGGGGCGGCCCGCTGGTCTCCACCAGCGCCAACCTGGCCGGCGAACCGCCGGCCCGCAGCCGCGAAGAACTGGACCCACGCCTGCTGCGCCTGCTCGACGGCATCCTCGATGGACAGACCGGCGGCCTGGCCCAGCCCACCCCGATCCGCGACGCGCTCAGCGGCAACGTACTGCGTTCCTGAGCCGGCGATTGCGCTGCTGCGGACAATCACGCACCCTGCCGCCATGACCCTGCTGCGCGCCACCCTCAGCCTGTGCCTGCTGCTGCCGTGGACGGCGCCCGCCGCCGACGACGTGCGGGTGTACCGCTGCGTTGCCAGCAACGGCGCCGTTGCCCTGCAGGACACGCCCTGCAACAGCGGCCGCCAGCAGGTTCGCGACCTGCAGCGCCCGCGCGATCCCGCTCCACGGGTGGTGCGCAGTGATGCCACGCCTCCGCCGCCCAGCGAAACCCCGGTCATCCGCGAGCGCGAAGTCCGCCACGTCTACATCCAGCCGCCGCAGCCGATGTACGAATGCGTGAGCGAGGATGGCCGCCGCTATACCAGCGACAACAACGAAGGCAATCCGCGCTGGGTGCCGCTGTGGACCAGTGTCTGGCTGCCACACGGCCATCGGAGCCCGGCCTACCCCGGACCACGCCCCGCCATCGGCACGCCGATCGGCGAAGGCGCGGGTTATCGCCCTCCCTCGATCGGCATGGGCGTGCAGGTTCCGGCCGGCAGCGTGCTGGTTCGCGACAGCTGCCATGCGTTGCCGCCGCAGGAAGTCTGCGCGCGACTGAGTGACCGCCGCTGGGAGCTGGATCGCCGTTACAACAGCGCGCTGCAGAGTGAACGCACCGCCATCAGCAACGAACAGCGCGGCATCGATGCGCGCCTGTCACGCGATTGCGAACGCTGAGCGCAGCACGCCGTCGCAGCCTGTACGCTGTGCGCATGAACCGAGTGATCTGGCTGCTTCTGGTGCTGCTACCCGGAAGCGCGTTGGCCGAAGAGGGCGTGATCTACCGCTGTACCTCCAGCAGTAGTGACGTCCCTACCCTGCAGCGCACGCCGTGCCCCACCGGCAGCAAGCAGCAGGTGCTGCGCATACCCGACCCGGCCAACTCGCAGCCGGCCGCCGCTGCACCTGTGGCGGCCGAACCTGCACCCGCCCCCGTCGAAATTCCCGCGCCGGTGCCGGCCGGAGCGGCCGTTGCCCCTGCGGCCCCAGCGAAACCACGACGCGCGGATGAAGGACGCACGATCATGGAAGCAGGCATGGTCGAACACGAAGGAGACGACCAGATCCTCGACAGCGCGACGCTGCGCCGCGATGCCGAGGCCCGCGCCACCGCAGGTGACGGTCCACCGAAGCCGCCGCTTCCTCCGATCTTCCAGTGCACCGACAGCCAGGGCGGCGGCTACCTGTACGAGTACGAGGCCTCGCCCGGCCGCTGCGAGCTGATGACGGTACAGGGCCTTGGCGGAGTGACGCCGGTGAATGCCGCCAGCTGTGAAGTGGTGCGCGACCACTGCGAAGCGCTTCCCGAAGCGCAGCGCTGCGGTGGTTGGCAGCAGCGCTTCCGCGATGCCCGCGGCCGTGAGCGCTTTGCCGCGCCGGAAAACCGCGATACCGCGCGCGGAGAACGCAAACGGCTGCAGGACGTGCTGGAAGCCAGCAACTGCCCGGTACCGGGGTGACAGCGGCGGCATGGCCGCACCAGCCCAAGGGGTGGATCTGTTGTAGAGCCGAGCCATGCTCGGCTGCCGTTGGCGGAATGCAACCGAGCATGGGCTCGGCTCTACAGCAGAGCGATCAGAACCCGTAGCGCAGGAACCCACCATCCACCGCGATGCACTCGCCGGTGACATAGCTGGCCGCCGGCAGGCACAGGAAGCCCACGGCTGCAGCCACTTCCTCCGGCTCGCCGATGCGGCGCATCGGCGTGCGGTTGATCACTTCCTCGTAGTAGTCCGGGTCCGCCAACGGCCCTGACGTGCGCCGCGTGCGGATGTACCACGGTGCCACCGCGTTGACCCGGATGCCATCCTCGGCCCACTCGACGGCCAGGTTGCGGGTCATCTGGTGCATCGCCGCCTTGGTCATGCCGTAGACCACGCCGCTGCGCACATGGGTCAGGCCGGACACGCTGCCGACGTTGACGATGGACGACGACGCGTGGCGGGCCAGCAACGGATGCGCGTAGCGCGACAGCTCGAATGCCGAGAACAGGTTGGTCTCGAAGATCTTCCGCCATTCATCCTCGGAATACTCCGTGGCCGCCTTGGTGACGTTGCCGCCGGCGTTGTTGACCAGGATGTGCAGGCCATCGCTGTGGTCCTCCACCCAGTCCAGGATCTGGCGGCGGTCCTCGTCGTCGGAGACATCGGCAGCCAGTGCATGCACCTGCATCTGCGGATACACGTCCAGCAGTTCGTCGCGCGCGGTCTCCAGCATGTCGATATCACGGCCGACGATCATCAGATCGGCGCCGAAGCCGGCCAGTTCATGCGCGATGGCAAGGCCGATGCCGGCGCTGGCGCCGGTGATCAAGGCGGTCTGGCCGTCCAGGCGCCACCGTTGCTGGGTCATGTGCTCTCCGGGGCCGCGCCCGCTGTGTTTCGATGCGGCAAGGATACGCGCTCACGGCCGCCCCCTGCCGAGGATGCGACACTGCCCGCACGCCCATCACGGAGTGCCGCCATGCGCATCCTGATCCTGTCCACGTCCCTGCTGGCCACCGTGCTGCTGTCCGCCTGCCAGCGCCCGCCCACGCCGAATCCGGAGAAGCCGCCGGAACCGCAGGCCATAGCCCGTGCGATCCAGCAGCCACTGGACCGCGCCAAGCGCGTGCAGAAAACCGTCGATGACGCCGCTGCGAGCGAGCGCAAGGCCGAGGCTGACGCCACGCAGTAACCCCGCAAACGAAAACGCCCGGCCAAGGCCGGGCGTTTCCAGTAGATCCACGCCATGCGTGGATGGCTTCCGGTCAGAACCCGCAGAAGCAGTACGCCAGCGCCTTCACCGGCGTGCCGTTGCCCTTCTCGCGGGCCGCGTTCTCGACAAAGCGCAGCTGCGTATCCACTTCCGGCATCGTGCGCGCCAGCACCATCCGCGCCATGCCCGAGTCGGACAGCATCCAGGCACCGGCACGGCTGCCGGCGAAACCGCTGACGAACTGCGCGAACGGCGTTGCCGCCTTCTCGATGTAGCGCACGCGATAGGCATCGGCCTTGCCCAGCTTGGCGCGGCTGGCGGCATCGGCCACGGCATCCTTCAGGCCACCGAAGGCATCGACCAGACCACGTTCCTTTGCCTGCGCACCGCTCCACACGCGGCCACGCGCCACTTCGTCGACGGCCTCGACCGGCTTCTTGCGGGCGTCGGCGACGCGACCGGTGAAGTCGGCGTAACCCTTGTTGATCACCGACTGGATGACCTGGCCCACAGCCGGCTCCATCGGGCGGGTGACATCGAACGCACCGGCGAAACGGGTGGTGCCGACACCATCGGTGTGCACGCCGATCTTGTCCAGCGCGCGGCTGAAGTTCGGCACCATGCCGAAGATGCCGATCGAACCGGTGATGGTCGACGGATCGGCATAGATGCGATCGGCGTTCATGCTGATCCAGTAGCCACCGGAGGCGGCCAGGTCGCCCATCGACACCACCACCGGCTTGCCGGCGGCCTGCAGGGCCACCACTTCACGGCGGATCTGCTCGGAGGCGAACACTTCACCACCCGGCGAATTGACACGCAGCACCACGGACTTCACGTTCTCATCGTCACGCGCGGCACGCAGCAGCGCCGAGGTCGATTCGCCACCGATGCGGCCGGCCGGGAGATCGCCGCCGCTGATTTCACCGGCGGCCACCACCACCGCCACCTGCGGACGGTTGTCGACCGGGTTGCGGCGCGCATCGAGCTGGCCCAGGTAGGTGCCGAAGTCGACGTTGCGGAAACCACCGTCGGCATCTTCGTCGGCCACGCCACGCTCGATCATCAGATCCTCGAATTCCTCGCGGGTCTTCAGTGAGGTCACCAGCTTCTGCTGCAGGGCGAACTTGGCCAGGTCACCACCGGCAGCGGCGATGCCTTCCGGCAGCGTGTCGATGCCGGCGGCCAGCTGTGCCGGGTCCAGGCGACGCGCCTTGGCGATGTCGCCCAAGTAGCGCTGCCACACGTCGTTCATCCAGAACAGGTCGGCTTCCTTGGAGGCCGGCGAGGCGGCGTCGAGCACGTACGGCTCGGCCGCGGACTTGTACTCGCCCACCTTGAACAGGTGCACGTCCACACCCAGCTTGTCCTGCAGGCCGGTGCGGAAATACTGGCGGTAGCGGCCCAGGCCCTCGAGCACCACCGACCCCATCGGGTCCAGGTAGACCTCGTCGGCCTGTGCGGCCAGCAGGTACTGCGACTGGCCCATGCTTTCGCTGTAAGCCACCAGCTGCTTGCCGGATGCACGCAGGTCCTGCAGCGCGGCGGCGACTTCACGCAGCGAGGCGAAGCCCGACGGCTGCAGCTTGTCCAGCTCCAGCACCACGCGCTCGATCTTCTTGTCTTCCTTGGCCGACTCGATCACCCGCAGCAGGTCGCGCAGCTGGATCTCTTCGGCACCGTTGTCGCCCACCGCCTTGGCCAGCGCACGGCTGACCGGATCAGCGCTGAACTGCTCGACCAGGCGGCCTTCCGGCGCGATCACCAGGGTGGTGCGGTCCTGCAGCGATTTGCTGGCACCGGCGCCCATGCCGGCGGCGATGACGAACATCACCAGCAGCAGGAACAGCAGGCCGAAGAACACCAGGTTGAGGATCAACCGGCGGGTGAAGTTCATGACGTCCCACAGCCCGATGAAGAAACTGGCGACGGGGTTGCGACGCGCCGGGGGCAGCGGGGGCACGGGTTGATTCATGGAACGCTCCGGATGGCTTCTTGCCGTGGTGCCAGCATAGCCGGTGCCGCGTGATGCGGCATCGGACACAAGTCAGGGGATCGCCCGCCACGGGTCATCGCGGCGGGCGGGCAAATCAGGACAGTACGGACTGGCCGATGCGCAGGCTGCTGCGGCGCAGGCGCCAGCCCATCAGGATGGCGGCGGCGGTCAGGCCGACGATCAGGCCGATCCACATGCCCTGCGGGCCCATGCCCAGCCCCAGGCCGAGCCCGGCGCCGAGCGGCATGCCCAGGCCCCAGTACGCGAACATGGCGATGAACATCGGCACGCGGGTGTCCTTCAGGCCGCGCAGCGCGCCGGCCGACAGTACCTGGATGCCATCCGGGAACTGGAAGGTGGCCGCGTACAGCAGCAGGGTGGAGGCCAGGCCGGCCACCGCCAGGTCGTTGGTGTAGACACCGACGATGGCATCGTGGCCGAACAGCAGTACCGCCGCCGACAACGTCTGCGTGCCCATGATGATCGCGTAGCCAGCCCACGCCGCACGGCGCACGCCGAAGCCATCGCCACGGCCGACCGCATGGCCGACCCGCACGGTGGTGGCCTCGGCCACGCCCATCGGGATCATGAAGCACAGCTGGGCGACGTTGATCGCGATCTGGTGCGCGGCTGCTTCATTGGCACCGAGGCGGCCGATCAGCAGCGCGGTGACGATGAACAGGCCGCCCTCCATCAGCACGGTGATGCCGATCGGCAGGCCGGTGCGCAGCAGATCCCAGATCGCCTTCCAGCGCGGTCCTTCGAAGTGCGAGAACAGCTGCAGGTGGGCGAAGCGCTTGGTGAACCACAGGTAGGTGGCGAAGGCGATCGCCTGCAGCCACATCATCACCGCCGAGGCGATGCCCAGGCCCTCGGCACCCATTTCCGGGAAGCCCAGCTTGCCGTTGGCCAGCACGTATCCCATCGGCGCCAGCACCAGCAGGCCGCCGAAGCCGAGCAGCATGGTCGGCAACGTCCAGTGCATGCCCTCGCTCAGATAGCGCATGCAGAAATACAGGGTCAGCGCCGGGCCGCCCCAACGCACCGCATGCAGGAACGCGGTCGCCCCCGGCACGATGTCCGGTGCGATGCCGAAGGCCGGCAGCAGCGGCGGCACCACGGTGAGGAAGGTGAACATGATCAGGCCCAGGCCCAGCGCCAGCCACAATGCCTGGCGGAACAGCGGGCCGATCTCCCGCTCGCGGCCAGCGCCATGCAGCTGCGACACCGAGGCGGTGAGCGAGATCAGGGTGCCGATCGGGATCAGCATCGGCAGCCACAACAGCGCCGTGCCGATGGTCACCGCGGCCAGGGTCGCGGTGGCGTGGTGGCCGGCAATGACGTTGTCGACGAAGGAGATCAGACCGGTGGATACATGCCCGAGCACAAGCGGCAGGGCGAGCAGACCGGTGGCGCCGACTTCCTTGCTGAAGCGCGGCGTGGAGGTTGCAGTAGACATAAGGTGCTTGACGCGAACTACGGTTGCGCGCGAAGGGCACAGGCACCGGGTTGCGGCCGGTCATCTTACGCGCGCCGCGCGCGCATTCCCATGACATGGCGTGAATGCTGGGTTCCGGCAGGCCCCGGCATCACGCGTTGCGATCGCGTTACGAACAGAAAAAGGGGACGGAGGGGATTAAGTCGTTTCAAGCCCGACTGTGCCGAATACGACTTAATCCCCTCCGTCCCCTTTGTTTACTGACCCGCCTGGCGCTTGAGCCAGGTGTCGCGCTCGGCGGCCGGCACCGCGAGGAACGCGCTGCGAACCGTGTCGCGCTCCTGCGGCGGCGTGCGCTGCGCGACCAGGGTGAGCTGGGCCAGCTGCGCCGGGCTGAGCTGGCGCAGCACGGCCAGCGCGGCCTCGCGCTGTTGCGGCGGCACAAACCCGAACAGGCCGTGCAGCTTGGGGAACTCCAGCCCCAGCTGCGGGCCCAACCGCCAGCCTTCGCGGAACGCCTGGTCCTGCGCCTGGAACTGCTGGCGCAGGCGCTGCTGCTGGTCGGCTGGCAGTGCATTGAATCGCGCAGCGGCCTGACGGATCCGCTCGCGCTCGCCCTCCGGCAGGGCGCGCCAGGCCGCGTAATCGGCGCGACGCTGGCGCTGCTGCGGGGCGTCAAGCTGGGCGAACGCGGCGGGTGTCGTGCTTGTGGTGGCCGGGGCCGTAGCCGCCGGTGAACTGCCCGGCACTGGCGGCGGCAGCGGCACGTTCAAGGTCTGCGGCGCGGCGGACAGCGACAACGGCAGGGCCAGCAGCAGGCTGGCGAGCAGGGTCTTATTCATCGGCGGCAGCGGTTTCCAGCGTGGCACTGGCCGGCTCGGGCCGGCTCGGCTTGGATTGTGATTCGTCCACCGGCAGCGGGCCGCCAGCAGCGGTCCACGCATACAGATCAGCATCGGCCACCAGCGGATAGTCGCGGTCGGCCAGCATGGTGGCGTCGTCCGTAGCCTGCGCAGGGGTCGCGTCCGGCGTGGCGTTGACCTCGCTTGGCGGCAGTGCTTCCACCGTGACGGGGCCCGCCTCACCCACCACGCCTTCCGGCAGCGGTGCGTCGCTGCCAGACGAATGGCCCTGCCAATAGCGCCAGCCCAGCGCGGCTGCCAACAGCACAACCACGGTCACCAGCAGGATCAATGGACCGCGCCAGCGCGGCTTTGCGTTCGAACGGCGGCGCTTGCCATTGGCAGCCGTGCGATCTTCACGCTGCGGCGCACGCCAGCCGGAGGTTGGGGCTTCATTGTTGGCCGCCGGCGCGGCCGGCTGCTGCAGCTGCTGCAGGCGTTTGGCGGGCAGGTCGCGGATGCGCAACTGCACCTGTTCGGCCAGCTGGCGCCAGGCCGAGGCATCGGGTTGGCCGTGCGCGTCACGCGGGCAGGCCTCGGCCAGCAGGTGCTGGTAGCCGGCTTCATCCTGGTCAAGCACGCGCATGGCGATACCTTCATCCAGACTGCCGCCCACCCGCAGCAACAGCGCCAGGCGCGGCAACGGTCCCATCTCGCCCAGCGCGGCCAGCGGCGGTTCCCACTGGCCGCCCACCGGCTCGCGCAGCGCCTGGCGCTGGCCCAGCAGGGTCCAGAAGCGGGTCGGCCACTGCGCCATCGGCAGGTCACTGGCGACCGCGGCAAAGGCACGCATCACCGCCACCAGGGTCTGCTCGGCACGCGCGGCATCGCCGCACTGCAGCTCAGCCACCACCAGGGCGCGGCGCTCGACGCCACGCAGGAACGCCGACAGCGCGCCGGCCGCGGTCGAGGAAACAGGGGCGGGCACAGCCGTCATCGGTCACTCCAAAGGTCTGGGGGAATGATAGCGGCAGGCAATCGACGCCCGTAGGACTTGCGCCCACGGATACTTCGTGCTGCAGGTTGTGCACAGCACCACGCTCCCGGCGCGGGAAACTGCGGCATGCAGCTGAATTCACTCTGTTTCAGCAATGTTTCACACTTAAGTACTTGATTTTGAATTCCTTTTAAGTATGGCGATTTTTTGACCAACCCAAGCGTGAGCTCGTCGCCATCGGCCTCCTGCGTTCCCGTCGACCGGTAACGCACAACGTTATCCACAGAACATGTGGATAAGACTGAATCTCCAATGGACACCGATATTTAGGTGACATTTATGATTCAACGGGCGCCGCTCCGCCGTCTCCCACCCCGCCATTCGCGTGCGCATGGCCCGGTACACTGGCCCGATGCTTTCACCGATTCCGACCCTGCAGGTTGCCCTGCCCGTCCCCCTGCCCCGTCTGTTCGACTACCTGTCGCCGGAGGGCGATGGCCCCACGGTTGCGGTCGGCTGCCGCCTGAAGGTGCCGTTCGGCAACCGCGAGCTGATCGGGGTGGTGGTGGGGCACGGCCAGATCGACGACGGCCAGGGACTGCGCCAGGCGTTGGCCTGGTGCGACCCGCAGCCGCTGCTGCAGGGGGAGCTGTGGCAGAGCCTGCAATGGCTGGCGCGTTACACCCACGCACCGCTGGGCGAAGTACTCAGCACCGCCCTGCCCGGCCCACTGCGCCATGGCGACACCCTGCCTGACACCCATCACTGGGGCTGGCAGCTGACCCCCGAAGGCCATGCCCAGCGCGGGAAGCTGCGCGCCGGCAGCCGCCCGCGACAGTTGGCAGAACTGCTGGCCGAAGCCGTCGTGGACGAGGACGTGCTGGGCGAACGCATGGAGGACTGGCGGACCGCCGCGCGCAGCCTGGCCAAGCGTGCGCTGGCCGAGCGCGTGGCGATGACGGTGGCACCGCAGCATGCGCAGCCGCTGCCCGGCCCCACGCTCAACCCGGACCAGGCCGAGGCCGTGGCCGCGATCAACGCTGCCGAAGGCTTCCAACCCTTCCTGCTGGATGGCGTGACCGGCAGCGGCAAGACCGAGGTCTACCTGCAGGCCATCATCCACTGCCTGGCACAGGGCAGGCAGGCGCTGGTGCTAGTGCCGGAAATCGGCCTGACCCCGCAGACCCTGGCACGCTTCCGCGGCCGCCTCGGCATCGCCGTGCATGCACTGCATTCGGGGTTGAACGACAACGAGCGCGCGCGCGTCTGGGCTGCGGCTTCGCGTGGCGAGGCACGGGTCATCGTCGGCACCCGCTCGGCGGTGTTCACGCCATTGCCGCAGGCCGGGCTGCTGATCATCGACGAGGAACACGACGGCAGCTACAAGCAGCAGGACGGCATCCGCTATCACGCGCGCGATTTCGCTCTGGTGCGCGCCAAGGCACTGGGCATTCCGGTGCTGCTCGGCAGTGCCACCCCTTCGCTGGAAACCCTGCACAACGCCTATGCCGGGCGCTACACCCACCTGCGCCTGAAGCAGCGTGCCGGTGATGCGCGGCCACCGCGCGTGCGCATCCTCGATGTGCGCAAGCGGCCGCTGCACGATGGCCTCTCGGCTGATGTGCTGGCCGGCATCGGCGAGCACCTGCAGCGCGGCCAGCAGGTGCTGGTGTTCAAGAACCGCCGTGGCTACGCGCCGGTGCTGCTGTGCCACGACTGCGGCTGGACCGCACCGTGCAACCGCTGCGATGCACCGATGACCGTGCATGGCGGCGGCCGTCGCCTGCAGTGCCATCACTGTGGCGCGCGGCAACCGGCACCGCTGGCATGCCCCGCGTGCGGCAGCCTGGCGCTGCAACCGCAGGGCATCGGCACCGAGCGCCTGGAAGAACATCTCACCGCCGCCTTCGCCGATTTCCCGGTGGTGCGCATCGACCGCGGCACCACCTCACGCCGCGATGCCCTGGAACAACAGCTGGCGAAACTGAGCGACCAGCCCGGCATCCTGGTCGGCACGCAGATCCTGGCCAAGGGCCACGACCTGCCCAAGCTGACCCTGGTGGTGGTGGTCGGCATCGACGAGGGCCTGTTCTCGGCCGATTTCCGCGCCAGCGAGAAGCTGGCGCAGCAGCTGATCCAGGTGGCGGGCCGTGCGGGCCGTGCACGTGATCCCGGCGAGGTCTGGCTGCAGACCCATCACCCCGGGCACCCGTTGCTGGAAACCCTGGTGAGCGGTGGCTACCACCCGTTCGCGCAGGCCGAGTTGAACCAGCGCCAGGCCGCCGGATTCCCGCCGTTCGCGCATCTGGCGCTGATGCGCGCCGAAGCGCAGCAGGTGGAGCATGCCAATGCATTCCTGCTGGCAGCGCGGCAGCTGCTGGGCGAGCAGAACATAGTGGAGGCGTATGGGCCGATGCCGGCGCCGATGCCACGTCGCGCCGGTTACCAGCGCACGCAGCTGCTGCTTTCGGCACTGCAGCGGCCGCCGTTGCATGGGGTGCTTTCGCAGCTGGTTCCGCAGCTGTATGCGCTGCCGGAAGCACGCAAGGTGCGCTGGTCGCTGGATGTGGATCCGACGGACCTGTATTGATCCGGTCGGTGCTGCCGAGCATGGCTCGGCACTACTGTAGAGCCGAGCCATGCTCGGCTGCTTCTCTTTCCAGGAAAAGACCCGGCCCCGCTTACGTCAGCGGCGACATCACGCCGCGCTGGTAGGCCGGCCGCTCGCGCAGGCGCGCATACCAATCCGCCAGGTGCGGCAGTTCCGGGCGCTGGATCGGCAGTTCGAACCAGGCATAGATCAGCGAGCCCAGCGGGATGTCACCCATCGCGAATTTCTCACCCGACAGCCACGGCTGTTTGGCCAGCGTGGCATCGGCCATCGCCAGGTAGTCACCGGCACGCACGATGGCGGCATTGATGCGCGATTCGTCACGGTCGGCCGGGGCGGTGCGCATGATGCCCCAGATCAGATCGGTGTACAGCGGCGCCATCCGCGAGGTGCTCCAGTCCATCCACTTCTCGGCCTGGGCACGCTCCATCGGGTCTTCGGCGTACAGGGTGCCCAGCGCGTAGCGGGCGCTCAGGTAGCGCACGATGGCGTTCGATTCCCACAGCGGCAGGCCGTGGTCTTCGATCACCGGCACCAGGCTGTTGGGATTCATCGCCTGGTACTCCGGCGTCTGCGTGCCGCCGTGGCTGCCACCGACTTCGATGGATTCATACGGCAGGCCGATCTCCTCGGCGCACCACAGCACCTTGCGGACGTTACTGGAATTGCGGCGGCCCCAGATCTTCAACATGCGGGTTTTTTCCTTGCTGGCAATGCGAGCGGCAACGATACGCCTGATCGGGTGGGGTGTGTGCGCGCCGCATGCCGGATCTGGCATCCGGGCGTTGCCGGCCAGCGGCCGGCACTACCTGTTCTTCTTCGGCAACGCGCGCACGTAGGACGACTTGCCGTCCTTCTTCAGCTCGAACAACCCGATCGCTGCCAGCAGATCACTGAGCTTGCCGTAACCGTAGTTGCGCGGATCGAACGAAGCCTGGTTGCCGATCTGGCTGCCAACCGGCCCCAGATGCGACCAGCCATCCTCGCCCTCGGCCGAGGACACCGCGCGGCGCAGCATCTTCACCAGCCGCGTGTCGCTGCGCATTTCCGCACCGCTCTTGCGCGGCCGCGCATCGTCGTTGGCTACCGGCTCGTTCGAGGCCTGTTCGCTGGAGGCCTGTTCGGTATCCGGCACGCTGGCGTGGGTCTGGCCCAGCGCTTCCAGGTAGGTGAACTTCGAGCACGCGTTGACGAATGGCTCGGGCGTCTTCTTCTCACCGAAGCCATACACCTTCACGCCGTCGGTCAGCAGGCGCATCACCATCGGAGTGAAATCGGCATCACTGGAGACGATGGCGAAACCATCCAGATTGCGCGCGTACAGCAGATCCATGGCGTCGATCACCATCGCCATGTCCGAGGCATTCTTGCCCTTGCTGTAGGCGAACTGCTGGATCGGACGGATCGCGTACTCGTGCAGCACCGCCTCCCAGCCCTTCAACCGCGGACTCTTCCAGTTGCCATAGGCGCGGCGTACGTTGGCCACACCGTAGCGGGCGACTTCGGCCAGGACCTCGTCGATCTTCGAGGCCGGCGCGTTGTCGGCGTCGATCAACAGGGCGATGCGCTTTTCCGGTTCGCTCATGGGCTCCTCACGGGCCGTTGCCTGAACCCGAGTATCGCCGATCCACGCGGGCGCTGACGTGACAGGGGGCCATCATGCGAAGATGCCAGGCGCTTCCCCCAATGCCCCCACTGGAGTGAGTCGATGAGTCGCGAGCGCGTTCCCCACCTGGTTGTTGTCGGCGGCGGTTTTGCCGGCCTCTGGGCCACCCGTGCCCTGGCCCGCGAGCGCATACGCATCACCCTGGTCGACCGCCGCAACCATCACCTGTTCCAGCCGCTGCTGTATCAGGTGGCCACTGCCGGCCTGTCCGCCCCGGATATCGCCGCACCGCTGCGCCACATCCTCGGCCACCAGCGCAATGTGGAAGTGCGGCTGGGCGAAGTGGTGACCATCGACAAGCAGGCCCGGCAGATCCGCATGGCCGATGGCAGCACGCTGGACTACGACAACCTGCTGCTGGCCACCGGCGCCACCCACGCCTACTTCGGCAACGACCAATGGGCCGATGATGCGCCCGGCCTGAAGACGCTGGACGATGCCATCGCGCTGCGCCGCAAGCTGCTGCTGGCCTTCGAGCGCGCCGAGGCAGAACCGGACCCGGCGAAGAAGGCCGCATGGTTGAGCTTCGCCGTGGTTGGCGGTGGACCTACCGGCGTCGAACTGGCCGGCACCCTGGCCGAGATCGCGCGCCATACCCTGCGCAACGAGTTCCGCCACATCGACCCGGCCAGCGCCAAGGTGCGGCTGGTCGAGGCCGGGCCGCGCGTACTGTCCTCGTTCCCGGAAGTGCTTTCGCTGAAGGCGCGCCGGCAGCTGGAAAAGCTGGGCGTGGAAGTGCTGACCGGCACCCCGGTGAGCGACATCGACAGCCAAGGCTTCAAGCTCGGCGATCAGTTCGTGCCCGCGCGCACCGTGGTATGGGCCGCCGGTGTGGCCGCTTCACCGCTGGCGCGCACGCTGGAGGTGCCGCTGGACCGCGCCGGGCGCGTGCAGGTGCAACCCGACCTCACCCTGTCTGGCCACCCGGAACTGTTCGTAGCTGGCGATCTGGCCGTATTGAACCAGGCCAACGGCAAGCCGGTGCCTGGCGTGGCGCCCGCGGCCAAGCAGATGGGCAAGTACGTGGCCGAGGTGATCCGCGCGCGCCTGCACGGCAAGCCCGAACCCGGCCCGTTCAAGTACGCAGACTTCGGCAACCTGGCCACGATCGGCCGCATGGCTGCGATCGTGCATCTGGGCCGGCTGCAGCTGTCCGGTGTGCTGGCGTGGTGGTTCTGGCTGGCCGCGCACGTGTTCTTCCTGATCGGCTTCCGCAACCGCATCGTGGTGCTGCTGAACTGGGCCGTGGCGTACTGGAGCTACCAGCGCAGCGCGCGCATCATCTTCGGTGATGACCAGGACGACCGGCGACCGAAGCGCTAGGAGCGCACGCATGCTCCTGTAGCGCCGAGCCATGCTCGGCTGCACTTCGCGCGGATTGCAGAAGCCGAGCATGGGCTCGGCTCTACGGCGCCTTCGGCTTCGGGTACCACAGCGCATTGACGATGACCCAGCGCTGGTCGAAGCGGCCCATGTGGAAGTAGTCGACGAACCACGGCGTTTCCAGCCGTACCGAGGCCGCGTTGCCGATCACGTCCAGCACCGTGCAGCGGCGGTCCCACTGATCCTTCGGCGTTTTCAGCGCGCCCTGCTTCGTCAGCGCGACCAGTTCTTCCTTCGACATCCGGCGCAGGCCCAGCCGTTCGTCGGGTGTATCGCCGAGTACCGCGCGCTTGGCCAGGTCCGGGTGCAGGGAGCGGGCGACGCGCTGCGGGTCGGCCTCCAGCTGGCCGTCGACGTAATCGTGGCAGGTGGCTTCGATGGCCGCGAGGGTGGCCGGATCGGCGGCGGGGCTCGTTGCTGCGGAGAGAGCGAACAGCAGGGCGGTCGTGGACATCCGGGTCTCCAGCGCTGAGGGCTGGGCGATCATGGCATGGCTGGAAGCGCCCATCCACGCATGGCGTGGATCTACTGTAGAGCCGGGCCCATGCTCGGCTTCACCATCAGGCAGCAGCAACAAAAGCCGAGCGTGGGCTCGACTCTACAGAAGCGCAGGATCCGGTGCCTGCAGCCAGGCCAGCTTGCGTTCGCGCGGCTGCTGCTTGAGCTGCCACTCAGCCCGCGAGGCGGCGGCCCGGTCCGGGTACTCGCGCACGGCCAGCACGCGCAGCGGTGGCCGCGCCCGGGTGTAGCGCGCGCCCTTGCCGGCCTGGTGGGCGGCGAAACGCGCGTCCACGTCGGTGCTGATGCCGGCGTAATAGCTGCCATCCCGGCATTCGAGCAGGTACAGGAACCAGGGGCGGAGGGACGGGGCCATGCCCGGATTATGCCGTGCTGCACTGCAGCGGATATACTGGCGGCCGAATGCAGGAGAGAGGCGCCGCGCTGGCGCCCGCCGAAGGCGCAGGCTCCCATGATCGCTCAGGCCGGTGGGCTGGAATCCCACCAACCATGCATTCGACTCGCCGAGCTGGAGAGAGGTCACCGGGCACGCCCGGGACGATCCGCCGAAGGGGCACGCGGCCTACGCCGCTGAACTCTCAGGCAAAAGGACAGCGGGAGCGGCACCGGTCATCGTCATCCCGTCATTGCGCAGGCAGTGGCGGTAGTCGCGCATGGCCGGCCCCACCGCGCCCGGAGCCTGTCCCATGCTGCTGTCCATCATCTACCTGATTGCCATTTCCGCCGAGGCCATGACTGGCGCACTGTCCGCAGGCCGCCGCCGCATGGACCTGTTCGGTGTGGTCATGATCGCCTGCGTCACCGCCCTCGGCGGCGGATCACTGCGCGACATCCTGCTCGGCCACTATCCGCTGGGCTGGGTGAAGCATCCCGAGTACCTGGGCTTCACCGTATGCGCGGCGCTGATCGCCACCTGGGTCGCACGTTGGATGCACCACTTCCGCCGCACCTTCCTGGTACTCGACGGCCTGGGCCTGATCGCCTTCACCCTGATCGGCTGCTCGATCGCGCGCGAAGCCGGCCATGCGATGCCGATCGTGCTGATCGCCGGCATGCTGACCGGCGCGTTCGGCGGCGTGCTGCGCGACATCCTCTGCAACGAGGTGCCGCTGATCTTCCAGAAGGAGCTGTACGCGATCATCGCGCTGCTGACCGGCGCGGCCTACCTGTTGCTGCTGCACTGGGGCGTGGCCGACGCCACCGCGATCCTGTGCTGCCTCGGCGGCGGCTTCGCGCTGCGCCTGCTGGCGATCCACTACCGCTGGGAAATGCCGAAATTCGTCTATCACGACGAAGTGCATTGAACGATGGCGTGTTCGCCGGGCATGGCCCGGCGCTACAGAAGAGCGGTATCCACGCATGGCGTAGATCTAGAGCACGAACTTCATGGGGCTGCCCCCCCGCGCGTATCCGCTCTGGATAGTCAGCCGACGGATACCGTTGGCGTCCGCATCCCCAATCGCCGTCGGAATCGTCGGCTTCCAGCAACACAGGATCGATCCATTCGCACAAGTAGTCGCTATCAGACCGTCTTTCGAAGCCTAGACAGTTCACTTTGCCCTCCACGTCAATGGAGTTGTGGGTGCTGCCGAGGTAGCTAGCGGTCAGGTGCCCCGCCACTTGTGTGTAGGTGCCGGTCTCGAGGAAGGTCTGAACAGTGATGTTGCCACCTACGGACAGAATCCCATCATTGAGTGAGCACGCGTACAGATGATCGCATTCCAGCTCATCACGCACGAACACCCAACCACCACAGTCGAGATTCCGGGCCCTGAGGCTCCCCAGTACGATCACGCAGAGCGTCTCGCTCAGATCGTTCAGTATCAGCGTGCCGTCTGCGATCAGATCACCATCGACAATCACGCAGTCGGTCTCGCAGTCGGATTTCCAGTCGCCACCTAGCGTTGTCGCAGGCACTACTTTGAATGAAGGCTCGTAGTCATCGGGCGCGGGCTCGGGAGATGCCGCGATCACCGCCCGGGCCTTCAGCGCAGGCCGCAGCAGCCCCTGGTCCCCTTCGCTGCTTTGGATCCTGATTCTTTCATCAAGATCCGCCAGCAGGCGCGCCTTCTCGAGGGACGGCTCAAACCAGTCTTCGATGACAGATACGGCATCTTCAGCGATTCGCCCGCCTTTCAAGCTCACGAGCGCCTTGGCAGCTTCACCGGAAATCGACCGACAAGCTGAATCCAGAAAGTTGTCATCCGGGAAAACACGCATCGGCGGGGTCCAGTCAGGCGAGGAACCCCATCTTCGGCCGAAATCGCAGGAGGACTCCATACAACTCTTCCGAAATCCTGCCGTGTGGCTCGCTGATATCCACGCATGGCGTGGATCTACGTCTCACACCACCCCGGCGATGTACCTGGCGCTGTCGCTCATGCGCAGCGCCAGGCGCATCGCCGGTGCAGATGGGCCGGTCTCCAACTCCGACCGGCCCTGATCGCGGCCGCACCCCCGCAGGCGCTGACCGCCATCCACACACGTGCCGCACTCAAGCGGCTTCGGACACCTTTACGTCGCGACGGGCACGCACGGCCGCGGCCAGTCGCTCCAGCACCGTCACGGTGGTGTCCCAGTCGATGCAGCCGTCGGTGATGCTCTGCCCGTAGACCAGCGGCTGGCCTTCCACCAGTTCCTGGCGGCCACCGATCAGATGGCTCTCGATCATCACGCCAACGATGCGCTGTTCGCCGTCTTCCAGCTGAACGGCGATGTCGTCGATTACCTTCGGCTGGTTCTCCGGATTCTTCAGGCTGTTGGCATGGCTGGCGTCGATCATCAGGCGCGCCGGCAGCTTGGCCTTGGCCAGCACCTGGCAGGCCTCGGCAACACTGCCTGCGTCGTAGTTCGGCTGCTTGCCGCCGCGCAGGATCACATGGCAATCCGGGTTGCCGGTGGTCGACACGATGGCGGTGCCGCCCTGCTTGGTGACCGACAGGAAGTGATGCGGATTGGACGCCGCACCCACCGCGTCAGCGGCGATCTTCACGTTGCCATCGGTGCCGTTCTTGAAACCGACCGGGCACGACAGGCCCGACGCCAGCTCGCGATGCACCTGGCTTTCGGTGGTGCGTGCGCCGATCGCGCCCCATGCCACCAGGTCGGCGATGTACTGCGGCGAGATCACGTCGAGGAACTCGACACCGGCCGGCAGGCCCAGCTTGTTGATGTCGCGCAGCAGGCCGCGTGCGATGCGCAGGCCCTTGTCGATCTTGAAGCTGCCATCCAGGTCCGGATCGTTGATCAGGCCCTTCCAGCCCACCGTGGTGCGCGGCTTCTCGAAGTACACGCGCATGACGATTTCCAGTTCGCCGGCCAGCGCGTCACGCAGCGGCTTCAGGCGCTGGGCGTACTCGATGGCGGCCTTCGGGTCGTGGATCGAGCACGGGCCGACCACCACTGCCAGGCGGTCGTCGCGGCCATGCAGGATCTGGTGCAGGGCCGCGCGCGAGGCGCTGACGGTGTCGGAGGCTTCATCGTCACAGGGCAGCATCGCCAGCAGCTGGGCAGGCGGTGTCAGCGGTTCGATGGTGCGGATACGCAGGTCGTCGGTGTGCGGGGGCATTGCGGGAGATCTCCGGAACGTTGGGGGTCCCCAGCGTGGCGGCATGAAAAAAGCCGCCAGGTTCGCTGGCGGCTTTCGGGAATGCGTCTGAAGCTTTCTTCAGGGTGAGCGCAGTCCTTCCTCCGCCAGTGGCTTCGGAAAGTAATACCAGTAAAAGCTGGTGGGGGCTGCGTTCATGGGATCTATTGATAGCACAGCTTTTGCGCAGTGCAAACTGTTTCATCCGCAACTGGGGACGCGGTTCAGCGAGGTGCGCGCCGGCCCGGCCTACGCGGCGGCAACCACGCAAAGTTGCTCATTTGCCATGCACTTCCACGTCCAGCAGCAGGCCTTCATGGATGTCGGCCCAGCGTTCCAGCACGCGATCCAGTTCCTGCCGGGCCTCGTCCAGCTGCTCGGGGTTGAGCAGGGAACGCGCGGTGTAGAGGTCGGAAACCAACCGCCGCAGGGCCGATTCCTGGATGGCCACCGACGGCCCCTCCAGCCCCGGCAACTGCAACGCCGGGCTGTCGCCAAGAGGGCCGAACAGCGTGACCTGGAGCGTGCTCTGCATGATCGACTTCCCTGCGGATGGACATGGGCAATGTCCTGTTTACCGCGTCCGGGTGACAGGCGCATGTGCCACCCATGCCGAGGGCCGGGATCTGCCGGCGTCTGCCGCCCCGCTACAAGGCGGCCAGGTCGGCCAGGTGCTGGGCCATGCTGTCCATCGCGCCTACCGCATGGGTGGTGGTGAAGTACTCATGCCAGCCGGTAGCGGCAATGCCAGCCACCAGCGCATCGACCTCCTCGCGGCTCGCGCAGCGCCAGACCGCATAGAACTGTTCATCGCTGCTGTGCGGTACGCCCCTGGCAATGCGGCCCATCGCCAGCGGCGTGATGCGGGCTGGATCGAACTGCTGCATGCCGGCGCCAATACGGGCGAAGAAGGCATTCCGCTGCTCGGGCGGCAGTGTGGTCCAGGCCGGCGTAGCGGTATAGAGCTCGATGAAGGTGTGCGACATGGTGGTTCTTCCTTGAGGTGGACGGGGTTGCGGGGTTGTCGGCCAGCATCCGGCACTACCGGAGCGAGCGCAGTGCGCGTTTGCGGATGTAGGCGTTGGCGTCGCTGTGGCGCTCGTGCTGCCAACGCGTGCACAGCTCGCGCAGCCACTGCGGCTGAGTCTTGCCGGCATCATTGAGCCAGTTGCCGACCGAATCCTGCACGTAGCGTTCCGGGTCGTCAGCCAGTGCTTCCAGCATCGGCAATGCATGTTCAGGGTGCTGCTTGAACAGCGCGATATGCGCGGCCCAGACACCGCGCGGACGCAGTGCTTCGCAGGCGAAGCGGCGCAGGTACGGCGATATTTCCTGTGTCCACGGTTGCAGGTACTCAAGCGCCTGCATTGGCACGGCAACGATGTCCGTGCGTAGCGCCAGCCACGCCCATTCGCGCACACCGAAGTGTGGATCATCGGCCAGCGTGCGCATGTGCTGCAGCTTCTCTGCCAACGTTGCACGGGCATCGCTGCCGATCAGGTAGCAGGCCCAGCCGCGCACGGTATCGGAGCTGTGATGCTGCCAGGGCGCAGGCGCGCCCTGCCCCGCCTCACGCAGCAGCTGCGCAGCCAAGGCCATGCGCAGCGTGATGCCCTTGGCTGAGGCATCCTGCATGCGCTGCAGCGCTTCCGGTGCAAGCGTAGGTGCCACCGCCTGCAGCAGCGCAGCGAAATCCACCGCCAGGCATTCAGCCAGATGGCTGGCGGCGACGCTGCCAGTGTTGAGCGCATTCAATCGCTCAGCTGTCAGGGTCCCGCTCATGCCCCACGACCTGTATCGGTGTGCCGCCAGACCTTGTGCAGCAGCTGCGACAACTGCTGCTGTTCTTCCGCGTCCAACCCGCTGAACAAGCCCCCTATCCATTGCGTGTGCTGGTTGAACAGCGTCTCGGCCAGGCACTTCCCCTGTGTGGTCAGCACGATCTGCAGGCGCCTGCCGTCTTCGGCGTCACTGCGCCGCTGCAGCAGCCCTTCGCGCTGCAGGCCATCGATCAGGCCACTGATCGTGGCGCGGGTGACACCTGCGCGCTCGGCCAGTTCATGCGGTGGCAGTGTGCCACCCGCGCCGTGCAGCAGGAAAAGCACGATGAAACGCCCTTCACTGAGTCCTTGCAGCGCCAGGCGCGTGGCGCAGTCGCGGTCGATGGACGATGACAGCGACAGCACCTGGAAACACAGGCGCAGCTGCGCGACGCCGGTATGGCCGCGTCGTTGCGCTTCATCCAGAAGGGCACTGTGCTTGGCTTCCAGCATGGCTCGCTCCAACATTATTAGGCACCTAATCATATTGCAAAACAAGGCGCCAACGCCAATATCAAGGCGATATCAGGGAATCGGCCCCAGCAGCAGGCGTGCGATCAGTCCGCCGCCGTCACGCTGCAGCAGCAGAAGCTCGCCCCCATGCCGTCGTGCGACGTTGGCCGCCACCGCCAGGCCCAGGCCGGTGCCTCCCGTGGCGCGGCTGCGCGAGCTCTCGCTGCGTTGGAAGGGTTGCAGCAGGCGTGCGCGGTCGTCCTCGGCAATGCCGGGGCCGCGGTCCATCACATCCAGCTGCATGCGACTGCCTTCCATGGCGGTGTGCAGATCTACGGCACCGGCGTAGCGGTCTGCGTTGTCGATGAGGTTGTCGATCGCCCGCCGCAGCAGGAGCGCGTCGCCCTGCCACGGCAAGGTGTCCGGTCCCTCGATGGAGATCTCGACACCGCGCAGCAGGGCACTCTGCACGCATTCCTCCAGCAACGCGGCAAGGTCCAGCGGCCGCAACTGCAGTGGTTGCAATTCGCCGCGTGCGTAGTCGAGCACCTGCTCGATCATCGTGTCCATGCGCTCGATGTCGGCCACCATCCGCGCCGCCTGTGGCGGCGGTGCAAACTCCGCGCGCAGACGCAGGCCGGTCAACGGCGTGCGCAGGTCGTGCGCTACCGCGGCCAGCATGCGCGTCATGTCCTGGGCCTGTGCGCGCAGGCGCTCGCGCCCGGTGCTGATCGCTGCAGCCAATATCTGTACTTCGCGTGGGCCCTCGTCCGGCAGCGGCGTGCCGTCCTGCAGTTCGACCCGTGCACTGGCCTCGGCCAGCCGCCGCAGCGGCCGTCCCAGGCGGACCGATGCCCAGGCGGCAAAGGGTGCCAACAACACGGTCCCCGCTACCAGCGCCAGCACGACCTGCCGGCGCCACGCGGCCAGATCACTGTGGTCGCTGCCGACCACCTGCCATCGGCCATCAGCTTGGCGCACCGCCAGTTCAAAGGGTGACCACTGCATCTTGGTCAGCACTGACACCTGCGCCTGCAACGCGTCCGTCCGTGCATTTCCATCGAGTTCCATGCCGCCTTCGATGACCTTCACATCAGGCGCCTTGCCACGGCCACTCCAGACCAACCGCACGTGTTCCAGCGGCAGGTCCATCTGCGACGCAACCAGGTGGGTGAGCCCGCCATTGCTGCTGCCCTGCGGCGGCGACGCACGGGTTTCGAGATGCAGCCCCAGAGGCATGGCGGGCCGTTCGCCACGAACGACCTGCATGGCCTGGTCCAGCCGCATGGGGGGCGGTGCGGGTCGTGGCATCCAGCCGACCACCGCTACGCTGACCAGCGTGGCCAGCAGCAGGCTGGCCAGGGCCACCATCGCGATCCAGCGTGCAGTGGACCAACGAGCCCTCACAGCACATGCACCTCGGCGCCGAAGCGATAGCCTTCGCCGCGCAGCGTCTGCACAAGCGCTTCCGCGCCGGCAGCCGCCTGGCCCAGTTTGCGGCGCAGCCGGCTGATCGCCAGATCGACGGCGCGGTCGACGCTGTCGCTGTCTTCGCCATGGGTCAACTGCAGCAGCTGCTCCCGTCCCAGCACGCGTCCAGGGCGCTCGGCCAGCGCCAGCATCAGGGCGAACTCCCCCCGGCTGAGCGCGAGTTCACGGCCATCGGGTGTGAACAGGCGGCGCTGATCGGGTAGCAATCGCCAGCCGGCAAACCGCAGCTCGCAGGCGACCTGGGCGCGCAGCTTGTCCTGCCGGCGCAGCAGGGCACGCACCCGCGCCAGCAGTTCGCGTGGATCGAAGGGCTTGGCCAGATAGTCGTCCGCTCCCATTTCCAGGCCGATCACGCGGTCCGGTGCGGCCCCCATCGCCGACAGCATCAGGATCGGGATGGCCCGCGCCTGCAGCCGGCGGCACACCGACAGGCCGTCCTCGCCGGGCATCATCCAGTCCAGGATGATGGCGTCCGGACGCTCGTTCAGCAGCAGGAGGTCCAGGCCTGCAGCGTCGGCCGCCACGCGTACCTGGAAGCCATGCAGCAGCAGGCAGTCGGCGATGGCGTCACGGATGCTGGCATCGTCATCGACAACGATGACCCGGGCAGGAGTGTTCATGCGGCCAGTATCCTGCAGGTGTGTATCAGGACGGTATCAACGCCGATATTCCCAAGATACGCGGATGCGCGCCAATAGGCCTCCACTTCTACTCCGGAGATCCAACGTGCGCCTGTCCGTTCTGCCCCTGCTTGCCGCTGCATTCCCCGCGCTGGCCGCCGCCCCACCTGTACACGTGCTGCCGATGTGGATGCAGGGCAACCATCCGGCAGTGGCCGTCTCACTGAACGGAAGCGCCGAACCGCTGCGCTTCGTGGTCGACAGCGCGGCCGGGGCCACCCTCGTCGACGGTCGGGTTGCCCGCCGCCATGGACTGGAGGATGCCAGCGCGGCCACCACGCATGCGCAGGGAGCCAGCGCCCAGAGCGCGCCGCTGCAGCGCATGCACACGACCTCATGGAAGGTCGGTGGGTGGCAGCTGCGCGTCAGCGGTGTGCAGGCCGACCTTTCCAATCTGCAGAAAGACGATGATCCCGCCGTCGACGGCCTGATCGGCAACGACCTGACCGGCCGTTGGGATACCCGCTGGGACTTTGGTCGTGGTGAGCTGGCGCTATGGAAACCCGGGCAGCTTGGCGTCGATGGTCGCCAATGCCAGGCCAATGCACTACCTGATCGTCGCGAGGGCCTTGAACACTTCGCCTTTATTACCGTGAAACTGGGTGACGCGGGAGTGGAAGCCATCGCGGTGGTCGACACCGGTGCCGCGCAGACCGTGCTCAATGCCGAAGCCGCCCGCGCACTGGGCCTGCGCATCGACGGCAGCGATGAGCGCCTGCGGGTGCGGGAGAAAGGCACGCAGGGACTGGGTGGCCAACCGCAGGCGACGTGGTTGTACACCCTCTCCGGCATGTCCGGCCCAGGTTGGCAGCACCCGGCGATGGAGGTCAGGATCAGCGAACTGTCGGTGTTCAGGTCCATCGGGCTGGAGGCTCGCCCTGCACTGATCCTTGGCGCCGACGCCATGGTCGACAGCCAGGTGGACATCAGCGCCGGCGCCGCCCGGATCTGCCTGCGCCAGCCGGCGGTGACGTGACCCCCGCATGCTATGACGTGGACTGCGGGCTGGCGTAGCATCGCGCCACGTCCCGCCAGGAGGTCCACGCATGCGCCGTGTTGCCCTGTTGTTGCTGACGCTGTTTCCGCTGGCCGTGCTGGCCGCACCGCCCCCGGTACCCGCGCCGGCCCACATCGACGCCGAAGCCCAGCGTCTAATGCTTGCCGCCCACGCGCGCGGCATGGCGCTGGCGGTGATCGATGGCGGCAAGGTGGTGCACGTGGCCGCCTACGGCGAGCGCAATGCCGCAGGCGAGCCGCTGCGCACCGATACCGTGATGTACGCCGCGTCGCTGACCAAGATGGCGTTCGGCCATCTGGTCGCACAGTTGGCGCAGGACCGGAAGATCGAGCTGGATGCCAGCATTGCTGCGGCGCTGGACAAGCCCCTGCCGGACTACCCGCCCGAGCCGAAGAAATACGCCGACTACAGCGTGCTGGCCGATGATGCGCGCTGGCGCCAGCTCACCCCTCGCCTGCTGCTCAACCACGCCAGTGGCTTTGCCAACTTCGGGTTTCTTGAACCGGACGGCCGGCTGAAGTTCCACTTCGATCCGGGCAGCCGCTACGGCTATTCCGGCGAAGGGCTGATCCTGCTGCAGTTCGTGATCGAACGCGGGCGGCTCGGCGAGGATGTAGGCGCGTTGATGCAGCAGCGGGTGTTCGACCGCTTCGGCATGACCCGCACCAGCATGATGTGGCGTGCGGATTTCGCCGCCAACCTGGCCGATGGCTGGACGGCAGAAGGTACGGCCGAACCGCACGATGAGCGCAGCCGCGTGCGTGCGGCTGGTTCAATGGATACCACCATCGCCGACATGGCCCGTTTCGCCGCTGGCTACGTGCGCGGCGATGGATTATCAGCGGCGATGCGCAGGGAGCTGGTGCGGCCGCAGCTGCAGATCACCAGCGCCAGCCAGTTCCCCACCCTGCAGCCGGAGCTGCCGAAGGCGCAGCAGCGCAAGGACCTGGCGGCTGGCCTGGGCGTGGTGACGTTTCTCGGCCCGCAGGGCGCAGGCTTCTACAAGGGCGGCCACGACGATGCGGTGGGCAATACGCTGGTATGCATGGAGCAGCACCAGCGCTGCGTGGTGATCCTGGGCAACGATGTGCGGGCAGAGGCGGCCTTCCCGGCCCTGGTGGCGTTCGTGCTGGGCGACACCGGCGTGCCGTGGCAGTGGGAGTACGGCGCGGCGAAAGCGTTTGTCAGATGATCGAAGCGTTACCGTTGCACACAGGTCCCGCAGTCGTGCAGCATGCAGACACGGACGCAATGCAGGAGACAGGATGAATCGCCCAGAGATCGATGCCATTGCCGAAGCGGTGTTGCAGCCGGATGCACGGCGTCTGCGCATCGCTGCACGCCATCGCCAGGCTGAACATCGGCAGCGACGTCAGCGGGTGGCAGCCGGCGCCAGTCTGATCGGGATGGCGGGGGGCCTGCTGCTTGCGCCGATCACGGGGCTGCCGTGGGTACAGGGGATGATTGCTGGCGGCGCGCTGTCCCTGCTGGCGGCCCACCTGTGGCTGCAGCGGCGCGAGGGCCGCGGGTAGACTTACACCTGGCAGCGGCATCCACGCGTGGCGTGGATCCATTTTGATTCCGACCGGCCACAAAAAAACCCCGCCTTCCGGCGGGGTTTTTCATTACGGGGTGAAAGCGGGGACTTAGAAGTCCATGCCGCCCATGCCACCCATGCCGCCCATGCCACCGGCGCCACCCATGGCCGGCTCGTCCTTCTTCGGAGCTTCGGCAACCATGGCTTCGGTGGTGATCATCAGGCCAGCGATCGAGGCAGCGTTCTGCAGGGCCGAGCGGGTCACCTTGGTCGGGTCCAGGATGCCGAACTGCAGCATGTCGCCGAACTCGCCGGTGGCGGCGTTGTAGCCGAAGCTGCCGGTGCCTTCCTTGACCTTGTTGATGATGACCGACGGTTCTTCACCGGCGTTGGCAACGATTTCGCGCAGCGGGGCTTCCATCGCGCGCAGGGCGATCTGGATGCCGTGGTTCTGGTCTTCGTTGGCACCCTTCAGGCCGGCCAGTGCGGTGACCGCACGGACCAGGGCAACGCCGCCGCCCGGGACCACGCCTTCTTCAACGGCTGCACGGGTCGCGTGCAGGGCGTCGTCGACGCGATCCTTCTTTTCCTTCATTTCGATTTCGGTCGAAGCGCCGACCTTGATCACGGCAACGCCGCCGGCCAGCTTGGCCACGCGTTCCTGCAGCTTCTCGCGATCGTAATCGGAGGAGGTGTCCTGGATCTGGGTCTTGATCTGGCCGACGCGTGCATCGACGGCAGCCTTGTCACCCACGCCATCGATGATGGTGGTGTTTTCCTTGGAAACCTGCACCTTCTTGGCGCGGCCCAGGTCCTTGATGGTGGCCTTTTCCAGCGACAGGCCAACTTCTTCGGAGATCACGGTGCCGCCGGTCAGCACGGCCATGTCTTCCAGCATCGCCTTGCGACGGTCGCCGAAGCCCGGAGCCTTGACGGCCACGACCTTGACGATGCCACGGATGGTGTTGACCACCAGGGTGGCCAGCGCTTCGCCTTCGACTTCTTCGGCCACGATCAGCAGCGGCTTGCCGGCCTTGGCGACGCCTTCCAGCACCGGCAGCAGGTCACGGACGTTGGAGATCTTCTTGTCGTGCAGCAGGATGAACGGGTCATCCAGGTCAGCGGTCTGCGACTGCTGGTTGTTGATGAAGTACGGGGACAGGTAGCCGCGGTCGAACTGCATGCCCTTGACCACGTCCAGCTCGTTGTCCAGGCCCGAGCCTTCTTCAACGGTGATCACGCCTTCCTTGCCGACTTCCTTCATCGCGTCGGCGATGATCTGGCCGATCGACTCGTCCGAGTTGGCCGAGATGGTGCCGACCTGGGCAATTGCCTTGTCGTCGGCGGTCGGCTTGGAGATGGTCTTCAGTTCGGCAACGGCGGCCACGACGGCCTTGTCGATACCACGCTTCAGGTCCATCGGGTTCATGCCGGCGGCCACAGCCTTGGCGCCTTCGCGGATCAGGGCCTGGGCCAGCACGGTGGCGGTGGTGGTGCCGTCGCCGGCGTCGTCGTTGGTGCGGGAAGCGACTTCCTTCACCATCTGCGCGCCCATGTTCTCGAACTTGTCAGCCAGTTCGATTTCCTTGGCGACGGAGACGCCGTCCTTGGTGATGGTCGGCGCGCCGAAGCTCTTTTCCAGCACGACGTTGCGGCCCTTCGGGCCCAGGGTGGCCTTGACGGCATTGGCGAGAACGTTGACGCCGCGCACCATGCGCGAACGGGCGTCTTCACCGAAACGAATATCCTTGGCAGCCATTGCAGTTACCTCATTGGTAGCGCCGGGCCATGCCCGGCGGCTGGGTGTTTGGAATCAGGGGATGAAGCAGGTCGCGCCGAGGCTCAGCCGATGACGGCGAGCACGTCGTCTTCGCGCAGGACCTTGTACTCGACGCCTTCGCTCTTGTACGAGCTGCCGGCGTACTGGCCGTAGATGACCTTGTCGCCAACCTTCAGCGACGGCGCGCGCACGTTGCCGTTGTCCAGCGGCTTGCCCGGGCCGACGGCCACGACTTCACCCTTGGTGGACTTTTCCTTGGCCGAGTCGGGGATGACGATGCCACCGGCGGAGATTTCGTCGGCTTCGATCGGCTTGACCACAACGCGGTCGTGCAGCGGCTTGATGCTCATGAGAGACCTCTTAAGTTATTGATTGGTCTGAAAAAGTCCGGCGATGTTAGCAGTCACACCAGGCGAGTGCCAGCAACGCGCGTGAAAAAGCCCGACAAGTCGGGAGCACGACAGAGATGGAGACCTCCACAGGCCTTTCAAGGGCCGATCCTGAAATTTTTCTCCGGACCCGGAAACCTCATTCCCTGCGTGGACGCCTGTATAGGGATGCAACGCGGCAAGCCAAGGGGGGAACGGGTGACATTTGGTGACCAATGTCCCACTGTCAGATATCTGACGTTCATTTACGACAAAGTGTCACTGGATCGGCCTTAGGCTCGGCCGCGCATTCCCAATCACAAGGAGTTGTCGATGCGATTGCTGTCCCCGCTTGCCGCCGCCTGCCTGCTGGCGCTGGCCGCCGCGCCGGCCCAGGCCGAGGTCTTCATCAACGAACTGCACTACGACGACAGCACCGCCGCCGGCGACGTCGGCGAAGCGATCGAGGTCGTAGCCACCGCCGGTGAGGATCTGTCCGGCTACCGCCTCTACCTCTACAACGGCAGCAACCCTTCTGCCGCCACGGTCTACGCCAACAACCCGGTTCCGGCCGGCACCGCCGCCGGTTGCGGCAGCGCCACCCTGGCCGTGGTCAGCTACCCGACCAACGGCCTCCAGAACGGCCCGAACGACGGCATCGCCCTGGTCGATGCCAGCGGCAAGGTGGTCCAGTTCCTCAGCTACGAGGGCGCCATCACCGCCTCCGGTGGCCCTGCCGCCGGCATGACCAGCCAGAACATTCCGGTGGCCGAGACCAACAGCACAGCGCCGGGCACCTCGCTGCAGCTGACCGGCAGCGGCAGCCAGTACGCCCACTTCACCTGGGCCGAGTCGGCCAGGCAGACCTTCGGCAGCTGCAACAACGGCCAGACCTTCAGCGGCGGCGGCACCCCGGGCCCGAACACACCGCCGTCGGTGTCCACCACCACCCCGGCACAGGGCAGCAGCACCTTCCCAGCCGCGGCCGATCTGGAAGTGGTGTTCAGCGAAACCGTGAACCTGGCCAGTGGCGCCTTCGCGCTGAGCTGCGGCACCTCCGGCAGCGTGCCGCTGACCTTCCCGGCCAGCGGCCGCAGCGTGAAGCTATCCACCAACACCGCGCTGGTGGCCGGTGAGGCCTGCCGCTTCGATATCCGCGCCGCGCGCATCACCGACCTGCAGGGCGCGCATCCGGCGGCCGACAGCCGCATCGCGTTCACCGTGGCCAGCACCGGCGGCAATCCAGACCCGGGCAACCCAGGCGTGCCGGCCGGCTACTACTCCAAGGTGAACACCTCCAGCCCGAGCCAGCTGCGCTGCTCGCTGCACGCCACCATCAAGGGCCACACCGCCTACCCGTACAGCGGCTCGGGCACCAGCACCTGGACCATCCTGGAGATCGCCGACGAGGACCCGAACAACCCGAACCGCATCCTCGACGCGTATCGCAACCGCAGCTACGCCAAGGTGACCGATCGCGCCGGCAGCGGCAGTGGCCTGAAGTACAACCGCGAACACACCTGGCCGAACTCGCTGGGCTTTGCCAGCACCACCGGTGATAAGGGCCTGCCGTACGCGCCGTACACCGACACCCACATGCTGTACCTGACCGATGCACAGTGGAACGCCGACCGTGGCAACAAGCCGTTCGCCAAGTGCGACGCCAACTGCGGCGAGCGCGCCACCGAGGCCAACAACGGCCAGGGCGGCGGCAGCGGCGGTTACCCGGGCAACTCCAACTGGGTACGCACGCCGGACGGCAACACCGGCACCTTCGAGGTGTGGGGCCATCGCAAGGGCGACATGGCACGTGCGGTGATGTACATGGCCATCCGCTATGAAGGGGGCAAGGATGCGGCCACCGGCCAGTCCGAACCGGACCTGGAACTGACCGACGACCGCAGCAAGATCGTCAAGACCAGCAGTTCGCCGGCCTACATGGGGCTGCTGTCCACGCTGATCGACTGGCACCTGTCCGACCCACCGGATGATGCCGAACGTGCACGCAATGACGTGGTCTACAGCTTCCAGGGCAACCGCAACCCGTTCATCGATCACCCCGAGTGGGCGACCCCGGCCCTGTTCACCTCGGCCAAGCCGGCCACCTGCCAGCTGGCCAACTGACCGCGCAACGCAGCGGTCCATCGCCGCCGCCGGGCTCTGACCCGGCGGCGGCCCTATACTCGACGGTCATGTCGACCGTCGATCCCGTCCTGCTGCTGTTGACCACCTGCCCGGACCGGGCCAGTGCCGAGCGCATCGCGCACGCGCTGGTCGGCGAGCGCCTGGCCGCGTGCGTGACCCGCCTCGATGGCGCACAGTCGACCTACCGCTGGCAGGGCGAGGTGACCACCGACGCCGAGCTGCAACTGCTGGTGAAGACCACCGCAAGCCGCGTCGATGACGCGATTGCCCGGATCGTCGAACTGCATCCGTATGAACTCCCGGAGTGCATCGCGGTCGAAACCCGGGCCGGCCTGCCGGCGTATCTGGACTGGATCCGGGCACAGACCCGGGAGGACACTGATTGAAGACTCTGTTTGCGCGTGGCGCCGCCCTGTGCGCCCTGTTGTGGCTCTCGCTGCCAGCGTTCGCGCTGGATGAGAAGGACCTGCTGCCGGTGGACCAGGCGTTCGCGCTGACCGCCACCGCCCCCGAGCGCGGCCAGGTGCAACTGCAGTTCAAGATCGCACCCGGCTACTACCTGTATCGCCACCGCACCAGCGTCAAGGCCGATCCGGCCTTCAATGCCGGCGCGCTGCAGATGCCCAAGGGCGACAAGCACCACGACGATTTCTTCGGCGAAGTCGAAACCTATCGCGAGCGCCTGCAGGCCACCCTGCCTGGCACGCCGACCGACGCCGCCGGCACCATCAGCCTGGAAGTGCGTTACCAGGGCTGCGCCGATGCCGGTGTGTGCTACCCGCCGCAGAAGCGCGTGGTGCAGGTCACCCTGCCCGGTAGCGGCGCACAGGCCGCGGCGCCGGCCACGCGTACCGGCGCCGCCAGCCCGTTCAACAACCCGCTGGCCGGTGCCGGCAACAGCGGCGGCCTGCGCCTGCCGGGTGCCGCCAGCAACAGCCAGGCGCTGCCGCTTCCTTCGGAGCAGGCGTTCGGCTTCGACGCCATCGCCAGTGACGGCAACACCCTGCTGCTGCGCTTCAGCCCGGCGCCGGGCTACTACCTGTATCGCGACCGCACCTCGCTGAAGCTGGAAGGCAGCACCGGCGTGCTGGCCGACAAGCTGCGCTGGCCGGCTGCACAATCGCATCGCGACGAGCATTTCGGCGATGTCTCGGTCTACTTCAACCAGGTGGAAGTGCCGCTGCCGCTGCGCCGCTCCGTCGCCGATGCGGTCGACAGCACACTGGTGGTGACCTTCCAGGGCTGCCAGACCGATGGCATCTGCTACCCGCCGATGACCCGCCGGGTGAAGCTGTCGATCCCGGCCGGCAAGATCAACGCCAGCGCCGAACAGTCGCCGCCGCGCAACGAGGTGATCAGTCCGTTGGTTGCGGCGCCACGCGAAGGCGCCAACGGTGCCCCCCTGCGCCTGCTGCCGACGGTGCCCAATACGGATGCCACCACCCCGGCCGTTGCAGGCGCCGAAAACGGTAATGAGTTCGCTGCCGACGCGCGCGGTGACAACGCGCTGCGCACGCGCCCGCCGGCGACCACGCCGAATCCGGACCGTTCGTTCGTATGGGTGCTGCTGCTGGCCCTGGCCGGTGGCCTGGTACTGAACCTGATGCCGTGCGTGCTGCCGATCCTCTCGCTGAAGGTCCTGAGCCTGGCGCAGAGTGGCGAAAGCCCGCAGCGCGCGCGCAGCCACGCCCTCTGGTACACGTTGGGCGTACTGGTCGCGTTCGCGGTGATCGGTGCGCTGATGGTCGGCCTGCGCGCGATCGGCAACGCCGTCGGCATCGGCTTCCAGCTGCAGCATCCGGGCGTGGTCGCGGTGCTGGCCTACATCATGTTCGCGGTGGGCCTGAGCCTGTCCGGCGTGTTCACCCTGGGCGGCGGCATCGGCAACCTGGGCCAGTCGCTGGCCAGCCGCAGCGGCCCGGCCGGTGACTTCTTCACCGGCGCGCTGGCCTGCGTGGTCGGCAGTGCCTGCGTCGGCCCGTTCATGGGCGGCGCGATCGCCTACGCGTTCATTGCCCCGCCGCTGAAGGCGATGACCGTGTTCCTGTTCCTCGGCCTGGGCCTGGCGCTGCCGTTCCTGCTGATCGGCTTCGTGCCGGCGCTGGCGCGCCGCCTGCCCAAGCCGGGCCCATGGATGGAAACCCTCAAGCACGTGCTGGCCTTCCCGATGTATGCCACCGTGCTGTGGCTGCTGTGGGTGCTCGGCAAGCAGCGTGGCGTGGACGGCATGGCGCTGGTGCTGGGTGGCCTGCTGCTGCTGGCCTTCGGCCTGTGGCTGTTTGAACGCAACCGCTGGACCGGCTCGCGTGCAGTGACCCTGCTCGGCGTGCTGCTGGCGATCGGTGCATTGATACCGGCCTGGGGCGTGACCCAGCTGGCACCGCCGGCACGCGCCGCACAGGCCGCCAGCGACAACGTGGTCGAGTACTCGCCGCAGTTACTCGACCGTCTGCGCGCCGACAACCGCGTGGTGTTCGTCAACATGACCGCCGACTGGTGCGTGAGCTGCAAGGCCAACGAACGCGCCGTGCTGTCGCGGCCAGAGTTCAAGGAACTGCTCAAGCGCACCAACGCGGTGTACATGCGCGGGGACTACACCAACGTCGATCCACAGATCACCACGTTCCTGGAAGAGCACAAGGCCGTGGGCGTGCCGCTGTACGTGGTGTACGGCCCGGGCGCACCGCCGACCGTGCTGCCGACCCTGCTGACCCAGGCGGTGGTCGAGGAAGCGCTGCTGCGCACCGCACGATGAAGTGGCAACGGCCAGCGCTGCTGTGGACAGCGGTGCTGGCCGCCGGCCTTGGACTGTGGGCCGGGCATCGATTGGCACCGGCGCCGGTGACGCCTGAGGCCGTGCCGGCGGAGCCTGCCGTTGCGGCCGCGGCGCCGGTCCTGCAGGTTGGCGACAGCCTGCCCGCATTGTCGCTGCCCGATCTTGAAGGCCGGCCGCTGGACCTGCGCCAGCACGCTGCCGGTCGCCCGCTGTTGATCAATGTCTGGGCCAGCTGGTGCGCCCCGTGCGTGGAAGAAATGCCGGAGCTTGCCCGCTTCGCCCATGCACAGGGCGACAGCGGTGTGCAGGTGCTGGGCTTGGCACTGGATACCCCGGAAGACGTGCGCGGTTTCCTGCAGCGGGTACCGGTGGATTACCCGATCGTGATCGAGACCCCGGGGCCGCGCGATGCCAGCGTGCAGCTGGGCAACACGCAGGGCCTTCTGCCCTACAGCGTGCTGTTCGATGCGCAGGGGCGGATGGTGAAAGCGAAGCTGGGGCCGTTCGAGCACGGCGAGATCGACAGCTGGGTGAAGTGAGGGTGTTTTTTGCAGGGCTTGCAGCCCTGCACCCTGCTCAATGCAACGGCAACAGCCAAAGCCAAAGCGGGCATTCCGTGGGATGGAGGGGCACTGTGGGTGGTCAGGACACGCCGTAAACCCCCCTCCGGGGTCCGGCCCAGCCGCTGGCGGCTGTGCGTTCGGGCGCTTGCGAAGCAGTGCTTCGCAAGCAAAGCGCCCTCACCCATGGGGGCTCGATGGCGCCATCCATGGCGCCAACGGTCCTGACCCCCCACACCGCCCCACCTCAGACAGATCTTCGCGGCTGTTGGTAGGTGTCGACCTTGGTCGACACATCTGTCAGATATCGATATTCAGAACGGAATCAGACCCCGTGCCGACCAACGGTCGGCACCCACCAAAGCAGAACGCCGTTCCGACAGATCGCGGAAAACTGTCGAAGGCGGGGTGGGTCCGGTTGCGGGGGCGTGAGCCGCATGGATGCGGCGACCGAGCTTACATGGACGTACTTGCAGCGTCCCCCGCAACCGGACCCACCCCGCCATCCCACAGATAGCCCGCTGTTGCTGTTGCTTCGGCTGCTGCTATTGCTTCGGCTGTTGCCGTTGCCTCTGCGGGTGCAGGGCGCAGCCCTGCAGACACCCCCCTTCCCTGAGCATTCCGCGCAGTGGTTTGAGCGCCGCGCACACGCCAGCCACGCCACGCTATGCGGCAACGGAACCGTCCGTCGTCCACCGAGAACCGCCATGACCCTGCGTTACCTGCCGCTGCACGGCGCCCTGCTGCTGGCACTGTCGTCCCTGCCGCTGGCCGCGTTGGCCGAAGCCACCTCGCCCGCTCCCACCCAGCAGGTGCCCGGCGTCTACCACCAGCGCGTCGGCGCACTGCAGGTCACCGCCCTGTTCGACGGCGTGGTCGCACTGGGCCGGCAGGAAGTGGTGGACGTGCCGCCCACGCTGGTCAGCCGCCTGCTGGAAGGCCGCTACCTGCCCGAAGACAAGAAAGGCCTGCAGACCGCGATCAACGCCTTCCTGGTGCGCCAGGGCAACCACCTGACCCTGGTCGATACCGGCACCGCGCAGTGCTTTGGCCCCGGCCTGGGCCAGGTGCTGGGCAATCTGCGCGCCTCCGGCGTCGACCCGGCCGAGGTGGACGAGGTGCTGCTGACCCACGCCCATCCGGACCACCTGTGCGGGGTGCTCGACGCGCAGGGCAAGCCCGCCTACCCGAATGCCACGGTGTGGCTGTCCAAGGCTGATGCCGACTACTGGCTCAACCCGGCCAGCGAGGCCACCGCGCCGAAGGGCGTGCGCTTCGCCTTCCCGCTGGCACGCAACGCGGTGGCGCCCTACCAGGCCAGCGGCCACCTGCGCACTTTCAGCCCCGGCGATGCCCTGCCCGGTGGCGCGGTGGCGATGGACACCCATGGCCATACGCCCGGCCATGTCTCCTACCGGTTCGACAGCCAGGGCCAGTCACTGCTGGTGTGGGGCGATGTGCTGCACTTCCATGCGGTGCAGTTCGCGCATCCGGAGGCGGCATTCGAGGCCGATTCGGACCGCAAGGCGGCCATCGCCAGCCGTCGCGGGCTGCTGCAGCAGGCCACCGCCAACGGTTGGTGGGTGGCCGGTGCGCACCTGCCGTTCCCCGGCCTGGGCCATGTGCGTGGCGAGGGCAAGGCCTATGCGTGGATGCCGGCGGAGTATTCGCCGTTGAAATGAGCCGATGAGCCCTTGTAGAGCCGAGCTCATGCTCGGCTACCGGGGCCTGGCCGCGCTGCGCGCGGCAGCCGAGCGTGGGCTCGGCTCTACAGGAAAACCGGAAGCCTTACTCCAGCCCCAGCCAGCCGCCGATCACGCCACGGGCTTCGTCCACACCGGTACGGTCTTCGCCGGAGAACACCTGCACGCTGACGCTGTCACCGTAGGCTGATTGCAGCTCCTTGCGCACCTTCTGCAGGGACTGCATCTGCTGGCTGCGGCTGAGCTTGTCGGCCTTGGTCAGCAGCGCGTGCGCCGGCAGGCCACGCTGCACGGCATAGGACAGCATCTGCCGGTCGTAGTCCTTCAGCGGATGGCGGATATCCATCACCACCACCAGGCCCTTCAGGGCTTCGCGGGTACGGAAATACCGGTCGATGAAGGCCTGCCAGTGCGCCTGCAGGTCCAGCGGCACCTTGGCGTAGCCGTAACCGGGCAGGTCGACCAGGTGCGCTTCAGGCGTGACCTGGAAGAACACCAGCTGCTGGGTGCGGCCGGGGGTCTTGGAGACACGGGCCAGGGCGTTCTGGCGGGTCAGCGCGTTGAGCGCACTGGACTTGCCGGCGTTGGAGCGGCCGGCGAAGGCCACTTCGGCCCCTTCGTCGGGCGGCAGCTGCCGCACGTTGTGGGCCGAAAGGTGGTAACGGGCGCGTTCGATGAGCAATGACATGTGCCTAGGATCGCATGTTGCGGCGCCGCGCGCCCGTGCCGGCGGCCGTTGCGGGCATTTTGCTGCACTGCTGCGTTGACCGTGCGCGGAAACGGCGTTGATAATCCGGGCGATGCCGGCGGCCACCGCCCGGCCCGGTCCATACGGAGCTTTAGCATGCGCCACGCTCGCGTTCTTGCCGTATCCGCCCTTGCCACTGCTGTAGTCGTTGCCGCTGCTGCGTTCGCGCAGACCACGTTGACCCCGCTGCCCGACAACGGGCCGATCCGCACCGCCTCGCTGGAAGTGGATTTCAGCAAGACCACCTGGGGCGACGCCAAGGCCGGCCAGACCAAGGCCTCGGCCTGCGCGGCCTGCCATGGCGCCGACGGCAATTCCACAGTGGAGATGTACCCGTCCATCGCCGGCCAGAGCGAACGCTACGTCGCCCAGCAGATGGCCCTGATCGCCAACGGCCAGCGCAGCTCCGGTGCGGCGGTGGCGATGGTGCCGTTCGTGCAGAACCTCACCCCGCAGGACATGCGCGACATCGGCGCGTTCTTCGCCACCCAGAAGGCCACCGCCGGCATCGCCGATGACACGGCGGTCACCGACGGCCCCTACAAGGGCATGAAGTTCTACGAGATCGGCCAGCAGCTGTACCGCGGCGGCGACGCCAAGCGCGGCCTGCCGGCCTGCATGGCCTGCCACGGCCCCAGCGGCGCCGGTAATCCCGGCCCGGCCTATCCGCACATTGGTGGCCAGCACGCCAGCTATGTCGCGCGCCGCCTGCAGGAATACCAGGCCGGCCAGACCAACGAGACCGACAAGGCGCACTTCCAGATCATGGCTGCGGTTGCGCAGAAGCTGAGCGAACAGGAGGTGCAGGCGCTGTCGAGCTACCTGCAGGGCCTGCACAACAAGGCCGACGACGTGGCCGTTGCCACCACGCCGGCACAACCGGCTGCCGCCCCCTGAGCACCTTTGGTCGGCCGGGGCCGCCACCGCGGCCCTCGCCTGCGGTATGTTTCCTTCACGCCGGCGACCGCGCCGGCGTTGCTTTTTTCAACGGAGATGCGTGTCGATGAGGTTGATTTCCCGCCTGCTGTTGTCTGTGCTGGTGCTGCTGCCGCTGGTAGCCTGCGCCGCAACCCCTGCCAATGCCCCGCTGGTCGAGGGCAAAGACTACGAGCGCATCGCCCAGCCGGGCCCGTTCCAGCCGCTGGCCGGCAAGATCGAGGTGGTCGAAGTCTTCGGCTACACCTGCCCGCACTGCGCCCGTTTCGAACCGCAGCTGGAAGCCTGGGCAGCCAAGCTGCCGGCCGACGTGCGCTTCACCCCGGTTCCGGCGGCCTTCGGCGGCGCCTGGGACGCCTGGGCCCTGGCCTACTACGCCGCCGACGAAGTCGGCGTGGCCAAGCGCAGCCACGGCGCCGTGTTCAAGGCTCTGCACCAGGACGGCTCGCTGCCGATGCAGAACGTTTCGGCCGATGAGCTCGCCACCTTCTACAAGGCCTACGGCGTGACCCCGGACCGTTACCTGCAGGCCCTGCGCGGCGATGCCGTACAGAAGAAGGTCGATGCCGCCCGCGCGTTCGCCCAGCGCACCAGGATCCCGGGGACCCCGGCGCTGATCATCAACGGCCAGTACCTGGTCCGTGGCGACAGCTTCGACGACCAGCTGCGCATCGCCTCGGCGCTGATCGCCCAGGCCCGCGCCGCCCGCGGCCGCTGAACCAACACCCACCACCGACACGGCGCTGTCGCCGCCGCGTGTCATCATTTCCCCCTGGCCGGCGCATGACGCCGGCCCCACCTTTCCAGATGCTGGAGACGTTTCCATGAAGATCCGTTACGCCCTCGCCCTCGCAGCGCTGCTGCCAATCCTGGCTGCCTGCAAGGCCGACGACGGCAGCACCAACACCACCGCGGCCCCGGCCGAACCGGCTGCTGCTCCGGCGACCACCGAACCGGCTGCGCCGGCCGCGGGTACCGAAGGCGTCGCACCGGCCGCTGCCGAAGGCGAGAAGGCCTCAGCTGAAGCCGCACCGGCCACTGCACCGGCCCCGACCACCGCCGCGCTGACCGGCCCGGCCCCGGTGGAAGGCGCCGACTACCAGGTGATCCCGAACGGCCAGCCGTTCCAGCCGGCCGCCGGCAAGATCGAAGTGACCGAGATCTTCGGCTACGTCTGCCCGGCCTGCGCCGCGTTCCAGCCGCTGGTCGGCCCGTGGAAGGCCGGCCTGCCGAGCGATGTGAACTTCGTCTACGTGCCGGCCATGTTCGGCGGCACCTGGGACAACTACGCCCGTGCCTTCTACGCCGCGCAGACCCTGGGCGTGCAGGAGAAGACCCACGAAGCCCTGTACGCTGCCATCCATTCGCAGAAGACCCTGAAGGGCGAGCGCGGCACCGATTCGGTTGACGACATCGCCAAGTTCTACGGTGCCTACGGCGTGGATCCGAAGCAGTTCGCCGCCACCATGGGCAGCTTCGCGGTGAATGCCAAGACCAACTCGGCCAAGCAGTTCGCCCAGCGCAGCCAGATCAGCGGCACCCCGTCGATCATCGTCAACGGCAAGTACCTGGTGAAGGGCAAGAGCTTCCCGGACATGCTGCGCATCGCCGACCACCTGATCGCCCGCGAACGCGGTGCGGCCCAGGCTCACTGATCCAAGAGAAGCGTTTCCCGGCCGTGAATTCCCCCCGTACACGGACCCTGCGCTTGCTGACGGCCAACATCCAGGCCGGCTCAAGTACCCGCCGCTACAGCGACTATGTGACCCGCAGCTGGTCACATGCGCTGCCGGCGGGGCGCAAGCGCAGCAGCCTGGACGCGATCGCCACCCTGGCGCGCGAACATGACATCGTCGGCCTGCAGGAGGCCGACCCGGGCAGCCTGCGCTCGGGCTTCACCAACCAGACCCACTACCTGGCCCAGCGCGCCGGCTTCAACTACTGGAGCCACCAGCCGAACCGGCGCATGGGCGGGGTCGCGTCCAGCGCCAATGGCCTGCTGAGCAAGCTCGAACCGGTGGAAGTGCAGGACCACGCCCTGCCAGGCCGCATCGGTGGGCGTGGCGTGCTGCTGGCCAAGTTCGGCGATGGTGCCGACGGCTTGGCGGTGGCGGTGGCCCATCTGTCATTGGGCGCGGGCTCGCGGATGTCACAGCTGGGCTTCATCGCCGAGCTGTTGTCCGACCACCCGAACGCCGTGTTGATGGGTGACTTCAACTGCCTGGCCGAGCGCCCGGAAATGCAGGTGCTGTACCAGAAGACCCGGCTGCAGCCCCCGGGCTGCATCGTGCCGACCTTCCCCAGCTGGCGGCCTGACCGCGCCATCGACCACATCCTGGTCAGCAGCGGCCTGCAGACCCGCGCCGTGGAGGCCGTTCCGGCCGCCTTCTCCGATCACCTCGCCCTGGCGATGCAGATCGACGTCCCGGCTGACGCCCTGCGCTGAACGCTCCTGGTGGGTGCCAACCTTGGTTGGCACGCCGCTCTGGTGGGTGCGGACCGTTGGTCCGCACGCTCTCCGCCGCTACCCGGCCTGCACCACTGGCAACTTCAACCGCCGCGCGGTCATCGTGCTGCCCACCGAGGCCAGCACCGTGCAGCCGATCGCCAGCCACTGCAGCCCGTGCAGGTGCTCGTGCAGCAGCAACATCGCCCACAGCGCGGCCACCGCCGGTTCCATGCTGATCAGGATGCCGAACGTTTCCTTCGGCAGGCGCTTGAGCGCCATCATCTCAAGCGACATCGGAATCGCGCTGGAGACCAGCGCCACCAGCAGGCCGGCCGCCAGGATCTTCGGGTCGAGCAACGCGGCGCCGGCATGTACCACGCCCACCGGCACCACCACCAGCGACGCGGCCAGCAGCCCCAGCGACACCGAATGCCCAGCGTGCAGGTGGCCGGCACGCTTGCCGAACACGATGTACAGTCCCCAGCACGCCGCTGCGCCCATCGCATACAGCACACCGGCCGGATCCAGCGCCGGGCCGCCGCCCAGCGGCAGCAGCAGCAACAGCCCGACCACAGCACAGCCCACCCAGACGAAATCGATGGGGCGTCGTGACGAGAGCATCGCCACCGTCAGCGGCCCGGTGAACTCGATGGCCACCGCGATGCCGAAGGGAATCGTGCGCAGGGCCATGTAGAACAGCAGGTTCATCAGGCCCAGGGTGAGCCCGTAGCGCAGGATGGTGATCGCATCCACGCGGCTGGTCTTCCAGCGCCATGGCCGCCAGAACAGCAGCAGCAACAGGGCCGAGAAGCCCACGCGCAGCGCGCTGGTGCCCTGGGCGCCGATCAGCGGGAACAGGTGTTTTGCGTAGGAGGTGCCGATGGCCAGCGAGGTGACCGAGCCGAGCACCGCCAGCGCCGGCAACATCGGCGCGAGTCGTGAGGTCTGCATGCGCAAAGTCTATTGCGCCAGCGCCGAGCACTTGGCTCAATTGACAGCCCGTTCGTGCAACTTCTGCTCGCCATGGCCACCGCCCCCGTGCTCGACAGTTTCGACCGCGCCATCCTCGACCTGCTGCAGCGGGACAACACCCTGCCGCAGCGCGAAATCGCCGAGGCCGTGCACCTGTCCACCCCGGCCGTGCAACGCCGGATCAAGCGCCTGCAGGACAGCGGCGTGATCGCGGCCAATGTGGCGGTGGTCGCCGCGGCCAAGGTCGGGCGGCCGCTGACCATCATCGTCGAGGTGCGTGTGGTCAGCGAACAGCGCGAACGCGTGGCGCCGTTCAAGCGCCGCGTGCAGGAGGACCCGGCCGTGCAGCAGTGCTACTCGATCACCGGCGATGGCGATTTCCTGCTGCTGCTTTCGGCGGCGTCGATGGAGGAGTACGAGGCGATCACCGAGCGCTTGTTCGGTGGCGATGACAACATCGAGCGCTTCCGCACCTCGGTGGCACTGGGCACGTTGAAGCGGAGTTTCGAAGTGCCGCTGCTGCCGGTCCTGTAGCGTCGAGCCATGCTCGACGGCCTTTTGACCGCGAAGCTGAAGCAGTCGAGCATGGCTCGACTCTACACTCCGAAACCATGAGAACACCGCCCTCCCCCGCCCACCGCCTGCGTCGCTGGTTGCTGCGCGGCCTGTGGCTGGCCATTGCCGTCGTTGCGATGATGGCGTTGTGGAACAGTCCCTGGGCCGCCGCACCGAAGATGCTGTGGGCACTCTCACGGATGCCGCCAGCCGCCGAGCTGCCGGTACCGGTGGACGGCGTGCGGCCACGCCAGATTGCCGATACCTTCGGTGCGCCGCGAGGCCGTGACCGCTCCCACGCCGGCATCGACATCTTCGCCAGGCGCGGCACGCCAGTGCGCAGCGCCACGGCCGGTGTCGTCGCGGATGTCAGCGAACGTGGGCTCGGCGGGCGCCAGGTGTGGGTGATCGGGCCCGGACGCGAGCGCTACTACTACGCGCACCTGGAAAGCTGGGCCGAGGACCTGGCGCGTGGCCAGGTGGTCCAGGCCGGCGACCTGCTCGGCCATGTGGGCGACAGCGGCAACGCCAAGGGCACGCCGCCGCACCTGCACTGGGGCATCTACGGCGCAGACGGCGCCCGCGACCCGCTGCCACTGCTGCGCTGACCGCCATTGCGCACCCACGCATCGATCTGTTCATGATTTGTAAATAGGAATAGTTCGTATTACCATTTCTTTCGTTTCCGGTGGTGCCAGGACGGCCTGCCCGTCCTCTCCCTACCCGTAGCGCCTCGCCTCCTGGATGCCGGCCGATCGCGCGTGCTCGCCCAGGACCCCCATGAACCGTTCCGCCTTCCGTACCCCGCCGCCGCAGCGGCTGTCCGTTGCCGTGTTTGCCGTTCTCTGCGCCGTGGCCCCGGCCGCCTTCGCCGACACCGCCGCCGACCCGACCACGCTGGACAAGGTCGTCGTCAAGGGTGAACGCGCCGAAGGCTACTCGGTGCGCCGCACCTCGGCCGGTACCCGCTTCGATCTGGCGCCGCGCGAGATCCCGCAGTCGGTCAGCATCATCAGCCACCAGCGCATCGAAGATCAGAAGCTGGACGACATCATCGACGTGCTGGCCAACACCACCGGCGTCACCAGCACCCAGTCCGACAGCGAGCGCACCGAGTTCTACGCGCGCGGCTTCTACATCGATGCCTACCAGTTCGATGGCCTGCCGACGCAGATGGTGCAGAACTGGAGCTACGGCGATTCCGGCCTGGACCTGGCGCTGTATGACCGCGTGGAAGTGGTGCGCGGTGCCACCGGCCTGCTCAGCGGCGCCGGCAATCCGTCGGCGTCGGTGAACCTGATCCGCAAGCATGCCGACAGCGACGAACTGACCGGCAGCGTCTCGGTGAACGTCGGCAGCTGGGGCCGCACCCGCACCACCGTGGACGTGGGCAGCGCGCTCAACGCCAGTGGCACGGTGCGCGGCCGGGTGATCGGCAGCTACCTGGACACCGACGGCCAGATGGACCGCTACAACCAGCGCAAGACGCTGGGCTACGCCGTCATCGACGCCGACCTGACCCCGGACACGCAGCTGAGCGTGGGCTACGACTACCAGCAGAAGCGCGCCAATGGCGCGACCTGGGGCGGCTTCCCGATGTGGTACGCCGATGGCAGCCCGACGAACTATCCGACCTCGTTCAATCCGTCGCCGGACTGGACCTACTGGGATACCACCAGCAAGCGTGCGTTCGCCACCCTGCAGCACGCCTTCAGCAACGGCTGGAAGTTCAAGATCGGCGCCACCCACGACCGCACCAAGGCCGATGACAAGCTGTTCTATCCGGCCTATACCGCATTCAACAAGACCACGGGAGCCGGCATCACGCCGATGGCCGGCTTCTACAACACCGAGCGCAAGGTCGACGGCATCGATGGCTACATCGACGGTCCCTTCCAGCTGTTCGGCCGCGAACACCAGTTCATGGCCGGCCTGAGCTACAACAAGCGCGAATTCGCCAACCATGGTGACTTCCAGCCAGACTTCAGCGATCCGAATGCACAGTACCTGCCGCTGCCCAGCTACTTCGGCTGGACCGGTGATTTCCCGCAGCCGAACTGGCGACCACTGAAGCTTGCCAGCCAGGGCACCATCACCCAGAAGGCCGGCTACGCGGCCGCGCGCCTGTCGCTTGCCGATCCGCTGAAGCTGATCATCGGTGCGCGCTACACCGACTGGAAGAGCGAAGACGAAGGCAACGACCGCTCGCACAAAGTGACCACGCCGTATGCCGGCCTGGTCTACGACATCAACGATACCTACTCCGCCTACGCCAGCTATACCGAGATCTTCCAGCCGCAGACGCTGCGCAACAAGCAGGGCCGCTACCTCGATCCGGTCGATGGCAAGAGCTACGAAGTGGGCGTCAAGGGCGCGTGGTTCGACAACCGACTGAATGCATCCGTGGCCGTGTTCCGCATCGAGCAGGACAACGTCGGCCAGGCGACCATGGACAAGGTCGACGGGCAGTTGAACGAGACCGCCTTCATCGCTGCGCGCGGCACCGTGAGCCGTGGCTTCGAGTTCGAAGTGAACGGCGAACTGGCCCCGGGCTGGAATGCGACCTTCGGTGCTTCGCGCTATGTGGCCAAGGACATCAACGGTGCCGACATCAACACCAACCTGCCGCAGACCGCGCTGAAGCTGTTCACCAGCTACACCCCGCAATCGCTGCAGGAATTGACCGTCGGCGGCGGTGCCAACTGGCAGAACCGCATCTACTACGCCGCACCGGTGGTGGGCCGCTTCGAACAGGAAGGGTATGCGCTGGTCAGTGCCTTCGTGCGCTACCGCATCTCGCCAGAGTTCAGCGTGCAGGCCAACCTCAACAACCTGCTGGACAAGAAGTACTACTCGCAGATCACCGGCTACGGTGCGTACGGCGATGGCCGGAATGGCTCGCTGACGTTCACCTGGGCGTTCTGATCAGGCGCGGGGCACGATCGCCCCGCACCTGTAGAGCCGAGCCCACGCTCGGCTGATTCTCTGAGCCGAGCGTGGGCTCGGCTCTACACCAGCAAGGCAGCGCCGGAACTGACCGGCACTGCCACCGTTACATCAGAAGCGCAGGTCCGCGCGCAGGTACCAGTAGCGGCCACGCGGGATGTCATAGGTCGAAGCGTCGTAACCGTTCAACGAGCACGACAGGCAGATCGGCGGATCCTTGTCGAACACGTTGTTCAGGCCGGCCGTCAGCTGCAGCCCCTTCATCCAGTCGATCTTGTAGCCCACCTGCATGTCATGGAAGGTGGTGGCCGACAGCGTATTGGTGCCCGCAGCCTGGTTGCTGCAGACCGGAAACACGGAAGCGTCACCGCAGTTTTCGGTCAGTTCGGAGATATGACGCACGGTCCAGTTGGCGCTCCAGCGATCCAGCGTCCAGCCGATGCTGGCATTGCTGGTCCATTCCGGAATCGAGCTGTCGGCCACTTCCACGCCCGGCTTCTGCGGCTGCTTCTGGCCCGCCGCACCGGTGGCTTCGTAGCGACCCACGAAGGTGTTCTTCCAGCCCAGCTTGAACTGACCGATCGAGCTCTGCGGCAACGTCCAGAACAGATCCACATCCCAGCCATCGGTCTTGATCGAACCCAGATTGGTCAGGCGGTTGTTGAAGCTGCTGACCGCGCCGGTGCTGGCACGGGTGATGCCGTTGCAGTAGATCGGGTCCAGCGTGTCCACGCACAGGTCCAGCTGGGTCTGCGCGTTGATTGCCTGGATCGCGCCGTCGATGGCATGGCGGTAGAAGGTCACTTCCACATCGAAGCGCTCCGACCACGAACTGTTGCTGCCAAACCATGGGCTCCACACGAAGCCTGCGCTGAAGCTGCGCGAGCGTTCCGGATCCAGCTCGCGGTTGCCGCCAGTGGTCACCGAGATCTGCGAGTTGGCCTGCTGGAACCCGGCCGGTACGCCCAGCGCAGCACAGTTGGCCGCGCTGCCACGCGGCGGCGTACCGCCCAGGCCCACCGAGCACGGATCGAACAGCTGCAGGTCGGCACGCGCGGCCGAGCCGTACAGCTCACCGATCGATGGTGCACGGAAGCCTTCGGCATAGGTCGTGCGCAGCACGAAGTCATCGGTCACCTGCCAGCGCAGGCCGTACTTGGGCGTGAATTCACCACCGAAGGTGGAGTAGTCCGAGTAGCGCCCGGCCAGGCTCAGGTCCAGCTTCTTGCCGAAGGTCGAATCGGCGAAGATCGGCACGCTCAACTCCAGATACGCCTCGTTGACGTCATAGGAGCCCGAGGTCGGCTGCGACGGCACGCCGTTGTAGTGGCCGGCCACCGTCAGCGGATCGGGCTGGTACGAACCCTCGTACTTGCGATACTCGAAGCCGGTAGCGAACGACACCGGGCCGGCCGGCAGCGTGAACAGGTCGCTGGACAGGTTGGCGGTGAACAGGCTCAGTTCGTTCTGGCTGCGGTCACGCACCACCGGCTGGATCCACTTCAGCATGTCCGGGGTGATCGAACCGACACCGCCGAAGATGTTCAGCGGCACGCAGCCCGGCGTCGCCGCACAGACCGACGGATCGCCCAGCGCCATGTTGACGTTGTAGATGTTGTAGCTGCCGTAGTTGGTCTGTTCCGCCTTGTTCTTGCTGTACATGCCGTTGACGTCCCAGTACCAGCTGCGGTCAGCCGCCTGGAAGTTGCCGACGAAACCGGTAGCGAAATACGTGGTGTCCACTTCCTGCTTGAACACGCGCGCGCCGCCTTCCACCGGGCGGCGGCCGATCAGGCTCAGGTTGTCACCCGAGACCAGGTCGAAGCCGAACGGGTTGTACGGATTGCGCGCGGACACGGTGATGTTGTCGGCCAGCGGATTGCCGGTGGCACCATCGGGGCCGAAGAACAGCGGCTCCGGGCCGGCCTGGTTGGTCGACTCACGACGGTTGCCCAGTGCCTTGACGTACCACTGCACGTTGTCGGTGATGTCGAAGCGGAACTGACCGAACAGGCCCTTACGCTCCGAGGGCGTCAGCACCATGTTGTACTCGGCGAAATTGAACCGGTCGGCGCTGGTGAAGCAGTGATAGTCATCGGTGCGCGCGCAGCCGGCGCTGCCGTCGTAGCGCGGGTTGCTCACGCCGGTATTGGGCACGATGTTCTGCACCGCGCCGGTGTTCGGGTCGGTGAACATGAAACGACCCTGCGGAATGCCACCGCTGCCGAACGCCAGCCCGGTGCCGGGAATCGGGAAGCGCGACTGCTCGCGGTCCTTGGCAAACACCGGATCCTGCTTGGTCCAGCTGGCGCCCAGGAACAGGCTGAAGCGGTCGCCGCTCTTGCCCCAGGCCAGGTCCACGCCCTTCTGCGTGCCATCGCCCTTGCTGTACTCGCCGTAGTTCAGGGTCACCTGGCCGCCATCGAAGTCACGGCGGGTGATGATGTTGACCACGCCGGCAATGGCGTCGGAACCGTACAGCGACGACGCGCCATCTTCCAGCACTTCGATGCGCTCGACGATGGCCAGCGGAATGGTATTGAGATCGGTGGCCGAGCCGACGCCGGATGCGGATGACTCATTGACCCAGCGGATGCCGTCGACCAGCACCAGCACGCGCTTGGCGCCCAGGTGGCGCAGGTCCACCTGCGCCGAACCGGCACCTACACCACTGCCATCGGGCGGGAAGCCGAAGTTGCCGGACGAGTTGAACTTGGCGTTGAGCGCCGAACCGGAACCGGTGAGCTGCTGCAGCACTTCGCCGATCGAGGTCAGGCCGGTGCGTTCGATATCGCCGCGCGTCAGCGTCTGGATCGGCACCTGGCCCTCCACCTCAGCGCGCTTGATGCGGGTACCGGTGACTTCCACCGCATCCAGGTTGGTGGTGGATTGTGCAGCGGCACCCAACGGTGCCAGGGTCATCACGCACAGCGCGACGGCAACCGCCAAAGGGCGGTGGTGCAGGTGATTCATTCGCTCTCTCTCCAAAGGAATGTCGGGACATGGGCTGCCGCACTCCCTCCCTGCATGGCGGCGCCGTCCCCTTTGTAAACAAGTGGTAAAAATCGCGGCGTGATGATCGACACTCTTTCACGCGGAATTGACGTAATTGCAGGCCGATTGCGTCAGATAGCTGCAGGTTATGACCGGACGATACTGTTCACCGCAGGCAGCCTTGATGCTGGCTGCGACAGCGGCTTCCCGGCTTTCCCGCAATTGGGCAAGTGCTCTTGCCGATCCGTCCAACGACAATGCGCCGGTGCCATCGGCAGCATGATCATCGCCGTTGCCGTCGGTTGACGGCGTCGAACAGATCGCATTTGAGCTGGAACTCATACCAAGATGGCGAGTAATCCATAGGCAGGAGCCCTTGCAATGACGGACTGCAGATCGCCGGGATCACCGTGCGAACCTGAGGCACTCAATGGCTGCTCTTTTGGCTGCTGCCATCTCGATGACAGAGCCACATGCATCGACCAGCTTGAATCTACGAAGCAAATTCAGACAACGCTTAGGAATAGTTTGAAAACTGCCCGTCAAACGAATTTCCGGGGCCAACCAAGGTGAGACTGAGAGCCCCAGTCATTCTCATGAGGCTCAATTGTGAAAACAATCACCGTCATGATCCATGTCGCGGTTGTCACGGCATTGCTTCTGTTCCCTACAAGCGAATCGAGAGCGGGGGGCCTGATTGAATGCAACAACTGTGCCTCTCCCAAAGATGCAGCCCTGATGTCAGGCTCCGGGTTGGCGGTTGTAATGGACTTCGAAAAAGCCCGACTGAGCGCCTTCGAAGTTGAATATGATCGCGAGATCAGAAAGTGGCGCGCACTTTCGACACCGGTTCCCGCACAGATTCAAATGGCCTTCCTACGGATTCTGGATTCGACGTCAGCCTTTCGAGGGCCACCTGAAGGGGCCCACGCGATGGCAGGAGGCGGATCAGTGGTCGTGCTGCATCCAGACAACCCCGGAAACTCCAATGGAGTGAGGTTCCCCGAGTCTTACAAGTCCTCCAATACCTTTGACATCGTCGCCTCAGCCACACTGCGAACCCGACTTGGCCAGTATCTAGCCACAGAACTGGCAGGAGCCAATACGGGAAGCCCAACCTGGAACAGTATTGCGCTCTCGATTCAACAAGCGGCCCTGAACTGGGCAGGCCTCAAAGGTGGCGGATCCATAACAATAATGATCACATGGCGTGACGGATCGAAGACGCTTTATCGAGTAACACCGGACAACGTTGCCGAAGCGAAGTATCAGAAGGGCGAAAGTCGCGACAGCACAGGCAACAAGGTTCCTGACGAATCCATCGCCGACCCGATCTCCGCCCCTTCGTACGCCGGACAATACTATTTCGGCCAGCATGGCGACCTGGACAACTGGGTCAGATCCGCACAGATGTATGGAGTCCCCGTCCAGCGCGGAAGCAGCAGCCGCATCTCGTGCAGCTGGGATGGTCGCACAGTCTACTGCCAGCAATACTGACACCCTCATCCGCCGCTCATGTCGCAATCTCCCCATGAGCGGCGGTTTAGATACGCTATCGCACGAAAGCAATGCGCTCCATGCCAGTGGCTTCGGCCGCAGCCAATATCCGCGCCATGCCTTCGTACTCGGCCGCCGGATCGGTGGCGATGCGCAGCTCCGGCAGGTTGCCGGCATGTTCACCCGCCTGTGCCTGCAGGCGCGCCTGCAGTTCGCCGATCGCCATCGGCTGGCCATTCCAGCTGAGCTGGTTGGCAGCGTCCAGGCGCAGCTCGATCGGCGGTGGCGGTTCGGGACGGTCGACCACCCGATCGGTGGCCTGCGGCAATTGCACGGCAATCGGCCGGGCCACGATCGGCGCGGTCACGATGAAGATGATCAACAGCACCAGCATCACATCCACCAGTGGCGTGACATTGATGTCCGCCAGCGGGCCGCTTCTTCCTGCGCTACTGAACGCCATGTGCCGCTCCCTGCAGCCGGGCCGTTCGCCCAAGGCCGACGTTACGACGCCTCCCATCCGCTGCGGCAGTGGCCTGCGCGGGGTCATTCAGCTGTCGTTGCCGACGCTCGGCGTGCACGCAATGCGAAACTGAATTCAGCCATCGCCCGCTATGCTGGTCGCCATGACCCGACGCACTTCAACTGCCCTGTCCCTGCTGCCCTTGGCCACCACGCTGCTGATCGGCTGCGCCAACGCCCAGTCCCTCGACGCCCAGAACGCGCAGCTGAAGGCTGCGATCGCTGCCGCCGAACGCGGCCAGTTCGATCCCGGCCAGGCCGCTGCACTCAGCCGCCATCCGGCTTACGGATGGCTGGAGTACGCCAACCTGCGCCGCAACATCGACACCGTCGATACCGCGCAGGCACAGGCCTTCCTCAAGCGCTATGACGGCCAGGCCGTGGCCAACACGTTCCGCAGCGTGTGGCTGCCCTCGGTCGCACGCCGCCAGGACTGGCCGACCCTGCTCGCCAACTGGGTACCCACCGACAACGCCGGCCTGCGCTGTGCGCAGCTGACCGCGCGCCAGGTGACGGGCAAGGTCGATCCGCAGTGGATCAGCGAGGCGCAGGATCTGTGGCGCAAGAACGGCAAGTCGCTGCCGGACGGCTGTGATGCCGTCTTCGCCGTGCTGCAGGCGCAAGGTGGCCTGAGCGACGCCCTGCGCTGGGAACGCATCGATGCCGCCGCCGACGCCCAGCAGCCGGCCGTGATGCGCAGCGCTGCACGTGGCCTGCCTGCCACCGAGTTGGCGCTGGCGAACACCTACGCCGCCTTTGTCGACAGGCCCAATGCCAGCGCCCTGAACTGGCCGCGCAACGAGCGCAGCCGGCGCATCGCCACCGATGGCCTGGCCAAGCTGGCCAAGGCCGACCCGGCCGCCACCGAACAGCAGCTGCCGCAGTATGCCCAGGCGCTGGGCCTGAGTGCCGAGCAGCAGGGCCAGGTGCTGTACCAGATCGCACTGTGGACGGTGGCTTCCTACCTGCCCGATTCGGCGCGCCGCCTCAACGCGGTGCCGGAATCGGCGTATGACGAACGCCTGCACGAATGGCGCGTGCGCGAAGCGATGTCGCGCGGTGACTGGCCGGCGGCGCTGACCGCGATCCGCAAGATGGCCAGCAAGCAGCGCAGTGACCCGCGCTGGCGCTACTTCGAAGGCCGCATGCTGGAGAAGACCGGGCAGGCCCAGCAGGCGCAACCGTTGTTCCGCGATGCGGCGCGTGCCCCCACCTTCCACGGTTTCCTGGCCGCCGACAAGCTGCAGCAGGGCTACACGCTGTGCCCGTGGAAGCCGAATGACAGCGCGCAGGCACAGGCAGTGGTCGCGCGCGATCCGGCCATCCAGCGCGCGATGGCGCTGTACCAGATCGACCGCGCCGGCTGGGCCGTGGCCGAATGGAACAGCGCGCTGTCGCGCTTCGATGACACCCAGCGCCGCCTGGCGGTACGCGTGGCGCAGGACAACGGCTGGTTCGATCGTGCGGTGTTCGCGCTCGGCAAGCAGCCGCAGGAGCAGCGCCTGTACGACCTGCGCTTCCCGCTGCACCACGACGCCACCATCCGCCGCGAGTCGGCACGCAATGCCATCGACCCGGCCTGGGTGGCTGCGGAAATCCGCGCCGAGAGCACCTTCACCCCGCGTGCGCGCTCGCCTGCCAACGCCATGGGCCTGATGCAGGTGCTGCCGGCCACCGGTGCCGGCGTGGCCAAGTCGATCGGCCTGACCGGCTACGGCGGCGCCGACAGCCTGTACGACCCGGACACCAACATTGCCATCGGCACCGCCTACCTGCGCCAGCTGATGAACAAGTACGACGGCCTGCCGTACGTGACCATCGCCGCGTACAACGCCGGCCCGACCCCGACCGCACGTTGGCAGGGCCAGCGCCCGGGCTTTGATCCGGACCTGTGGATCGAGACCATCAGCTACAAGGAAACCCGCGAGTACGTCGCCCGCGTGCTGGCCTTCAGCGTGATCTACGACTGGCGCCTCAATGGCGATGCGCTACCGCTGAGTGACCGCCTGATGGGCCGTCTGGTGGACAAGCGCAAGAGCTTCAGCTGCGCGGCCAACGCCGACCAGGGCGGCGATTGATCGCACTGCATCTGTAGAGCCGAGCCCATGCTCGGCTGCGGTTCGTTCCGGTCGCGTTGCCACATGATGAGCCGAGCATGGGCTCGGCTCTACACGATCGCCCCGGGGAGGGGAACGCAATGAGCCTGCTGGCCTGGATCGGGACATTCGCCGCCTGGAGCCTGTTCGCCACCTGGGTGCTGCGCTGGGGTGGCGCGGCCTGGATGGAAGGCTGGAAGTCGCTGGCCTTCGTCGACAGCTGGGGCAGCCTGTGGGACGAAGCGCAGATCAAGCTGTACGTCCTCTGCCTGTGGATCGTCTACGGCCTGTGGTTCCTGGCCGGCCTGTTCGTGCCGGAGTGGCGCGGCCTGCCGTGAGGCCTCTGCATCGGTCGTGCCGGAACATCTGCGCCGGCCATGCGATCATCCCCCCATGAAGATCTATCTTGTCGGCGGCGCCGTACGCGACCGCCTGCTGCAGCGCCCTGCCGGCGACCGCGACTGGGTGGTGGTCGGCGCCACGCCTGCGCAGATGGAAGCGCAGGGCTACACCGCAGTCGGCCGCGATTTCCCGGTGTTCCTGCATCCGAAGACCGGTGAGGAATACGCGCTGGCGCGCACCGAGCGCAAATCCGGCCGCGGCTATCGCGGCTTCGTGGTCGATGCCGATCCGGCGGTGACGCTGGAAGAAGACCTGCAGCGCCGCGACTTCACCATCAATGCGATTGCCTGCGACGAAGACACCGGCACGCTGGTCGATCCCTATGGCGGTGTCCGCGACCTGGAACAGCGCGTGCTGCGCCATGTCGGGCCGGCCTTCGTCGAGGATCCGCTGCGCGTGCTGCGCGCGGCGCGCTTCATGGCCCGTTTTGCACCGCTGGGCTTCAGCGTCGCCGAAGAGACCATGGCACTGATGCGCGAGGTCGCCGCCAGCGGTGAACTGGACGCGCTGGTGCCGGAACGCGTCTGGCAGGAACTGCGCAAGGCGCTGGTCAGTGAACGGCCCTCCGCCTTCCTGCGCACGCTGCACGATGCGCAGGCACTGGGCCCGATCCTGCCCGAACTGGAAGCGCTGTACGGCGTACCGCAGCGTGCCGAATTCCACCCGGAAGTCGACACCGGCATCCACCAGGAAATGGTCAGCGACATGGCTGCCAGGCTGGCGCCGGGCGATGACCTGGTCGGCTTCGCTGCCCTCACCCACGACCTCGGCAAGGGCCTGACCCCGCCGGAGGAATGGCCGCGCCACATCATGCACGAGCAGCGCGGCATCAAGCCGTTGAAGGCACTGTGTGCGCGGTTGAAGATTCCCACCGAACACCAGCAACTGGCCGAAGCGGTGTGCCGCGAGCACTTGAACGTGCACCGCATCGACGACCTGCGCGATGCCACCGTGCTGGAACTGCTGGGCCGCTGTGATGCGTTGCGTCGGCCGGAGCGCGTGGCGCGTATCGCACTGTGCTGCGAGGCCGACAAGCGCGGCCGGCTCGGCTTCGAGGACGCCGACTACCCGCAGGGCGAAACACTCAAGCGCCTGCACCAGGCGGCGCTGTCTGTGCAGGCACGGGATCTGGATACGACACACCTGAAGGGGCCGGCCATCGGCGAAGCGCTGGCCAAGGCGCGGGTGAAAGCCATCGCCGCCGCCCGCTGAAGACCTGGTAGTGCCGGCCGCTGGCCGGCAACCAGAAAATCCCTGGATTCAGTGCGCCATGCCGCGGGTAATCGCCGCCGCACGCTGCTTCAGCTGGGCCACGGCATCGGGAATCATCTCCATGCCCACGTCCAGGCCCGGGTTCAGCACCAGGCCGACGCCGTCGCCGATACCGGCCAGCAGCGCGTGCACCGCGATCGGCATGGCGTGGGCGAACTGCGGCAGCTGCTCGTGCCACAGGCCGGCGCGCTCGGGCGCGGTGAACACCGCGAACATCGGCTCGCCGCTCTCGCTGGTCAGCACCAGCGGCGAGATGCTCTCGTCCCAGGCGCCATCTTCGCCAATGGCCTTGTCCAGCAGCACGAACGCCGTCGAGGTCAGCAGGCCATCGAGGAACTGCGCTGCGGTCAGCGTGCCATCCTGGGCCTGCAGCAGGCGCTCCTCGAGGTCGTTGAGGGGTTCGAACGGGGTGTCGTGGTCCATGGTCGGTTCCGATACGTGATTGCAGGACAGACTTTAACAGGCCCTGTCCTCAACCGAGGAATCCGTGCCGCCACAGCCAGCCCAACGCCGCCAGACCGGCCACCACCACCAGCATCAGTGGTAGGCCGAAGCGGTGCCGCCACGGGATCGGCACCCCACCCAGCTGCTGGTCCACGGTGTCGGTATCCAGCACCCAGCCGTGCCCGCACCGGGTGCAGGCCAGCTCATAACGGCGCTGATAGGTGAACCCGAACAGCAGGTCGATGCGCGCCATCTTGTAGCGCAGCTGGGGCGCGAACTCGGTTTCCGTCTGGCAGCGCAGACAGTGATGGGCTTCGGTCGGGCCGACGATCAGCACCCGTTCCTGTTGGCCGATCAGGATCATGGATCAGCTGCCCTGGCAGGCGGGCTGGGCCAGCAGCCAGGCTTGGGCGGCGGCAAGGGTGGCCGCATCGCCTGTCGTCAATTCATCCGGAGTAATCCTGGCACCGGCGCCAGCGCCAGTGCGGTCTTTCATCACCGCGGTCGTCACCGCCAACACACTGCCATCCACCAAGGTCCGCGTATCGTTGCTTGTCGAGAAACCCGCTGTCGACTGCCCGAAACTCCGCGTCTGTAGGCGCCCCCTGAATGACAGCATCGTCGCTTCGCCAGAGCTGGCGGTATTCGACCCGACCAGAACGGCGACGGGCGCGCCGGGCTGCTTGAGGGAATACCCCGGTCGACCGAATCCCAGCCTGGGACGACCATCGACCTGCACCATGGTCGGCGTCAGACTCCAGCGCTGCGGCCCGCGGGCAGTAGCAATCGACCCGACCTCTTCCACGCCTGTCGACGACGTGCGCAGCAACGGTGCAACACCCAGCAGCATCGGCCACATGTTGCCCCCACTGTTGCTGCGCAGATCGACAATCCAGCCACAGCGATCGCCGCTGTCCTTGCCACGGATGACATCCTGCCATTGCAGCGCGCGCTGGATGTCCTGATTGAACTCGTCCTGCCGCGTAGCCCCCGGCGTAGCGGCATAGCCTTCGATGACCACCCAGCCGATGCGTGCATCGACGGCACCAGCCACTTTCGCCTTGGCAACGGCCTCAGCGCCGACCTGCTTCGAGCGCTCCGTGGCTTCACGCTTGCGTGCAAGCGTCATCCAGACACCATGCCCCCCGGTGCTCTCCACGATGATCTCACGCAGGGCGGTATGCAACGCACCCGGGTACGCCTGCAACGACGCCAGTCGCTTACGAGCGACAGGCCAGTCCACTTTGTCGCGATACAAGGCTTCATGCTCGAGCAGATCCAGGATCTGTACCTGCGCTTCCGGCGAAGGTATTTCGGTGGCGGACGCAGTGGCCGCCGTTGCGTTGGCTGCCAGAAGGGTCAGCATCAGTGCACCAATCCCACGCACTCCCTTGCACACCTGCATGCGACGTTTCCTTGTCGTTGAGTCAGGTCCACAGCATAACCGTGGCGAATCATGCCCGCCATTGCGCGGATAGCCGTTGTAGAGCCGAGTCCATGCTCGGCTTTGTAAGAACACGACTGAAGCAGCCGAGCATGGCTCGGCTCTACAGAGTCATGACGGCGGCAGGGTTCGTGTCGGCCAAGGTCGACAGCCACCAGAGCGGGTCATGCCGCCGGGCATGGCCCGGCGCTACCAGTCCGCGCGCAGGCCGATGTTGCCTTCGATGATGCGGCGCTTCTCGTCGCGGTCACCGCCCAGTTCGCGCGTGTAGTCGGCCACCGCGTACGCACTGATGGTGCGGTTGAAGCGCCCGACCACACCCACACCGGCTTCGAGCGCGCGTGAGCGCTGCGAATTGATGATCGTGTCGTCGTCGAAGCGGATGCGGTCCTCGCCGGAGCGGCCATGCCAGTAATTGAGCTTGAAATACGGCTGCCAGCCGTTGTCGGCCAGCTGGTAGTCGCCGGCCAGACGCAGGCCGATGCGGCCGGTCCAGGCGTTGTCGTTGTCGAAGCGCACGCTCGATACCTCATCGCGGCGGTCGTCCAGCGACGTGCGTTGCCAGATCACCTGCACCTGCGGCTCCAGCCACCATGCGGACTGACCGAAGTGCAGCAGCGGTTTGCCGGCCTCCACCGACACGCTGGTGCCATCGCCGCTGATTCCGAAGCCGAGCCCACGCGAGGAACGCACGCGGCCGTCGTAGCGGCTCTGCATCGCTACGGCGTCGATATAGCCACCACTGCTGTCGGTGAGCGTCCAGTACAGGCCCACGTGCTTGTCGTCCAGGCGGTTCTGGCCCACCTGTACGTTCTCCCAGCCCAGTGCCAGGCCGGTGGTCTTGCCCTGCGCGCGGGTGCGGCCGACGAACACACCGATCTGGTTGCGATGGTTGTCGGAGGCAGCGGCCCATACGTCGAGACCGGCCTGCAGGCCCATCACATCGCCATCGAAGCCCGGCTGCGCATCACCCTTCCAATGGATCTCGCTGCTCTGACCTACCAAGCGGCCCCAGGCGGTGCGGAATGCGCCCTGGTTGTACAGCAGGCGCTGCTCGCCCTGCCGCTCGTGGAAGGTGCCGAGGCTGGCCAGCGAGGTCTCGCGTAGGAGCGGCGGCACCACGGCATAGGTGGCAGCCTCCACGCGGTACAGCGGCACCACTGCGCCCTCGGCGGGGCGTGCACCCGGCGTCGGCGGCGCACCGGTTCCGGGCAGCGCACCGCCGGCCACTGGCACGTCCGGCACGGCCGGATCGCTGGGTGGCGCCACCGGCGCGGGTTCCGGTGGCGGTGGTGGCGGCGCGGTCTCGCCCGCGGTCAGATCCGGATCGCTGGCGCCTTCGGGCGGCGGCGGCGGTGCCGGGGTGATCGGCGGCGGTGGGGCCACTGGAGGCGTCAGCGGTGGCGGTGTCACGCTGCCGCCACCGTTGGGTGCTGGCGTCGGCCCGGTCACCAGCGTCGAACGCAGGTACCAGTTCTCGCCGGTACCGGCACTGACACCGCCCTTGAACAGGAAATACTCGTAGGCACCGGCCGCGACCGGTGCGAACAGCGAGAACGCGCCCGGCGCGGTGCGGCCACCATTCAAGGCCTGCACCACCAGGATGCCGTCGGCCAGCGTGGCAGCGCCGCTGCCGCCGGCATTGAGCACGCCGATGCCGGTGGTCCCGGTGGCAGTACCGCCGTCGATCACCAGACGGTCGCTGGTGGAGTTGTCCGCGCCCAGCACGGTACGCAGGTACAGGCCACCACCGTCTCCGCGGTAGTTGCCACGCACGGTGAACACGTCGCCAGCGCCGGTACCGGTCAGGTCGATGCGCCCGGCATTGACCATCTCCACCAGTGCACCACTGTTGAATGGGCGGATGGCATGCCCCCCACTGCCCGCGTAGACGGTACTGGTGTCATCCACCGTGAGCGTGCCGGTGCCGCTACCGTTGTCGCCCAGCACCAGATCACCATCGAAGCTCAGCTCGGTGCTGTTGGCCAGGCTGACCGCCTCCCAGTTCTGGAAGCGGCCCACGCCCGTGGTCTTGACGTTGCTCAGGTTGAGCTGGTCGATGCCACCGCCACCGTCGAACAGCGGCACCGCACCGAGGTTGCCCTGGTTGAGGTTGCTGAGGTTGGCCACGTCGTTGTCCGGGCCCATGTCGATCGCGCCGTAGACGATGCCACTACCCTTCCAGTTGAAGGTGTCATTGCCGGTACTGAGCAGTACCTGCCCACGCACGGTGCCGTCGGTGATGGTCACGCTGTCGTTGCCACCGCTGACGCTGATGTTGCCGCCGATGTAGGCCGTACCCGAGATGATGATCGTGTCGGTGTCGAAGCCGGTCACCACGTTGCCATCCACGGTGCCGCCGGACTGGTCCCACAGGTTCTTGTCCAGCTTCATGTTGACGCGGCCGATGCGGCCACCGGTCATCCAGGCCTGGTCGCCATCCTCGAACGCGCCGATGATGCGGCCACCGCTCATGCGGAAGCTATCGATGTTGTCGCCCTGCTGCAGCGCGCCGATCGTGCCGCCACTCATGACGAAATCATCGCGGCCACTGCCCTGCGCTACCAGGCCGGTAACGGTGCCGCCGGTGACGGTCATCTGGTCATCGCCACTGCCCTGGTCGACGCTGTCGATCGTGCCATCGCCCAGCAGCAGCACATCATTGCCATCGCCCTGCTGGACGCCACCGGAGATGCTGCCTGCCTGCATCTCCAGACGGTCGTTGCCCGCACCGAACTGCACACCCGTGCGGCCACTGATCGTTCCGCGGTTGACCAGAGCGCTGTCGCCCGCACCGACGAACTGCAGGGCGGTGTTGTTGCCGGTGCTGATGCTGCCCGCATTTTCGACACGGCTGCCGCCACCGAGCTGGACCGCCACTCCGCCCACCGCACTGATCGTGCCCAGGTTGGACAACAGGTGCCCACCGGCACCAACAAGCGAAATCGCGCTGCTGCCACCGCTCTGCTGCAGTTGTGCCGTGCTGGCGATATTGATGGTGATGCCGGCCGCGCCATTGGCGGTGATGGGAACAGTCTGCGGGTTCGGCGCATTGGCATCGCAGGTGACCGTCTGGCCGGCGATGGGGACGGCGCTGTTACAGCCGGCCCAGGCGACACTGGCACTCAGCAGCATGACGGACGGGACAGCCAGGGCCTGCAGCACGGAAACGGTGAGGCGGCGCGGACGGAAAGCGCGCGGAACGGCACGGGACATACAGCACTCCTGGACAAGGGATCAGGAACTGCGGATATGCGGTACTGCGCAGGCAGTCTGCCGTGTGGTGAACGGTTTCGATAGGTGAAATTGCGTGGCGGCTATCACAGTTCAGTGGCGAACTTGATCGGGCATCACCCCGCCTCTACGTGGCTGAAATTGTTCATCTTTGCGGCGGTCACAGGCCGCGTGGAGAGTATCCACGCATGGCGTGGATGAGGTGCCATCAGATCTTCAGATAGATTTTCCGCCGGTCCAGCCACCAGGCCACGCCCCACCACAGCGCGACAAACACCAGCGCCTGCAGCATCGATGCCAGCTCGAGCGCCTGCGGCATTGCGGTGGCCAGCTGTTGCCAGATCCAGCTCCAGGCACCGCTGGCCATCAGCACCACCGACATCACCGATGCGCCCAGATACGCCGTGATCGCATTGACGCCGAAGCGCCGGCCCAGCGCCGGCCAGCCCTTCTGATCGATCAGCCAGTGTCCCAGCCATAGCGCCAGCGCCGCCAGGCCGCCCGTCCACAGCACGTAACTGGGCGTCCACAACTGCTTGTTCAACGGCAGCACCATCGCCAACAGCAGGCCCAACACCGCAGTCGCCACACCCAGCCCGGCCAGCGCCACGGCACGTCCGCTGCGCAGCAGGCCTCCGGCCAACAGACCGAGCACGGTACTGGCCAGCGCGCCCAGCGTGCTCAGCAACCCTTCCGGGTCATGGCCCAGCCCGGTATCGGCGTGCCATTGGTAGATCCACGGGGCGAACAGCGTGGTATCCAGGCGGCTGGCGGGGTTGGTCCATGGCGCCAGATCACCGATGCCCAGCAGCAGCACGGTGTACCCCACCAGCAGCGCGATCAGAGCGCTCACCTGCACGCGTGGCCGCGCATAGACCGCCAGCACGCCCACCAACGCCGCACACACCGCGATCCGTTGCAGCACGCCCCATATGCGGAAGTGATGGGTATCCAACGCCCACCAGATCAGCAGGTGCAGCAGCGCACCGGCCAGCAGGATGCGCAGCGCGCGTTCCAGCACGCCACGCGCCAGTGCAGGCCGCACCGACGCGTCCAGCGCGCGCGGCGCTACGCTGAACGCCATCGACACGCCCACCAGGAACAGGAAGAACGGGAACACCAGATCGGTGGGCGTGCAGCCATGCCATTCCGAATGGCGCAGTGGTGCGAACACCGCACTCCAGTCGCCCGGATTGTTGACCAGCAGCATCGCCGCCACGGTGATGCCGCGCAGGGCATCGATCGAGCCCAGCCGGCGTGGCGGCGCACTGTTCATCAGGCGGCCTCGTACTGTCCGGCAATCCAGGTACCACGCACCTGCAGGGCATCATCCAGCAGCACCAGGTCGGCCTGGTAGCCCTCGGCGATGTGGCCCAGGCGATCATCGACGTTGAGGAACTGTGCCGGATAGGTCGAGGCCATGCGCGCGGCTTCCGCCAACGGCTGGCCGAGCAGCTGCACGGTGTTGCGCACGGCGGTGGCCATGTCCAGCGCCGAGCCGGCCAGCGAACCGGCAGCATTGCGCACCACGCCGTCGATGGCGGTAATGGTTTCGCCATACAGCACGTAGCTGGGATCGTCGGCGCCGACCGGCGGCATCGCATCGGTCACCAGCAGCAGACGGCCGCGCGGCTTGGCTGCCAGCGCCACGCGCAGGCTGGCCGGATGCACATGCACGCCATCGACAATGATGCCGATCCAGCTGTCGCGGTCTTCCAGCGCAGCGCCCACCGCACCGGGCTCACGGCCCTGCAGCGGCGACATCGCGTTGTACAGATGGGTGAAGCCACGCACGCCAGCATCCAGTCCGGCACGAATCTCTTCGTACGTGCCAGCAGTGTGGCCAGCAGCAACGATCACGCCACGTTCGACCAGCGCACGGATGGTCTCCAGCGGCACGCGTTCCGGTGCCAGTGTCAGCAGCGTCACGCCGTTGTCCAGCGAGGCGGCCAGTGCGATCTCTTCTTCGTCAGGCACGCGGAACTTGCTGGCATCGTGGGTGCCCTTGCGCGCCGGCGCGATGTACGGGCCTTCCAGGTGGATGCCGATCACGCCGGGCACGCCCTGCGCGATCGCCTCGCGCATCGCGGCGATCGCTTCGCGCATCACGCCCACATCGTCGCTGATCAGCGTCGGCAGCATCGCGGTGGTGCCGAAGCGCCGGTGCGCCTGCGCGATGGTTCGCAGCGAGGCGACATCGGGCGTGTTGTTGAACAGCGCACCGCCACCACCATTGACCTGCACATCGATGAAACCGGGCAGCAGCCAGCCGCCGCCCAGATCCACCTGCTCAGCCGCCTGGCCCAGCTGCGGTGCAGCGTCAGGCAGCAGCGCGCTGATGCGACCGTCCTCGATCACCACCGCCAGATCGTCGCGGAAGTCGTCGCCCGCCAGGATGCGGGCATTGCGCAGGACCGTGGCCATCACACCGTCTCCGTAACCTTGTTCAGATGCGGCGGCAGATCCGGGTTGAAGCCACGACGCAGCGCCAGCGCATTGATCGCGCGGTAGAAGCTCTGCACGGTCAGCAGCGGTGCGCACAGCGGATGCGGTGCGGCCGCCACCGGCAGGTTGCCACCGGCACCGGCCATCCACACCTGTGCACCGCGCGCGGTGAATTCTTCGACGACAGCACGGGTACCGGCGCCGGTCTCGTCGGGCTGGGCAAAGGCCAGCACCGGGAAACCACGGTCAACCAGCGCCATCGGGCCATGCTTCACTTCAGCCGAGCTGTAGGCTTCGGCATGCAGGCTGCAGGTTTCCTTGAACTTCAGTGCAGCCTCCTGGGCCGCGCCCAGGCCCAGGCCACGGCCGAGCACGAACAGGTTGGTCGCCTCGACCAGGCCTTCGGTCACCGCACTCCAGTCACACTGCCAGGCCTCGCGCATCGCATCCGGCAGCAGTTCCAGTGCGGCGCGAAGGCTGCTGTCCTGCTTCCAGTACGCAGCCAGCTGCAGCAGTGCGGCCAGCGACGCCAGGTAGCTCTTGGTCGCCGCCACGCTCTTTTCGGCACCGGCATGCAGCGGAATGACCGTATCGGCCAGCTGCGCCAGCGGCGAATCCTCGACGTTGACCAGCGCGATCACCCGGGCGCCGGCCGCCTTGGCGGCCTCGGCGTTGCGCAGCAGGTCGGGGCTCTTGCCCGACTGCGAGATGACGATGAACAGTGCGCCGCGCAGTTGCAGGGGTGCGGCATAGACCGAACCCACCGACGGCGAGGCCGATGCGACCACCAGGCCCAGCTGGGTTTCCAGCAGGTACTTGCCATAGGTGGCAGCGTGGTCGGAGCTGCCGCGTGCGCAGGTGACCACGAACGGGGGTGGCGCAGCACGCAGGCTGGCGGCCAGGGACTCCATGGTGGCGTGGTTGCGCGAGAACTGGCGGGCAACCACGTCAGCCGCTTCAGCGGCCTCGGCGAACATCAGGGTGGAAGTGGGGTCTGACAGCGACATGGCAGGCTCAGGCAGGATCGGAAGGAAGGGGGCGAGCGCCGGCCGGGCGCATCGGCGCGGTCGAACCGCGCACCACCAGCTGCGGCACGAAGCCCTGGTTGTGCAGTGGTGCCGGCGCGTCGTCGTAGGCGTCGCTGCGCAGCTGTGCGATCAGCAGGCGCGCGGCATGGCGGGCAATGTCTTCGGTGGCCTGTTTGGCGGTGGTCAGCGGCGGCCACGACTGGCGCGAGAACGGGCTGTCCTCGAAGCCGGCGATGGACAGATCGTAGGGCACGTTCATGCCGGCCGACTTGGCGGCGGCCAGCACGCCAGCGGCGATTTCGTCGTTGGAACCGAAGATGGCGGTGGGCGGCTCGCGCAGCGCCAGCAGGCGGCGCGCACCGCGGAAACCGTCGTCGAAGGTGTAATCGCCCTGCACCACCAGGTGCTTGTCCACGGTCATGCCGTAGTCCTTCAGCGCGGCTTCGTAACCGGCGTAGCGTTCGCCCGACGAGCGGTGCGAGATGCCACCCCAAAGGAAGCCGATGCGCTGGTGGCCGAGCTGGATAAGGTGCTCGGTGATCTCGTAGGCAGCCTCGCGGTCGTCGACGAACACGCAGGCACCGTCGGCCGGGTCTTCGGTGGCGGCGATGATGCGCACCAGCTTGATGCCGCGCGCAGTCAGCGCCTGGATCAGGTCGCGGCGCTCGGACATCGGCGCGGTCAGCACCAGCCCGGCCAGCCGCGAACGCTGCACCCAGTCGGCCAGCTCATCGGCCAGCAGCGGTGAGCTGGAATCGCAGGGGTGGATCTGGAGGCCGAAACCGGTCTCGCGGCACGCGGCCAGCACGCCGTTCTGCACGCCGATGATGTGGTACGGGTTCGGGTTGTCGTAGACCAGCCCGATCACGAAGGTGGTGCCGCTGCGCAGGTTGCGCGCCGACGGATCGGGCTCGTAGTCCAGCTCGGCGATGGCTCGCAGCACCCGCGCACGGGTGGCCTGCATCACCGAGGGCTCGTTGTTGATCACCCGCGAGACCGTCTTCAGCGAGACCTTGGCCTTCTCCGCAACGTCCTTGATGGTCGCTCTGCGCATGGGTTTTCCCTGGGGTTGGCTGCCGTCCATCATCGCCGATCAGGCCTTGTCCTGCGGCAGGCCGGCACGATGGCCGATCACCGAGTAGAACAGGATGTACAGGTAGCACGGCACCATCAGCAGCACGAACACCAGCTGGAAGTCGATGTGCTGCTTGAGCACGGCGAACAGCTGCGGAATGATCGCGCCGCCGGCAATACCCATCACCAGCAGGGCCGAGCCGGTCTCGGTGAAGCGACCCAGGCCGCGGATCGCCAGCGGGAAGATCGCCGGCCACATCATGGCGTTGGCGAAGCCCAGCAGGGCCACGAAGGCCACCGACACGTAGCCGTGGGTGGCCCAGGCGCCGAGGCAGAACACCACGCCCAGCACCGCCGAAATGGTCAGGTAGCGCGACTGCGAGACCACCTTGGGGATCAGCAGAAGGCCGACCACGTAGCCAACCAGCATCGCGCCAAGGGTGAGCGAGGTGAACATCTTGGTCTGGTCCAGCGGCAGGTCGAAACCATGGCCGTAGGTACCGATCGCATCACCGGCCATCACCTCCACGCCGACGTAGACGAACAGGCACAGCACGCCCAGCCACAGATGCGGGAACTGGAAGATGCTGCGCCGTTCGGCAGCACCGGCCGCAACCGGCGTGGCATTGGCTTCGGACGACTTGATTTCCGGCAGCGGCGAGAACAGCACGGCCACCGCCAGCAGCACCAGCAGGCCCGCCATGGCCAGGTACGGCGCATGGATCTTGGCGGCGAATTCGTTGAGCAGCTGCGCCTTGGTCGCCTCATCGGCAGCGGCCACCGTGGCCGACAGATCACCGATGCCATGCAGCACCACGGTACCGATCAGCACCGGGGCGAGCATGCCGGCGATCTTGTTGCAGATGCCCATCAGCGCGATGCGGCGTGCCGCCGTCTCGATCGGGCCGAGGATGGAGATATAGGGGTTGATCGCGGTCTGCAGCAGGGCCAGGCCGCTGCCGATCACGAACAGGCCGCCGAGCGCGCCCGGGTACCAGCGCTGGGTGGCGAATTCGCCGAACAACGCGGCACCACCGGCCATCACCAGCAGGCTCAGGCTCAGGCCCTTCTTCATGCCGGTGCGGCGCAGGATCCATGACGCCGGCAGGGCCAGGAAGAAGTAGGACAGGTAGAACACCATCAGCACCAGGAAGGCGCCGACCTCGCTGAGTTCGAAGGCCAACTTGACGAAGGTGATCAGCGGGCCATTGAGCCAGGTGAAGAAGCCGATCAGGAAGAACAGCACGCCAACGATGGCGATGGAGGTGGCCACGTTCGGGCGCGCGCTTGCAGCGGGGACGGCGGACATCAGGAGGGCTCCTGCGGCGACGGCCGCAGAACGCGGCGTCGGAGAGTGGCTGGGAACAACGTTGTCACATTCTTTCGATGGACAGCCGCGGTTTGTCAACTTCCACGCGCAGCCCCGTGAACCTCGTGCTGCACTGCGCAACCCGATCGCAACGCATCGTGCTGAATGCGCCGGAGGCCTTGGCCCATGTGCGGCAATGGTTCCAACGTGAAACCCGCACTCACGCCATGTAAACGTTTACTGCATGTCGCATTCGTTGCGATGCAGCAACGAAAGTGTCACGAACTCGTTGACATCGTTGTCAGCGGGGTTACAGACTCCGCCCCAATCGCCGCCCCCGATCCCAGGGCCGGCCCCACTTGCAGCAGGAGCCCGCGTGACCGCCAGCCACCCCGCCCCGGCCCATGTCCTGTCCCGAGTCGCGCCCTCGTTCCTGGCCGCCGACGTCGGTGGCACCCATGTGCGCGTGGCCCGGGTCCAGGCCAGCGGTGATGCCGCCCACCCGGTGCAGGTGCTGGAGTACCGCAAGTACCGCAATGCCGACCATGCCGGCCTCAGCGCGATCCTGTCCGATTTCCTGGGCGAAGGCCCACGGCCCACGCACTGCGTGGTCGCCAGCGCCGGCTACGCCCGCGAGGACGGCACGGTGATCACCGCCAACCTGCCGTGGCCGCTGTCGGCGCGCCAGGTGGAGGCCGACGTCGGCCTGCAGCGGGTCTACATCGTCAACGACTTCGAAGCGGTGGCCTATGCCGCCGCGCAGGTGGACGCCAGCGGCGTGCTGCACCTGTGCGGGCCGGACACCGCCACGCGCGGTCCGACCCTGGTGGTCGGCCCCGGTACCGGCCTCGGTGCAGCACTGTGGATTCCCACTGCGCATGGCCCGGTGGTACTGCCCACCGAAGCCGGCCAGCCGACCCTGGCCGCCAGCACCGAGCTGGAAATGGCCATCGTCCGCCACATGCAGCGCGACCGCGCGCACGTGTCGATCGAACATGCGATCTCCGGCCCGGGCCTGATGAACCTGTACCGTGCGGTGTGCGCACTGCAGGGACAGGCACCGACGCTGGCCAGCCCCGACGCGGTCACCGCCGCCGCCATGGCCGATACCGATGCGCACGCGCGCCAGGCGCTGGATGTGTTCTGCGGCCTGCTCGGCAGCACCATCGGCGACATGGCCCTGTTCTACGGCGCCCACGGTGGCGTCTACCTGGCCGGCGGCATCCTGCCGCAGATCCGCGAATACCTGCACGCCAGCACCTTCGTCGAACGGTACCTGCAGAAGGGACCGATGGGCGAAGCACTGGCACGCATCCCGGTGAAGGTCGTCGAACACGGCCAGCTGGGCGTGGTCGGCGCTGCAAGCTGGTACCTGCAGCAGCAGTCGGCCGCCTGACACCGCAACAGGCTTCAACGCAATCGCAGCACGCAGTACGTGGCACGCCAACGCACGGGACTTCGCCGCCGCCCCGCGCATGTCATCGCAACCGTAACCGAACACCGCCGCCGGCATCCAATCGAGTGATGAGGAGAGACATCATGAACACCCGCAAGACCCTGCTTTCGGCCGCCATCGTCAGCTGCATCGCCTTCAGTGCGCACGCGCAGCAGGCCGCCCAGACCGCCACCGACCTGGATACCGTGCAGGTCACCGGCATCCGTGGTTCGATGGAAAAGTCGCTGGACACCAAGCGCGAAGCCAATGCGCGCGTGGAAGTGGTCACCGCCGAAGACGTGGGCAAGCTGCCCGCGCACAACGTCGCCGATACCCTGCAGCGCCTGCCGGGCGTGAACATCAGCTCGTCCAGCGCTGACGAAGGCGGCTTCGACGAAGCCGACCGTGTCAGCCTGCGCGGCACCAGCCCAAGCCTGACCCAGACCTTGATCAACGGCCACACCGTCGGCTCGGCCGACTGGTTCGTGCTCAGCCAGGGCAACAACGTCGGCCGCAGCGTCAGCTACTCGCTGCTGCCGTCGGAACTGGTCAGCTCGGTGGAAGTGAACAAGTCCTCGCAGGCCAAGCTGCAGGACGGCGGCACCACCGGTACCGTCAACATCATCACCCGCAAGCCGCTGGAATTCTCCAAACAGCTCACTGCGGAAGGCTCCATCGGCATGGTGCGTTCGGACCAGGCCAAGTCCAACGACCCGCAGCTGTCGGCACTGTTCAACTACAAGAACGACGAAGGCAACTTCGGCGTGATGGTGCAGGCCTTCAGCCAGAAGCGCGAGCTGCGCCGCGAAGCGCAGGAAATCCCGGGCGGCTTCTTCCAGATCGATCCGAATGGCACCGTGGCCAAGTCCAACCCGGACCTGGCCGGCGTGTACGCGCCGGGCCTGCTCGGCTCGACCCTGTTTGAACAGACCCGCGAGCGCAAGGGCGGCCTGGTGTCGCTGCAGTTCAAGCCGATGGACAACCTGACCCTGGGCCTGGAAGGCTTCAGCTCGGAACTGAAGGCGAACAACTACAACCGCAACTTCATGCTGTGGGGCGGCCGCATCCTCAACGACCGTACCGTTGAAGATGCCAATGGCAACAAGATCCTGATTCCGGGCCAGGCCCCGAATCCGGGTTACGTCGTCAAGGATGGCGTGCTGTCCAACGCCACCTTCGCCGGCCAGGCCGACCGCGACTACGCGGTGTACGACATGATCTACCGCGAGTCGAAGGCCAAGACCAACTACATCACCTTCGATGCCGACTGGCAGATCAGCGACAACCTGGGCATGAAGTTCCAGGCTGGCAGCACCAAGGGCACCGGTGAAACGCCGCGCCAGTACATCGCCGAAGTCAACCTGGCCCGTGGTGGCGGCGCCACCTGGGCAACCCACGGCAACGGCTCGCCGATCGACTGGAACGTCGGTGGCAACATCGGCCCGAGCGGCGTGACCGACTTCGGCACCTGGGGCAACCAGCAGGTCACCGCGATCGACAAGGAAAAGTGGGCCACGCTCGATTTCAACCAGTACTTCGCCGACGCTGGCGTACTGAACTCGATCGATTTCGGCGCCCGCTTCGGCGACCACAAGCGCGAGGCCAAGTCGCCGGAAGGCGCAACCCCGGGCGCGATCTGGAATGCGCTGAAGAACGGCGCTACCGCCAACTTCCCCGGCGGCTTTGCCAACGGCATCGGTGGCAGCTTCCCGCGTGACCTGTGGTACTTCACCCCGGGTGCGCTGAAGGAAGCGGTGACCAACAACTCCACTTGGCTGTCCGGCAATGACGGCCCGACCGGCCGCCACAACTACGGCGCCGAGTGGAAGGTGTCCGAGAAGAACTTCGCCGCGTACGTACAGGGCAACTTCAGCGGCGACCGCTGGAGCGGCAACGTCGGCCTGCGCTACGTCAACATCAAGCAGGATATCGATACCTACGCCGCCGCCACCGGCTCGACCGTGCCGGACGTGAGCAGCCTGTTCGGCGCGTGGACCCGCGAAGCTTTCGAGAACAAGCACAACCGCGTGCTGCCGAGCGCCAACTTCAAGTACGACCTGCGCGACGACCTGGTGCTGCGCGTGGCCGCCTCGCAGACCCAGACCCTGCCGGACTTCTCGGCACTGGGTGCCTCGTCCTACGGTTCGGACCTGAACCGGACCGGCGGTGGCGGCAATCCGAAGTTGAAGCCGGTGGTGTCGACCAACTTCGATGCCAACCTGGAGTGGTACTTCATGCCGCGCGGCATGTTGTCGATCGGTGCCTACTCGATGCGCCTGAAGGACTACGTGGCCTTCAGCACCGAGAAGGAAATGCTGTTCAGCGAGCTGACCAACCGCCTCGAGGAATACAACATCTCCCGCCCGCGCAATGCCGATGGCAAGGTACGCGGCATCGAAGTGGCCTATGAGCAGCCGATCGGCGAGTACTTTGGCGTCAACGCCAACTACACCTACGCCGATGGCAGCACCGAACACACCTGGGCCGATGGAACCGACAACCTGCTCGGCACGTCGAAGAACACCTACAACGTGGGTGCCTACTTCGAGAACGATACCTTCGGTGCACGCGTCAGCTACACGCGCCGTTCGTCGTTCCTGATCGGCCTGTCCGGCGCCAACCCGTACTACCAGGATGACTTCGGCACCCTGTCGGCATCGCTGAGCTACAAGGCCACCGACTGGCTGAGCATCAGCTTCGATGCGCTCAACCTCAACAACCCGACCTACAAGTACTACCAGACCGCGGCGATCCCGACCTCGTTCTACAGCAACGGTCGCCAGTACTACCTCAACTTCCGCTTCAAGTACTGATCCAGCGGCGACAGCATCGCCGAGTCGTGCACGCACGCCGGGCCTGGGTCATTCCGGGCCCGGCGTTTTTCATGTATAGCGTTCATCGCACCGTTCCAAGGAGTCGTACCGATGGTCAAGCCTTCCCGCGCCCGGATACGCAGCGCAGTGCTGCTGGGCAGCCTGCTCGTCCTGTTGCCAGCACTGCCGGCACTCGCCGCCGATCCCACGCCTGCCGCTGAAGCACCCGGCCCGCAGCTGCGCGCCGGCAGCCTGATGCTGATTCCCGCCCCGGCCAACGTGCAGCGCGGCCAGGGCAGCGGCATCACTGTTCGCGCCGATACCGTGCTGCAGGCCGAAGGCGAAGCCGCGCAGCGCGTCGCCAACCAGTTCGCCGACCTGCTGGCCCGCAGCGGTGGCCCGCGCCTGGCACTGGCCAAGGGCAAAGCCAGCGCCAAGGCCGGCAGCATCCGCTTCCAGATCGTGCCGACGTTCCGCGACAGCGGTGAGGGCTACACGCTGGAAAGCACCGCACAGGGCGTGCTGGTGCAGGCCGGCAACGAAACCGGCCTGTTCTACGGCGCGACCACCCTCGCCCAGCTCGCCACCGGCGGCAGCAACGGCGTGCTGCCCGCGGTACAGATCCAGGACGCACCGCGCTTCAGCTGGCGCGGCTTCATGCTCGATTCCGCGCGCCACTTCCAGAGCCTGGACGAGATCAAGCGCGTGCTCGACGCAATGGCCGCGCACAAGCTCAACACCTTCCATTGGCACCTGACCGATGACCAGGGCTGGCGCATGGAGATCAAGCGCTACCCGAAGCTGACCGAGGTGGGCAGCTGCCGCCTGCCGGCCGGTGACGGCGGCATCGACCCGGTCAGTGGCCAGGAGCATCCCTACTGCGGCTTCTACACGCAGGAGCAGATCCGCGAGGTGATCGCCTATGCGGCCAAGCTGCATATCCAGGTGATTCCGGAAATCGACGTGCCCGGCCATGCCACCGCTGCGATTGCCGCGTATCCAGAACTGGGTTCGATCAGCACGCCGCTGAAGCCGATCAGCGAATGGGGCGTGTTCCCGAACCTGTTCAACGTGGAAGACAGCACCGTCACCTTCCTCGAGAACGTGCTGGAAGAAGTGATCGCGCTGTTCCCGGCCAAGTACGTGCACGTCGGTGGCGACGAGGCGGTGAAGGACCAGTGGGAAGCGTCGAAGCAGGTGCAGCAGCGCATGCGTGCGCTGGGCATCAAGAATGAAATGGCCATGCAGAGCCACATCATCAAGCGCCTGGAAACGTTCCTGGAGGAGCACGACCGGCGCCTGATCGGCTGGGATGAAATCCTCGAAGGCGGCCTGCCGCCGCAGGCCACGGTGATGTCGTGGCAGGGCACCGAAGGCGGCCTGGCTGCGGCCAGCGCCGGCCATGACGTGATCATGTCGCCGGTCGGCTACCTGTACCTGGATTACCTGCAGACGGCCTCGCCGAATGAACCACCGGGCCGCCCGACCCAGGTCAATCTCGGCAAGCTCTACAACTTCGAGCCGGTGCCGGCCGAGCTGGCCGCCGACAAGCGTGGGCACATCCTGGGCCTGCAGGCCAACATGTTCACCGAGCACACGCGCAGCTATGCACGCCTGCAGCACAACCTGTTCCCGCGCCTGGCCGCGGTGGCCGAGACCGGCTGGAGCACGCCGGAGCATCGCGACTTCCGCGATTTCCTCGCGCGCCTGCCGTCCCAGCTGCAGCGCTACCGTGCCTGGGGTCTGGCCTATGCGCAGACCCCGTTCGAGGTGGGCGTGGACTACACCGACAACCGCGCGGCCGACACAGTGACCCTGTCGCTGGCCAATCCGCTGGGTTATGAAGTGCGCTACAGCACCGATGGCCAACCGGTGACCGCGCAGTCGCCGCTGTACCAGCAGCCGCTGACCGGAAAGCTGCCAACCACCGTGCAGGCTGCCGCGTTCTACCAGGGCCAGATGCTGGCCGCGAAGCCGAGCATCGCCGCATTCACCGCGCAGTCGCTGCTCAGCCGCCGCAGCGATGAGCTGCTCAGCTGCGTGGGCAAGAAGGGGCTGGTGCTGCGCCTGGAAGACGATGGCCCGCGTGAGGGAACGCGTGCGGTGTTCAACGTGGACATCTTCCAGCCGTGCTGGCGCTGGCCGCAGGCGCAACTGGACGGCATCGGCAACGTGGAAGTGCGTGCGGGGCGTATTCCGTACTACTTCCAGCTGGCCCACGACGAACCCAAGCGTCGCTTCGAGAAGGCCAAGCGCGCGCATGGCGAAATGCAGGTGCGCCGTGGCGACTGCAGCGGCAAGGTGCTGGCTGAAGTGGCGTTGCCCGCCAAGCCCGATGCGGATGGCTTCGTGACGCTGCGTGCAGCGCTGCCGAAGGGTACACAGGGCACCGATGACCTGTGCATCAACTTCACCGGCGATACGCGCCCGGCGATGTGGGTGCTGGATGAGGTCACGCTCAGGTAGGTGCCAACCTTGGTTGGCGCTTTGCGGCCGGATCCACGCATGGCGTGGATCTACTGTAGAGCCGAGCCCATGCTCGGCTGCTTTTCAACCGGAAAGCCGAGCATGGGCCCGGCTCTACAGGAACCTCACCCGCGCCAGCGCAGCAGCAGGTCGCGCATCGGGGTCAATGCAGTGGCCATACCGGCCAGCACGCCAATCGTGTTGGCGACGGCATCCATCGGGTCGGCCATGCGGTTGCTGGTCAGCGCGCCCTGCGCAAATTCGATGCCGATCCCCATCAGCACCAGGCCCACGCCTACCCACAGCAGCGGACGCCCGCGGCGGAACAGCTGCACCGCGCTGCCGGCCAGGATGAAATAGGCGAGGAAGTGTTCGCCCTTGTCGCTGTTTTCCGGCAGCGGAATCGGCGGCGGCGGGATCAGGCAGACCACGATCACCACCAGCACCGCCAGCGCCCACAGCGCGCCCCACAACCGCGGCCGCCGCAGCGGCTTGATCACCGGCAACACCTCACTCACAGGCGCCAGCTCAGGTCACCCAGCTCGAAGGCCGGCTCGAAGTCGACGCCACGCTGCAGGCCGATGGCCTGGAAGCGCTCGCCCATCTCGGTCGGCAAGGTCAGCTTCTTCACCTGGTCGCGCAGCTGGATGCGGCCGACCTCGTCGGTGCGTTCCTCGGCCAGCAGCAGCACCTGGTCCAGGCCGTTGCCGAGCAGGAAGCTGGCCTGGCTGCAGTAGCCGGCCAGCTCGAAGCCGCCGTGCATGCCGGCCTCGGCCATCGCCGTGAAATCCACCGACGCGGTGATGTCCTGCAGGCCCGGCCAGCGGTGCACGTCGTTGTGCACGTGGTGGCGGTAGAACGCACGCACGGTACCATCGTCACGGTCGTGCTGGTAGAACTCGCCGCGGTTGTAGCCATAGTCGACGAACAGCATCGCGCCGCGCTGCAGGCCGCCCGCCACCGCCTGCAGCCAGTACGGCAGCTGCGGCAGCACCTCGGAACGGTAGCCTTCGGCGAAAGGCTTCTCCAGATAACGTTCGATGTGGCGCACCGCACCGTTGAGCAGGATGTCGGCCGGCTGCGCGCCGCGGATGAAGTTGCCTTCGGCGTCCAGCTCGACGGTTTCCTCGTAGACCTCGCCATCGCGGATCAGGAAGCGCGGTGTCGGCAGCGCGTCGATCACTTCATTGGCAAACACCACGCCTTCCCAGTCCTCCTCGAACGGACGGTCGACCCAGTCCACGCGCGCGGCCAGCTCGGCCGGCAGGTTCTGCTGCAGGCGCTGCTGCTGGCGCTCGCGCAGGTCGGCACTGGGCTCAAGGATGGCGTAGCGCGAGGGCAGTGCGTCCAGCTCGGCCAGGCGCAGCAGCACCGCCTCGGCGAAGGCGCCGGTACCGCCACCCAGTTCCAGCATCCGCGCCTGCGCACCCAGCTGCGCGAACACCGGTGCCAGCGCATTGGCCACGCTGCCGGCAAACAGGCTGCCGAGCTCGGGCGCGGTGGTGAAGTCGCCACTGCCACCGAACTTGCTGGCGCCGGCGCTGTAGTAACCCCAGCCAGGGGTATACAGGCACAGCTCCATGAAGCGCGAGAAGGGCATCGCCCCGCCCTGCGCAAGGATCTCGGCGCGCAGGGCGGCCGCCAGCTGGTCGCTGTGGGCCAGGGCATCGGCTTCGGGCAGGGGGAAGGTGGGCTGCATGGCGTCTTCGAATGCGGTGACAATGGTGCACAGGATAGCCGAGCCTTGGAGGACCCTCGATGAGCGATACCCACCCCGTGGTCCTGATCACCGGCAGCGCGCGCCGGATCGGTGCGGCCATCGCCCGCCAGTTCCACGCCTGTGGCTGGTCGGTGGTGCTGCACGCCAACACCTCCAGCGCCGAGCTGCAGCAGGCCGCGTTCGATTTCGACAACGTGCGCCCGGGCAGCGTGCTGGCCCTGCAGGCCGACCTGCGTGACGCCGACGCCCTGCCTGACCTGGTGGAACAGGCCGTCACCCACTTCGGCCGCCTGGACGCGCTGGTCAACAATGCCTCCAACTTCTTCCCCACCCCGCTCGGTCAGGTCACCGCCGAGGCGATGGACGAGTTGTATGCGGTCAATGCACGCGCGCCGCTGCTGCTGTCACAGGCCGCCGCGCCCTACCTGCGCCGCCAGCAGGGCTGCATCGTCAACCTGACCGACCTGCACGGCACCGACCCGATGCGCGACCACATCGCCTACACCATGGCCAAGGCTGCGCTGGAAATGGCCACCCGCTCGCTGGCGCTGGAGCTGGCGCCGAAGGTGCGGGTCAATGCGGTGGCGCCCGGCGCGATCCTGTGGCCGGAACAGGGCAAGGACGATTTCGCCCGCGAGGCGCTGCTGGCGCGCACGCCGCTGGCGCGGATCGGCACGGTCGAGGAGATTGCCGAAGCGGTGTACTGGCTGGTGGCCGAAGCCAGCTTCGTCACCGGCCACACCCTGCGCGTGGATGGCGGGCGCACGGTAAGTTGAGGTAGTGCCGGCCGCTGGCCGGCAACCTCCCTCATTCCAGGTCCACCACCTCGAACGCCTCGCCAAACTGCGTGTGCGCACGCCACAGCGTGGCCAGGTCCAACCCGCTGACCGGGTCGATGAAGTCCGGCGCGATGTCGGCCAGCGGCTTCAGCACGAAGGCATGCTTCAGCTCCGGGCGTGGAATGCGCAGGTGGCCGGGGCCTTCCACCACCAGGTCGCCGTAGAACACCACGTCGATGTCCAGGGTCCGGTCGGAGAAGCGCGGCCCGCTGCGGTCGCGGCCGTGCGCGTCTTCCAGCGCATGCAGCCAGTCGTCCAGTTCCTGCAGCGGCAGGTCGGTCTCGATCGCCACGGCATTGTTGAGGAAGGCCGGGCCGTCGAAGCCGACCGCGGCAGTACGGTAGGCCGGTGACACCTGCAGCGCACCGAAGCGCTCGCGCAGGGCCGTCACCGCGGCGTGGAGGTAGCGGCGGGGCTGGACGTTGCTGCCCAGGCTCAGGAGCGCGGTGGTCATGCGTTCAGGTGACGGCACTTGGGGGGGGGCGTGGACATGCCGTCGTCACGGCGGCCTGCCTACAATCCGGGACGCACATGATAGGGCACCGACATGACCTATTGCGTTGGAATCGAGGTGGACGAGGGCCTGGTCTTCGCTGCCGACACCCGGACCAATGCCTCGCTGGACGATGTGCGCGTGCACCGCAAGCTGCACGTGTTCGAGTACCCCGGCCAGGCAGCCTACGTGCTGATGGCGGCTGGCAACCTGGCCACCACCCAGTTGCTGGTGTCGCGCCTGGGGCGCGACGCCAGTGAACGACGCACGCCCAACCTGCACGACATGACCCACCTGTTCGAGGCTGCCGAGTATGTCGGCCAGCTGCTGGTGGACAGCCAGGTGCACAGCAGCCACAGCGAGCACGGCCATGACGGGGTCAACACCCAGGCCACGTTGATCTTCGGCGGCCAGATCGCTGGCGAGCGGCCGGGCCTGTACATGGTCTATCCACTGGGCAACGCCATCGCTGCGTCGCCGGAGACGCCCTATCTGCAGATCGGTGAGTCCAAGTACGGCAAGCCGATCCTCGACCGCATCCTCAGCCCGGCCACGCGCCTGGAGGATGCAGCGCGCACGGCGATCGTCTCGCTGGACTCCACCATCCGTTCCAACCTGTCGGTGGGCCTGCCGATCGATCTTGCGCTGCTGCGCGACGGTGAGCTGCGCATCGGCCAGCAGCTACGGCTGGGCGCGGATTCGGCGTTGTATGCCGACATCCATCAGAACTGGTCGCGGCGGCTGGAACAGGCGGTGGACGCCCTGCCGCGGTTCCCCTGGGAAACTGTCCTGTAGAGCCGGGCCCATGCTCGGCTGTCGAGGTCAATGCGAACAGCAGCCGAGCATAGGCTCGGCTCTACAGAACCCCAGCGGCATCAACCCAGCGCTTCGGCCACCGCGCGGAAGACCTGCTGCATCTGCAGCGGCTTGCGCAGCACATGCACCTCCACACCGGCCGGGAATGCATCGGCCGAGACCGGCACCGCAGGGTCTTCCAGCACCAGCGCCGGGCCGCGATAGCCCAGTGCTGCCATCTCGCCCAGCAGCTGGCTGGCCGGCAGCAGCTTGGAGCCGGCGTCGGCGATCACCAGTGCCGGCAACGCCTCCTGCTGCATCCAGCGCAGCGCAGCCGGGCCGTCGGACGCCAGCTGCAGCTGGTAGCCCTGGCTGGACAACGCATTGCCCAGCAGCGACAGGCGCGTGGCTTCGCCATCGACCACCAGGATCGACTGGCCACTGCCCAAGGCCACCAGCTGTTCGATCGGCTCACTGCCATCAATGGCGTCGTGCATCGGCAGACGCAGTTCGAAGCAGGTGCCCTGCCCCGGCTGGCTGCTGACGTGGATGCTGCCGCCGGCGCCTTCAACAATGCGCTTGCAGGAGATCAGGCCCAGGCCGGTGCCATCGGCCTTGGTGGTGAAGAACGGATTGAACAGATGCGACAGCGTGTCCGCATCCATGCCGATGCCTTCGTCGGCGACCCGGATATGCATCCAGTCCACGCCATCGCGCTGGCCGGCATGGCTGGCGGTCAGGCTCAGGCGACCGCCGTTGGGCATCGCCTGGATCGCGTTGAGCGCCAGGTTCAGCATCACCTGCTGAAGTTCGGTGTAGTTGGCATCGACCACCAGGCCTTCGTCCTGCACCTGCAGTTCCAGGCGCACGGCGTCGGGCACGTTGCTGCGCAACAGCAGCGCCACCGCATCGAACAGGCCATCGATCTCGATGCGTTCGCTCGGCTTGCGCGAACCGCGCACGAACGACAGCATCGATTCGGCCATCTCATGGCCACGGCGGCCGCACTCGGCGATGACATCGGCCAGATGGTGCAGCTGCGGATCGTCGGTTCGCGCCTTCAGCAGGTCCGGCATGATCAGCAGCGGCTGCAGGATGTTGCGCAGGTCGTGGCTGAGGCCGGCGGCGAGCAGCGACAGGCTTTCCAGGCGCTGTGCGCGCATCAGTTCGGTTTCCACCCGTGCGCGCTCTATGGCGCTGCGGGCATCGCGGATCGCACGCGCCACCGCCGACGGCAGGCGCGCCGGCAGGTGCTTGATGATGTAATCGTTGGCGCCCTTCTGCAGCGCCGCCACCGCGTTCTCCTCACCCATGGTGCCGGAGACGAAGATGAAGGGCACTTCCGGTGAGGTCTCGCGCACGATGCGCAGCGCATCGTCACCGGAGAACCCCGGCATGCTCAGGTCGGACAGCACGATGTCCGGCTGGAACGCGACCAGTGCCTGGCGCAGTTCGGCCTCGCTTTCGACGCGCTCGAAACGGGCCTCCAGGCCCGCATCGAGCATCTGTTCGGACATCAGCTCGGCATCTTCCGGTGAGTCCTCCACCAGCAGGATGCGCAGCGCCCCGAGGGCGGGACCGGTCAGGGGCATGGGCTCACTCGAGTTCCGGTGCCTGGTTGATCAACGCCCAGAACTTGCCCAGGGTCTGCACCGCGCCGAAGAACTGGTCCACGTCCACCGGCTTGACCACGTAGGCGTTCACGCCCATGTCCCAGCTGCGGGCCAGGTCGCTTTCCTCGCGCGAGGACGACAGGATCACCACCGGCAGGCGCTTGAGCTCTTCGTGCTCGCGGATCTGCCGCAGCACTTCCAGGCCATCCATGCGCGGCATCTTGATGTCCAGCAGCAGCACCGCCGGCAGGCCTTCCTCACGGTTGGCGAAAGCACCACGGCGCAACAGGTAGTCCATCACCTCCACGCCATCCTCGACGTGCACGATGGGGTTGGCCAGACGCGCCTCTTCCAGGGCGTCGATCGCCATTTCAGCATCAGCCGGGCTGTCTTCGGCGAGAAGAATGGTGCGCAGAGTGGTCATGCAGAAGGCCCTTGTTTGTCCGCATCGGTCGCGGGAGGCAGGTAGAAGTGGAAAGTGGCGCCGACGTCCGGTTCAGCCTCGGCCCAGATACGGCCACCATGGCGGGTGAGCACGCGGCGCACGCTGGCCAGGCCGATGCCGGTACCCGGGTAGTCGCTGGCCTTGTGCAGGCGCTGGAAGACACCAAACAGCTTGCCGGCGTAGGCCATGTCAAAGCCTGCACCATTGTCGCTGACCGTGAACTGATGACCGCCGTCAGGCTGCGGCTGGTAGTCCACGCGGATCTTCGCCGGTTCGCGGTTGCCCGAGTACTTCACCGCGTTGCCGAGCAGGTTCAGCCAGACCTGGCGGATCATGTTCTCATCGCCCACCACGATCGGCAGCGGTGCGATGCTCCACTCCACATGGTGCGCATGGCCGCTGTTCTCGGCCTCGGCCTGCAGGTTGGAATCGAGCATGGCACGGGTATCGGCCACCAGCGACTGCATGTCCACCGCCTGCTGGCGCATTGCCGCGCGGCCCAGCCGCGAATAGACCAGCAGGTCGTCGATCAGTGCCGCCATGCGCCGCGCCGAACTGGAGATCACCTCCAGGTAATGGCGGCTCTTGTCATCGGCGGCGTCGCCCAGATGGCGCGACAGCTTGTCGGAGAATCCGGCCACGTGGCGCAGCGGCGCGCGCAGATCGTGCGAGACCGAATAGCTGAAGGCTTCCAGCTCCCTGTTGACCTCGGACACCTGCGCAACCTTGCCTTCCAGCTGGCGGTTCAGTTCCTCCACCCGCAACTGCACGGCACGCTGCACGGTGACGTCGCTGACCGTGAGCAACACCACTTCGTCGTCGGTGTCCGGCAGCGGCATGCGCCGTGCGTTGAGCAGCATGTAGCGCACCATGCCATCGGCAGCGCGCTGTTCATGCTCGAAGTCCCACAGTTCGCGGCCGCGCAACAGCACATCGGACAGTCGCTGGCGCATCACGGGATCCTTCCACGCGCCGTCGCCGACAGTGTCCAGCAACAGGCCATCGGCGCGTTCATCCTGCAGCCCGTACAACTCGGCGAAGGCAGGGTTGTGCAGCTGCACGCGCAGGTCGCGGTCGAGCAGGACGATCGGTTCACGCACGGTCTGCAGCACCGAGGCTGCACGTGCGGCCGAGCGCAGCGACTGCCGTTCGGCATGCAGGCGTCGACCAATCTGCCGCTGCAGCAGCCACAGCACCAGGCCGAGCAGCGACAGCTGGATCACCAGCGAACTCCACGATACCAGCTCGGTCTGCTTGCGCTGGCGGGCAGCCTGCTCGGCACGCTGTGTCAGCAGTTTCTGCTCGCTGGCCTGCAGTTCCTCCACCAGGCCACGGATCGGATAACGCGTGCTCAGATCCTGCACCAGCTCGCGCTGATCACTGTTGGGCTCGGACTTTGCCAGTTCGCGGGCAAGCGCCATGCGCCCTTCCAGCATCGACTCGATGCGGCCGATGCGGATCAGCTGATCAGGATTGTCGCGGGTCATCCGCCCCAGTTCAGCCAGGCGCCCGGGAAGGTCATTGGCTTTGGCCATGCGCTCGCGCAGGCCAGGTGCGTCCACGCCCTTGGACAGGGTCAGCGCAGCCGATTCGACGTCGCGTACATCGGCCTGCAGCTGTTGCAGCGCCACACCGACGGCCTGGGTATGGTTGACCCAGGCCATCGCCTCTTCGCTGTCCTGCTGCAGTTTGCGCAGGGTCAACCACGGCACCACGATGATCGCGGCAGCGGCCAGCGCCAGGGCCGGCAACCGCCAGCGGTCCCAGATGTCGTCACTGAAAACCAGCGCCATAGTTCCTCGTCAGCACAGCCGCAAAGCGTCTGCCGTTACCGGCCCCACTGCGGCGGAACCGGCAATATAGCGCAGGCGGTCACAACTCTGGAATTTCCAGCGCGGTTGGCTGAATGGGTTCGGAATTCGATGCTGTAGAGCCGAGCCCACGCTCGGCTTCCTTGGAGTTCCAGCCGAGCATGTCTCGGCTCTACAGGTCAGTGGGCGCCCCGCATGGGGGCGCCCACCGGGGTCAGCGCTTGGCAGCAGCACTGACCTTCAATGCAGCGGCATCGACGCGGGTCACGCCCTTGATGCCCTTGGCGGTGGTGACCGCCTTGTCCTTCTCTGCCTGGGTGGCCACGGCACCGCTCAGGCTGACCACGCCGTTCACGGTTTCCACCTTGATTTCGGTACCCGGAACGTTGCTGCTGGCAAGCAGGTCGGCCTTCACCTTGGTGGTGATCCAGGTATCGGTCACCGGCTCATTGGAATCGTGGCGATCAGCATGGGTCGCCGGATGCGCACTGGTCGGCGGGCTCTTTGCGGCCGGGTCCTTGGCAAATGCGGCCGAGGAGGACAGCGCCAGGCCCAGCGTCAGGGCGGAGGCAATCAGCGTGCGGGTCGTATTGCTCATCGTGTCGTACTCCTTCGGAATGTGCTGCCAGTCTGGACAAACCGACGTAGAGCAGGCGTGGCGTTGCGGTCATGCCGCCGTGAATCGGGGCATCTGCAACGACAACCGTTCAGCTTTGGCCCGTGGCCCCGCGTCGTTTACCCTGCCCTTCCCACTGCCGGAGCTCTGCCATGCGCCCCGACCTGCATCTGGCCCTGATCGGCTACGGCCTTGCCGGCCGCGTCTTCCATGCACCCCTGATCCAGCACACGCCGGGCCTGGTGCTGCACAGCATCGTGAGCTCACAGCGCGACACGCTGCTGCGCGCGTTCAGCGACGTGCACGTGCGTGCCACGCCGCAGGAGGTGTTCGACGATCCGGCCGTGGATGCCGTAGTGATCGCCACGCCGAATGAACAGCATGCGCCGCTGGCGATCGCGGCACTGGCTGCGGGCAAGCATGTGCTGGTCGACAAGCCGTTCGCGCTGGACGTGGCCGAAGCGGAAACGGTATTGGCTGCGGCACGCGATGCCGGACGCATCGCCACCGTGTTCCAGAACCGGCGCTTCGATGCCGACTTCCTCACGCTGCAGGCGCTGCTTGCGGACGGGACGCTCGGCGACATTGCCGAGTGCCATGCGCACTTCGATCGCTACCGTCCACAGGTACGCGACCGCTGGCGCGAACAGGATGGTCCCGGCAGTGGCCTGTGGTACGACCTGGGCCCGCATCTGCTGGACCAGATGCTGGTGCTGTTCGGCTGGCCCGAGGCGGTCGATGCCGATCTGGCCGTGCAGCGCGAAGGTGGCAGCGGCATCGATTACTTCCACGCGGTACTGCACTACCCGCGGCATCGCGCGATCATCCATTCCGGTTCGCTGGTGGCGGCGCAGACGCCGCACTTCAGCGTGCATGGCAGCAAGGCCAGCTGGATCAAGCACGGCCTGGACGTGCAGGAGGCGCAGCTGCGCCGCGGTGTGGCACCCGGTGCGCCGGGCTGGGGTATCGATCCGCGGCATGGTGAGCTGGTGCGCTGCGATGCCGAAGACAACGTGCAGCGCACGACGGTCGACAACCTGCCCGGTGACTACCGGCGGCTGTATGCACAGTTCGCGGCGGCGATGCATGGCGACGGAGAAGCCACGGTCAGCCCGGTGCAGGCATTGCAGCTGATGCGGCTGCTGCAGGCCGGCATGGACAGTGCGCGCGAAGGGCGGCGAATCGCGTTGGGGTGATCGGCAGGGCTGCGCCCTGCACCCGCAGAAGCGGTAGTGCCGGCCGCTGGCCGGCAACCTCAACAGCAACAGCAAAAGCCGGCTATCCGTGGGATGGCGGGGTGGGTCCGGTTGCGGGGGACGCCGTAAACCCTTCCCTGGGGGCTTGGCCGCGGCATCCATGCCGCGGACACCCCCGCAACCGGACCCACCCCGCCTTCGACAGTTTCCCGCGGCTGTTGGTGGGTGCCGACCGTTGGTCGGCACAGTAGATCCACGCCATGCGTGGATGGCGTGGAAATGATCGGAATGCGCTCGTGTAGCCTCATGGGGTCGGAGCCCTTTCCTGCGGAAAGGGCTTCCACCCCGGCTTCGTGCTTACGACTTCTTGATCGCGTGGCCGCCGAACTCATTGCGCATCGCCGACAACAGGCGGTCGGTGAACGAATTGGATTCACGCGAGCGCAGGCGTTCCAGCAGCGACAAGGTGATCACCGGTGCCGGCACGTCAAGCGCGATCGCTTCGGCCACGGTCCAGCGGCCTTCGCCGGAATCCTCCACGTACGGCGCGATGCCATCCAGCGACGGATTGCGCTTGAGGGCTTCGGTGCTCAGGTCCAGCAGCCACGAGCGCACCACGCTGCCGTGGCGCCACACCTCGGCCACCTGGGCCAGGTCCAGCTCCATCTCCTGCTTGCGCTCCATCAGCGCGAAGCCTTCGGCGTAGGCCTGCATCATTCCGTATTCGATGCCGTTGTGGACCATCTTGGTGAAGTGGCCAGCGCCGGACGGGCCGACACGTGCCCAGCCACGGTCTTCGGCCGGTGCCAGCGTGCGCAGCAGCGGTGCGATCTGCTCCACCACCGAGGCTTCGCCACCGACCATCAGGCTGTAGCCTTCCTGCAGGCCCCACACGCCACCGCTGGTGCCGCAGTCGACGTAGCCCAGGTCATCCTCGGCCAGCGTCTTGGCGCGGCGGATCGAGTCCTGGTAGTTGGAGTTGCCGCCGTCGATCACGATGTCACCTTCGGCCAGGTGCGGGGTCAGCTGGCCCAACGTCTGGTCGACGGTTTCGCCGGCCGGCACCATCAGCCACACCACGCGCGGTACCGGCAGCGCCGCCACGGCAGCTGCCAGCGAATCGACCACTTCCAGGCCGGCCTCGGCGGCGCGCTGGCGGGCGCCTTCGCCCGGGTCGTAGCCAACCACGCGGTGGCCGCCGCGATGCAGGCGCTGGGCCATGTTGGCGCCCATGCGGCCGAGGCCGATCATTGCAATGTCCATTGTTTCACCTTCAGTTGGGGTCTAGGGTCAGGCTGCCTGGCCTGCCGGTAGCCGCGCAGTGGCGCAGCTGCGCCTCGCGCCAACGCCGGTAGAGCGTGGTATGCAGATTGTGCACCGCCAGGTCGATCGAAAACGGCGTTCGTGGGTTGCGATCAAGCAGGCGGGCGACGTGGTAGCCGATGGGACGTATACCGCGTGGGTGCACATAGATCACGAACTGCTGGTAGAACGGATCGTCCAGCAGCTGGTCCATGCGTGCCAGCGTGGCGTGGTAGCGCGGTTCCAGCCGTGCACGAAGGTCCGGATCGCGCTCGAACAGCAGGCGCTCGAAGTAGCGCTGGCCGATACGCGGGATGTCCTGCGCGAGTTTCCATAGTTCGACATTGCGCTGGTCGTACCAGGCCAGGCCGCCGTGCGCAGCCAGGGCCTGCGCGGCCTCTTCGCCCACCGACACCACCACGAAATTTTCGGCCTGGTTGCTCAGGTCGTCCAGCGTGCCCTTGTCGTACACATGTTCGATGAAACCGGGCACGCCGACGAACGCCTGCCGCCCCATCGCCGAGGTACGCACCGCCTTGCCATCAGCGAAGAAGTCGCCGGCATGCGCGCCGAGCAGGATGCTGTCGGTCCCATGCAGAGCGAGGAAGGTGCCGATCGACAGCTCATCCGCAGCGAACTCCGTATCGAACGCGGCATCACCATACAGCTCTCGTTGCGTAGCCAGCTGCGCGACCTGGCGGCCGACCCCGCACTCGGCACGCACGGCACCGCTGTAGAACGCCTGCAGCGCCTGACTGTTGCCTGCACTGGGCACGAAGCCGCGGCCGAAACTGCGCGTGCGCTGCCAGCCTTGCGCGCGCGGCCCCTGCAGGCCGAAGCCGATCCAGCCCAGCTGCGGGCCGGAGAAGCGGAAGGTGGGGTTGGCCTGCAATGCCGAGGCTGCACGTTGCGTGGCTGCGCCCAACTGGAAGGCATAGGCACAGACCGTCGCAGGGTCATCCAGCAGCTCCTGCAGCACTTCCTGGCGGGCCGCAGCGGGCATTCCGGCCGGCCACTGCACGCGCAGATCGCCCGCCGCCTGTGCTTCAGCCAGCGACGCGCGCGCGCATACCGGACCGCCGTACACCTGGGGTGCACTGACCATGGCCTCGTCGAAGCGCCATCCAAGCCGCTGCAGCAGGCCTTGCCTGCAATCCGGCGCCATGGCCGCGCTGCCCAGCGCAGGCGCCAGCAGCAGAACCACGCCGATCAAACTGGCGCGCACCCTCAACTCTGGTCCGTGCTGGCCGGTGCAGGTTCCGGTGGTGCGGCCGGAGGTGGTGCGGGTGTGCCTGCAGTCGCCGGCAGGTACTGCTGCAGGCGCTGGAAGAAGCGCTGATAGAACCCGGCATCGGTGACCGTGCTGCTGGCCACTTTCACCAGCGAGTCGTCATTGCTGCCGAACGGCAGCGACACCGAGCCCAGCGCACCGACGCCGACACTGGCTGACGTTGGGCTCTTCTTCAGCGCATAGCGGTCCTGCACCGCGCTGACGAATACCAACGTCTGGCTGCCACGCGGCGCGCAGGAAATGCGCAGCACCAGCTGCTCGTGGTCGTCTTCGCGCGGCTGGAAGTTCTTGTTGCCCTCCACCTGCGCTTCGTCGGAACGGGCGATGGCGTAGCCCTGGCTGAGCAGGGTGCGCCGCGCCGCTTCGCAGGCGTCGCCCGGGCGACCGTCGACCGTACGCGAGAACGTGTCGCCGGAATCGAAGGATTCGCGCAGCAACGTGCTGTCGGCGGCGCGGCCACCACAGGCCGACAGGATCAGGGCGCTGCCAAGCGCCACAACAGCACTGGAAAGACGGGAGGCCCGCATGGGTACTCCTGCGAGGACGTTACCGCCAAGGGTAGTCCTGCGGCCGTGTGCGGCGGGTCGAAACCGGCATGACCGGGCCACCCCGTTGCTGCCTGTTCATGCACAAAAAAGGGACGGAGGGGATTAAGTCGTTTGTGGCATGTGGCACAAGCGACTTAATCCCCTCCGTCCCCATTTCAAGCAGAAGGGCCGGCAATGCCGGCCCCTCGGGTATCTCACATGCCGCCTCCGGCTCAGTCCGCCCAGCGACCGGCGCCGGTGGACTGCGGCAGCACCTGCGCCGACAGCGGGCGGTCGTTGGCCAGCAGGTTCACCGCATCGGCCAGGATCGAGGCCGACTCGCGCAGCAGCGGGTCAGGACGCTTCTCGGCAGCCTTCTCGCGGGCGGCATCCTTGACGATGTCGCGCTCGTTGCCCGTCAGGCCGTCGTCGTTGCTGTCATCGGCCAGCGGGTCCAGGGCCAGGCCCAGTTCCTTTCGCATCGCCTGGCGCTCCTTGCGCTGGGTGTCCTGGCGCTCACGCTCGGCGCGGCGGGTGGCCTCGTTGAGCGAGATGTACTTCTTCGCGGCCTCGGTGCGGAACTGCTGCACGTCCTCGTTCCACCACTGGAATTCCTTGTCGGCGGCAATGCGCGCGTCATGGCGGGTTTCCAGCTTCGGCAGCAGCGGCGCGAAGTTGCCGTACTGGGTGTGCGGCACGGCGGCGATGCGGGTCCACGGCAGCGCGTTGTCGTAGGTGCTCTCGCCGAACTCGGTGGCATCGACGCTGGCCGGGAAGGCCAGGTCCGGCACCACACCCTTGTGCTGGGTGCTGCTGCCGCTGATGCGGAAGAACTGGGCGATGGTCAGCTTGACCTGACCGAAGCGCTGGGTCTCACCGCTCGGCCAACGGTCGAGGTCGACGATGTTCTGCACCGTGCCCTTGCCGAAGCTGGTCTCACCGATCACAAGGCCACGGCCGTAATCCTGGATGGCACCGGCGAAGATCTCCGAAGCCGAGGCCGAACCGCGGTTGATCAGCACCGCCAGCGGGCCATCCCATGCCACGCCCTGGTTGCGGTCGCTGTTGACGGTGACGCGGCCACCGGACTCGCGCACCTGCACCACCGGGCCCTGCTCGATGAACAGGCCGGTCAGTTCAATGGCTTCGTCCAGCGAACCACCGCCGTTGTTGCGCAGATCCAGCACCACGCCATCCAGCTTGTCGTTCTTGAAGCCGGCCAGCAGCTTGGCCACGTCGCGGGTGGCCGAAGCGTAATCGGCCGCATTGCGGCGACGGCCTTCGAAGTCCTGGTAGAAGGTCGGCAGCTTGATCACACCGACCTTGCGTGCCGGCTCGCCGTTGGCGGCCGGAATGGTCATGGTCTCGCCCTTGGCAGCCTGTTCGGCCAGGCGCACCTTCTGGCGGGTCAGCACCAGGGTGTGGTGCTTGCCGTCGGCACCTTCAGCGGCCGGAATGAACTCCAGCTTGACCTGGGTGTCCTTGGCGCCACGGATCTTGGCCACGACATCGTCGATGCGCCAGCCGATCACGTCCTCGACCAGGCCGGACTTGCCCTGGCCGACGCCGACGATACGGTCACCCGGCTTCAGCGTGCCGTCCACCGCAGCCGGACCACCGGCGATGATCTCGCGGATCACCACCACGTCGTCCTGGCGCTGCAGCTGCGCACCGATGCCTTCCAGCGACAGCGACATCGCCTGGTTGAAGTTCTCGGCGGTGCGCGGGGTGAAGTAATCGGTGTGCGGATCGACCGCGCTGGTGTACGAATTCATGAAGAACTGGAAGACGTCTTCACCCTTCAGTTCATTGACCGACTTCTCCAGCGTCGCGTAGCGCTTGTCCAGCGTCTTGCGGATGTCGTCCGGCTTCTTGCCGGCCAGCTTCAGGCGCAGCCAGTCGTTCTTCACCGACTTGCGCCACAGCTCATCCAGTTCGGCGCTGCTGGCCGCCCACGGCACCTTCTTGCGGTCGTATTCGAAGCGCTCGTCGGTGGTGAAGTCCGGCTCCTGCTTGAGCAGCTTGCGCGCATAGGCCACACGTTCGCCGACGCGCTGCTTGTAGACCGCGAACACCTGGAACGCCGGCTCCAGCTCGCCGCCACGGATGGCCGAGGAGATGTTGGCTTCGAACGGCGCGAAGCGCGCCACGTCGGCCTGGGTGAAGTACTGCTTGCCGCCGTCCAGCGTCTCCAGGTAGCGCTTGAACACGTCCTTGGAGGTGGCCTCGTCCAGCGCACGCGGGCGGTAGGCGTAACGGCTGTCGGACAGCAGGCCGTACACCAGCTTGGAGGTGGTCACCTGATCGGCGGTTGCCGCGGCGGGCAATGCCGGCGAGTCGGCCTTGGCCGCCAGCGCCAGCGGCGCGACCAGCGCCAGGGCCATCAGGAATGCGGGGGCTTTGAATTTCATTGACGTGCTCGAAGGCGCCTTGCCAAGGGGGAGACTGCGTGGTGTTCAGACACCACGACAGTGCCGAAAGTTGCCGGGTTTGTCACCCGGCCGCGCTCGGTGGAAAACCAGCCTAGCGGGGCCGGTGTAGCAAATTGTGAATGCATGTAGAGCCGAGCCCATGCTCGGCTGGCCGGCAGCAAGCAGCCGAGCATGGGCTCGGCTCTACGGCAGGCAGAGGTGTGGGGGCCCCCCCGCCGCCCCCCCCCGGCCAAAAAGGACCCCCCCCCCCCAGAGTGTCAGGAAACGCCAGCGCCCTTGGCCTGCACGTCGGCGTGGTACGACGAGCGCACCATCGGGCCGGAGGCCACGTGGCTGAAGCCCAGCTCGTAGCCGTAGACTTCCAGCGCCTTGTAGTCCTCGGGCGTCCAGTACTTCAGCACGGGGTGATGGTGCGCGGTCGGCTGCAGGTACTGGCCGATGGTGATCATGTCCACGTCGTGCGCGCGCAGGTCACGCAGGGTGGCCTTGATCTGTTCGAAGTCTTCGCCCAGGCCCAGCATGATGCCGCTCTTGGTCGGCACGTCCGGGTGCTGCGCCTTGAAGTTCTTCAGCAGGTTCAGCGACCACTGGTAGTCCGCACCCGGGCGCACGTTGCGGTACAGGTCCGGCACGGTTTCAATGTTGTGGTTGAACACATCCGGCGGGTTCTGCGCCAGGATCTCCAGCGCGCGTTCCATGCGGCCCTTGCCGCGGAAGTCCGGGGTCAGCACTTCGATGCGGGTACCCGGCGACTTCTCGCGGATGGCGCTGATGCAGTCGACGAAGTGCTGGGCACCGCCGTCGCGCAGGTCATCGCGGTCGACGCTGGTCACCACCACGTACTTCAGGCCCATGTCGGCCACGGTCTGGCCGAGGCTGGCCGGTTCGTTGGCATCCGGCGGCTTCGGGCGGCCGTGGGCCACGTCGCAGAACGAGCAGCGGCGCGTGCAGACTTCACCAAGGATCATGAAGGTGGCGGTGCCATGGCCGAAGCACTCGTGGATGTTCGGGCAGCTGGCTTCCTCGCACACCGTCACCAGGCGGTTCTCGCGCAGCTTGGCCTTCAGGTTCTGCACGGCGTTGCCCGAAGGAATGCGCACGCGGATCCAGGACGGCTTGCGCAGCACCGGCGCGTCGGCGAACTGCACCGGCGAGCGGTTGATCTTGTCACCGCCCAGCTGCTTGACCCCGGCCTGCAACGGCGCGGCGGACGGAGAGTCGCCCTGCACGATCTGCAGGGGAATGGAACGGGCGGTGGTTTCAGTCATGGCAGTTCCGGGGGGCGGTCAGGCGGCCGCAGAAAGATCAGGCAGTTCGGGCGTGGGCTGCAGCAGCAGGCCAAACTGGCGGGCCAGGTGGTCCAGCAGCACCGGCTTGACGGCCTCCATCCCGGAGGGCCCGCCCAAGTCTACTACCGAGGTCACCTGCAACCCCTGATAGCCACAGGGGTTGATACGGTGGAAAGGTTCCAGGTCCATGGCCACGTTGAAGGCCAGGCCATGGAAGGTACAGCCGCGGCGCACGCGGATGCCGAGCGCGGCGATCTTGGCGCCACCGACGTAGACGCCCGGGGCGCCCTCGCGGCGTTCGGCACCGATGTTCCACTCGGCCAGGGTATCGATGATGGCCTGCTCGATGCGGCATACGTAGTCGCGCACACCGAGGCCCAGCCGTGGCAGGCGCAGCAGCGGATAGACCACCAGCTGGCCGGGGCCGTGATAGGTCACCTGGCCACCGCGGTCCACATGCAGCACCGGAATCTCGCCCGGCGCCAGCACGTGCTCGTCCTTGCCGGCCTGGCCCAGGGTGAATACCGGGTCGTGCTCGACCACCCACAGCTCATCGGCGTCGGCCTCGCTGCGCTGATCGGTGAAGCGCTGCATGGCCCGCCACACCGGCTCGTACGCCTGGCGGCCGAGGTCGCGGACCAGCGCCGGACGCGGCGCGCGGTCTTCCGGGGCGGCTTCGGCCGGGCAGCTGTCGGCTACAGCGTCCACTTCACTTCCGGATGGTCGCGCAGCGCCTGGTGCGCCAGGTCGTACTGTTCGCGGCTCTCGGCCTTGAACACGATGCGGACGGACACGTACTTGCCGTTGGAGGAATGCTTCCAGCTGATGCGTTCATTGACGACATCGATGCCGGCAGCCAGCAGCAGGCGGGGGAGCTCATGTTCCAGGCCGCGGTTGGCCGGGCCCATGGCACTGAGCTCGAACTGGCCGGGGAACTGGAAGCCGTGGTCGGGGTTGTCGGACTTGATTTCCATGCCCCCATTATCGGGCCGCAGGGCAACAAACCCAAGAGTATTCATCAACGTCAAACAGTGCACCGGTGAGTCGCTGCGTTGCAGCTGAACGGCCGTTCAGCATCAGCCTTGGCCCCATCGCGCACCGCAGGACAGTGCAGCATTGTCTTCACGAGACAATGTCGTTTTCGGAACAGACAAGTGATCCGAACGCGCTCGTTCCATCACGTTCGCGCGAGTACCGTGTCGCAGCATATAACGACAGACAGAAACAACTTCTCCCATGAGCCCCCCTTCCCAACGCCGCCTTGCAGCCCTCGGGCTGTCCGGCCTGCTGGCTGCTGCCCTCCCCCTTGCCGCCCAGGCGGCCGAACAATGTGGTCCGGACGCAATGCGCGACCACCCGCCGCAGGTCAATTTCCGCGTCGACAATGACCTGTTCGGCGGCCGCCACCAGGACCAGGGCTACACCAACGGTGCACTGTTGACCCTGGTCTCGCCCAATCTGGTCGATTACACCGACGACCCCTGCCTGCCGCGCATGGCGCGCTGGGTGAACCAGTACCTGGAAGGGCTGCACCCGGGCAAGTTCGAACAGCAGAACATGATCTTCAGCATCGGCCAGGGCATCTTCACGCCGACCGATTTCAGCCGCAGGGACCTGATCGAGGACGACCGCCCTTACGCTGGCGTACTGATCGCAAACTTCGGTTTCAATGCGCGCAGCGGCGACCGCCTGCAGACCACCCAGCTGACGCTGGGCGTGGTCGGCCCGTGGGCACAGGGCAAGCAGGTGCAGAACGCCGTGCACGACGTGCTGGGCGACGAGAAATTCAAGGGCTGGGACAACCAGCTGCACAACGAGCCGCTGTTCATGCTGACCCATGAGCGCATGCGCCGCTGGCCGGGCGATGCCAGCGTCAATGCCGACGGCTGGGGTTGGGACGCCATCAGCCACTACGGTGGATCGATCGGCAACCTGGAAACCAAGGCCAACCTCGGCGGTGAAGTGCGCTTCGGCTGGAAGCTGCCGGACGACTTCGGCAGCACGCCGTTGCGCCCGGCCGGCGAGAACACTGCGCCGACCCGCGGCGGTCGTCCCAATGGCTGGTCCTGGCACCTGTTCGCGACCTCGGACGCTGCCTGGGTGATCCGCGACATCACACTGGACGGCAACACGTTCCGCAACAGTCACAGCGTGGACAAGCGCCATGTGGTGGCTTACGGCGGCTACGGCGTGGCCGTGATGTACGGACGCTGGAAGTTCGCCGCGGCGCGTTACCACAGCACGCGCGAGTTCAACGGCCAGCGCGAAGCGCCGGTGTTCGGCAGCTTCACCATCAGCCGGTCGCTGTAGGTAGGTGCCGACCGTTGGTCGGCACACCGGTTGATGGCAACGACAGTCGAGCATGGCTTGTATGTTCCTCCCGGCTCCTACGCTGTATGTAGGAGCCAGGGTGGAGGGACCGTCAAGCATGCATCTGCGGATACCAGCCGACAGACGAGTCGAGCGATCCCCATCCCGCACA
>NZ_JBSPUQ010000010.1:0-147278 GCF_056861055.1 Stenotrophomonas sp. 115C5
CTGCGCGGGGGCGTGAGCCGCATGGATGCGGCGATCGAGCTTACATGGACGTACTTGCAGCGTCCCCCGCGCAGCCCACCCGCCCGGCCAAGCGCGGCTTTTGCTTGTGAACCCACACCGCCACGAGGGGCTCCGCCGTTGGCCGGAACCCCGCGACAAACCACCGCACGTGCGCAATCCCAACGAACGTCGGACAATGGAGACCTTGGCGGCCCGCCGCGCCGCCCCTCCCGCTTTCCGCTGCAAGGATTCCCCCATGGCCGCCCGCAAGTCCTCCGCTCCGCTCATCGAAGTCACCGCCCGCCCCGGCCAGCCGCTGGGCATGGCGCCGGCCACCTTCCTGCGCGACTTCTGGCAGAAGCGCCCACTGCTGATCCGCAACGCCTTCCCCGACTTCCAGACCCCGGTGCAGCCGGAAGACCTGGCCGGGCTGGCCTGCGAGGAAGGCGTGCTGGCGCGCCTGATCGAGCACGACAAGGCCCAGGATGGCTGGCGCGTGCGCACCGGCCCGTTCCAGGAAGACGTGTTCCCCGCCCTGCCCGACCACGACTGGACCCTGCTGGTGCAGGACGTGGACAAGTGGGACCCGGACGTGCGCGCCCTGATCGAGCACTTCAGCTTCCTGCCGCGCTGGCGCATGGATGACGTGATGATCAGCTTCGCCGCTACCGGCGGCTCGGTCGGCGCCCACGTCGACCAGTACGACGTGTTCCTGCTGCAGGCCCACGGCCATCGCCGCTGGCAGATCGATGCCAGCGAATCGATCAAGGGCAAGCAGCCGCCGCTGGGCTTCCGCCCGGACGTGGAGCTGAAGCTGCTGAAGGTGTTCAAGCCGACCCACGACTGGGTGCTGGCGCCGGGCGACATGCTGTACCTGCCGCCGAACGTGCCGCACCACGGCGTCGCCGAAGATCCGTGCCTGACCTTCTCCTTCGGCATGCGCGCGCCGTCCTCGGCCGAGCTGATCAGCGACTACCTGGACACCCTCATCGCCGATGCCGACGAGAACATCCGCTACCAGGATGCCGACCTCAAGGTGCCGGCCGACCCGAACGAGATCGACACGGTGGCGATGGCGCGGGTGATCACCGCGCTCAACGCCATCCGCATGAACGACCCGGACAAGCTGGGTGACTGGTTCGGCCGATTCATCACCACCTACCGTGCAGCGGGCGAAGTGATGGCCCACCAGGCAGCACCGGCACCGGAGGAAGTGGTCCAGGCCCTGGCGTCGGGCCTGCTGCTGCAGCGCCACCCGTGGGCGCGCCTGGCCTGGCGCCGGGCCAAGCGCGGCGCCAGCCTGTACGTCAGCGGCCAGGACTTCGCGCTGCCGGTGAAGGACGCCCAGCGTCTGGCCGGCGCCGAACAGCTCGATGCCGCCGCCTATCGCGGCCTGTCCGACAAGGGCCGTGCCGTGGTCCAGCAGCTGCTGGTCGGCGGGGTGTTCCAGCTGATCGACCCGAATGAGGTATACGAGGCCGAAGACGAGGACGAGGACGACGGCGAAGATGCCGCGGTGCTCGGCGAGGTCGTCGAAGGCCGTGACCGCGTGGATGCGATCGACGCCGATGCGGTGTCCGACGATGTCCACTCCGTGACCGTGCACGACGACGGCATCGAGGTCATCGTCAACTTCGAGGACGACGAGGAAGACGACAGCGACGTCGGCCGCGCCTGAGTCGCCGCCATGGTCCGGGTCCAGCAGGTCAGCCACGCCGACGCCCACGTCGCCATCCACGACGTGCGGCAGCGGGTGTTCGTGCAGGAACAGGGCATCGCCGCCGAACTGGAGCGCGACGCGCTGGACCCGGTCAGCGCCCATGTACTGGCGCTGGACGCCGACGGCGAACCGGTCGGCACCGGCCGACTGGCCCCGGATGGACGCATCGGCCGCATGGCGGTGCTGGCCAGCCATCGCAGCCGCGGCGTCGGTGAAGCCCTGCTGGAGGCACTGGTCGAGGCCGGGCGCCGGCTCGGCCTGGCCGAACTGCACCTGCACGCGCAGCTGCGGGCCCGTGACTTCTATGCCCGCCAGGGCTTCCTGCCCGAGGGCGAGGTGTTCGAGGAGGCCGGCATCGGCCACCAGCAGATGCGTCGCCGGCTGGGCGCGGCCCGCGCCATCGACAGTCGTGCCGAAGCGGTGGCCATCACCACCGCCATCATCCACCGCGCCCGCCGCCAGCTGTGGCTGCACAGCCGCCAGCTGGACCCCGGCCTGCTTGACGCACCGCAGGTGCAGGCCGCCCTGCGCCGCTTCGTCACCGCCCGCCACGACAAGCAGCTGCGGGTGATCGTGCACGATGCGGCTGCCATTGCCGCTGCCGGGGCACCGCTGCTGGCGTTGGCCCAGCGCCTGCCAAGCGTGATCCAGTTCCGCGAGGTCACCGACCCGGTCGACCGTGCGCTGGCCTCGGCCTGCCTGCTCAACGATGCCGGCGACTTCTACTTTCGTCTGATCGGGCATCGCCTCGACGGCGAAGCCGGCATCGCGCTGCCTGCACGTTCGCAGCCGTTCGAGCAGCAATTGCAGCGTGTCTGGGACCGTTCGCGCGATTGCAGCGAACTGCGCGCGCTCGGCATCTGAGCGCGCGCCACCGCGCCAACCTGTCTGGAAGCGGCACCGGGGGACGCCCGATGCCTCTGGTGGTGCCCCTTCGTGTCCGGTTGGGGGTACAATTTGGCTGTTTGAACGCGCCCGTGCATGGCTATTCATCTTCGTGCCGGGTCCTTCTGAAGCCATACCCCACAAAGCGAATCAGCACCCTCCATCGTGGACAATCAACTGAAGCAGTTTGCGCAATCTTCGCAACTCGCCGGCGGCAACGCCTCCTATGTCGAGGACCTGTACGAGCAGTACCTGGTCTCCCCGGATAGTGTCGATCCCAAATGGAAAACCTACTTCGACGGCTTCAAGGGCCGCGAAGCAGGTGACATCCCGCACTCGGCTGTCATCTCCCACATCGCGGACGCGGCCAAGGATGCGCTGAAAGCCGGCACCGGTAGCGGTGCGGGCGACGAGCGTGAGCGCAATGTCGGTCGCCTGATCACCGCCTACCGCTCCCGTGGTCACCTGGACGCGCGCCTTGATCCGCTGGGGCTGGCCGCACCGGTCAACACCCCGGACCTGGGCCTGCCGTTCCACAGCCTGTCCGATGCCGACCTCAACAGCGAGTTCAGCACCGGCGGCGTCGGCGGCCAGCCGCGCATGAAGCTGCGCGACCTGCTTGCACGCCTGAAGGCGACCTACACCGGCTCGATCGGTGCGGAGTTCATGCACATCTCCGAGGTCGAGCAGCGCCAGTGGATCTACAAGAAGCTGGAAGCGGCCGGGGGCAACTACCAGCTGGACGCTGACACCCAGCGCCGCACCCTGGAGCGCCTGACCGCGGCCGAAGGCCTGGAGCGCTACCTGCACACCAAGTACGTCGGCCAGAAGCGCTTCTCGCTGGAAGGCGGCGACTCGCTGATCCCGATGATGGACACCATCATCCGCAGCGCCGGCAAGGATGGCGTCAAGGACGTGGTGATCGGCATGGCCCACCGCGGCCGCCTGAACGTGCTGGTCAACACCCTGGGCAAGAACCCGCGCAAGCTGTTCGACGAGTTCGAAGGCAAGTTCGAGCACGACGAGCACGCCTCGGCCGGTGACGTGAAGTACCACATGGGCTTCTCGGCCGACGTCGCCACCGACGGCGGCCCGGTGCACCTGGCGCTGGCGTTCAACCCGTCGCACCTGGAAATCGCCGACCCGGTCGTGGCCGGTTCCGTGCGGTCGCGCCAGGAGCGCCGCAAGGACACCGCACGCAAGCAGGTCATGCCGATCCTGATCCACGGCGACGCCGCCTTCTCCGGCCAGGGCGTGGTCATGGAGCTGTTCCAGATGTCGCAGGCCCGCGGCTTCGCCGTCGGCGGCACCGTGCACATCGTGGTCAACAACCAGGTTGGCTTCACCACCTCGAACCCGCTGGATACGCGTTCCACGCGCTACGCCACCGACGTGGCGAAGATGATCGCCGCCCCGGTGCTGCACGTGAACGGCGATGATCCGGAAGCGGTGGTGTTCGCCGCGCAGCTGGCCTTCGAGTTCCGCCAGAAGTTCGCCAAGGACGTGGTCATCGACCTGATGTGCTACCGCCGTTGGGGCCACAACGAGGCCGACGAACCGGCGATCACCCAGCCGCTGATGTACCAGGTGATCCGCAAGCACGCCACCACCCGCGAGATGTATGCCGAGCAGCTGGAAAAGGCGGGCGTGATCGCCGCCGGCGCTGGCAAGGCGATGGTCGATGCCTACCGCGAGAAGCTCGATGCCGGTGAAGTGACCACCGAGCTGGCCAAGGTCGAGAAGACCCCGCCGACCAGCCCGCTGTTCGTCGATTGGCCGAAGCTGCTGGAAGGCAAGCTGTCCGATCCGATCTCGACCAAGGTCGAGAAGAACAAGCTGGTCGAGCTGGCCAAGCTGATCAACACCATTCCCGAAGACGTGCAGCTGCACTCGCGCGTGGCCAAGGTCTACGACGACCGCCGCAAGATGGCCGCCGGCGAGATTCCGGGCGACTGGGGCTTTGCCGAGAACCTGGCCTACGCCACCCTGCTCGACGAAGGCAATGCACTGCGCCTGGTCGGCCAGGACGTCGGCCGCGGTACGTTCACGCACCGCCACGCGATCCTGCACGACCAGAAGACCGACAACTACTACATGCCGCTGCGGCAGCTGGTGGATTCGCCGGAGAAGGCCACCGTCATCGATTCGCTGCTGAGCGAAGAAGCGGTGATGGCCTACGAGTACGGCTTCTCCACCACCGATCCGAACACGCTGTGCATCTGGGAAGGCCAGTTCGGCGACTTCGCCAACGGTGCCCAGGTCGTCATCGACCAGTTCATCGCCGCCGGCGAAGCCAAGTGGGGCCGCATTTCCGGCCTGACCCTGCTGCTGCCGCATGGCTATGAAGGCCAGGGCCCGGAACACAGCTCGGCGCGCCTGGAGCGCTTCCTGCAGCTGTGCGCGCTGGAGAACATGCTGGTGGTGGTGCCGTCGACCCCGGCGCAGGCCTTCCACATGCTGCGCCGCCAGCAGCACCTGACCACCCGCAAGCCGCTGGTGGTGATGTCGCCGAAGTCGCTGTTGCGCCACAAGCTGGCCGTGTCGACCCTGGACGAACTGGCCAACGGCGAGTTCCAGCACCTGATCGGCGACGCCAACGCGGACGCCAAGAAGGTCAAGCGCGTGGTGCTGTGCTCGGGCAAGGTCTACTACGACCTGCTGGAAGACCAGACCAAGCGTGGCCAGGACGACGTGGCGATCATCCGCGTGGAGCAGCTGTACCCGTTCCCGCGTGCGCTGCTGGCCGCCGAACTGAAGAAGTACGGCAAGGTCACCGACGTGGTGTGGACGCAGGAAGAACCGCAGAACCAGGGTGCGTGGTACCAGATCCGCCACCACCTGCAGTTCTGCCTGGCCGATGGCCAGAACCTGCACTACGCCGGTCGCGCACGTTCGGCTTCGCCGGCTGCCGGTCACATGGCTGACCACGTCCGCGAACAGCAGCAGCTGGTCGCCGACGCGCTGGTCAACCCGTTCAACGACTCGTTCGCTGAATAATCCTCCCCCTATTTAGAAGACAAACCAGGAAGCTCCCGCAATGGCCACCGAAGTCAAAGCCCCGGTACTGCCCGAATCCGTCGCCGACGGCACCATCGCCACCTGGCACAAGAAGGTGGGCGACGCCGTCAAGCGCGACGAAAACCTGCTTGACCTGGAAACCGACAAGGTCGTCCTGGAAGTGCCGTCGCCGGTCGACGGCGTGCTGAAGGAAATCAAGTTCGCCGAAGGCTCGACCGTGACCTCCAGCCAGGTCGTGGCGATCATCGAAGAAGGCGCCGTGGCTGCTGCCCCGGCTCCGGCTGCTGAAGCCGCTCCGGCTGCTGCCGCTGCCCCGGCCGCCGCTGCTCCGGCCGCTGCCGCCGCTCCGGCCCCGGCTGCCAAGTCGGCCGCCGACACCCTGCCGCCGGGCGCCCGCTTCACCGCCATCACCGAAGGCGTGAACCCGGCCGACGTCGACGGCACCGGCCGTCGCGGCGCGGTGACCAAGGAAGACATCGTCAACTTCGCCCGCAACGGCGGCGCCGGCAAGGCCGGTGGTGCACGTCCGGAAGAACGCGTGCCGATGACCCGCATCCGCAAGCGCATCGCCGAGCGCCTGATGGAGTCGAAGAACTCCACCGCCATGCTGACCACCTTCAACGAAGTCGACCTGTCCAAGGTCTCGGCTGCGCGCAAGGAACTGCAGGACGAGTTCGTCAAGGCCCACGGCATCAAGCTGGGCTTCATGAGCTTCTTCGTGAAGGCCGCGGCCAACGCGCTGCAGCGCTTCCCGCTGGTCAACGCCTCGATCGACGGCGACGACATCATCTACCACGGCTACTCGGACATCTCGATCGCCGTCTCGACGGAGAAGGGCCTGGTCACCCCGGTCCTGCGCAACGTCGAGCGCATGTCGTTCGCCGACATCGAGAAGACCATCGCCGACTACGCCAAGAAGGCCCGTGACGGCAAGCTGAGCCTGGAAGAACTGCAGGGCGGCACCTTCACCGTGACCAACGGCGGCACCTTCGGTTCGCTGCTGTCGACCCCGATCATCAACCCGCCGCAGAGCGCCATCCTGGGCATGCACGCCATCAAGGAGCGTCCGATCGCCCAGAACGGCCAGGTCGTGATCGCGCCGATGATGTACCTGGCGCTGTCGTACGACCACCGCATCATCGACGGCAAGGATTCGGTGCAGTTCCTGGCGGACATCAAGAACCAGCTGGAAAACCCGGGCCGCATGCTGTTCGGCCTGTAAGAAACCTCCCGCCCCTCCGCGCCTGCGCGGAGGGGTTCTGGTAATGCATCAAGGAATAATTCAATGGCTGAACAATTCGACGTCGTCGTCATCGGTGCCGGCCCGGCCGGTTACCACGCTGCCATCCGCGCGGCCCAGCTGGGCCTGAAGACCGCCTGCATCGACGCAGCGCTGGGCAAGGACGGCAAGCCGGCCCTCGGCGGCACCTGCCTGCGCGTGGGCTGCATTCCGTCCAAGGCGCTGCTGGATTCCTCGCGCCAGTTCTGGAACATGGGCCACATCTTTGGCGACCACGGCATCAGCTTCAAGGATGCCAAGATCGACGTCGAGGCGATGGTTGGCCGCAAGGACAAGATCGTCAAGCAGTTCACCGGCGGCATCGGCATGCTGTTCAAGGCCAACAAGGTCGCTGCCTACTACGGCTTCGGCGAGCTGCAGCCGGGCAACGTGGTCAAGGTCACCCAGCATGACGGTTCCATCGTCGAGCTGAAGGGTACCAACGTCATCATCGCGGCCGGTTCGGATTCGATCGAACTGCCGTTCGCCAAGTTCGACGGCGAGACCATCGTCGACAACGTCGGCGGCCTGGACTTCACCGAAGTGCCGAACCGCCTAGCGGTGATCGGCGCCGGCGTGATCGGCCTGGAACTGGGCAGCGTGTGGAAGCGCCTGGGCGCTGAAGTCACCATCCTGGAAGCACTGCCGGAGTTCCTGGCCGTGGCCGACGCCGAAGTGGCCAAGACCGCTGCCAAGGAATTCAAGAAGCAGGGCCTGGACATCCGCCTCGGTGCCAAGGTCTCCAAGACCGAGATCACCGGCAAGGGCAAGAAGAAGGAAGTCGTTGTCACCTACACCGACAGCGAAGGCGAGAAGACCCTGACCGTGGACAAGCTGCTGGTGGCCGTCGGCCGTCGCGCCGCCACCAAGGGCCTGCTGGCTGAAGGCACCGGCGTCAAGATCAACGAGCGCGGCCAGATCGAAGTCGACGCGCACTGCCACACCGGCGTCAACGGCGTGTGGGCGGTCGGCGACTGCGTGCGCGGCCCGATGCTGGCGCACAAGGGCTTCGAGGAAGGCATCGCGGTGGCTGAGCTGATCGCCGGCCTGCCGGGCCACGTCAACTTCGACACCATCCCGTGGGTCATCTACACCGAGCCGGAACTGGCGTGGGTCGGCAAGACCGAGGCCCAGCTGAAGGCCGAGGGCATTCCGTACAAGGCCGGCAGCTTCCCGTTCGCCGCCAACGGCCGTGCCGTGGCGATGATCGAGCCGGCAGGCTTCGTCAAGATCCTGGCCCATGCCGAAACCGATCGCATCCTCGGCATGCACCTGGTCGGCGCCAATGTCTCCGAGCTGGTGCACGAAGGTGTGCTGACCATGGAGTTCAGCGGCTCGGCCGATGACCTGGCCCGCATCTGCCACGCCCACCCGTCGCTGTCGGAAGTGATCCACGACGCGGCGATGGCGGTCAGCAAGCGCGCCATCCACAAGGCGAACTGATCGTTCGTCTTCGGGGTGGGTGCCGACCGTTGGTCGGCACTGAACTGCAAACGAAAAACCCCGCCTCGGCGGGGTTTTTTGTTGGCTGCGCCGGTGTAGAGCCGAGCCCACGCTCGGCTGCCCTGCCAAAGCCCGCCGAGCATCGGCTCGGCTCTACACCTTTTCAGCAGGCTTCTTCGGCGGATCGTCACAGACCCTGTGCTGCACCACCGTCTCGCCAACCTTCCATTCCTTCGTGACCCGGCAGTGCGCCTTGGCCTCCGGCACCTTCGAAGCCGTCGCCCCCGCCGCATTCGCTTCATCGGCACCGGCTGCCTGCTGGCGCTCCAGCCACGCCGATGGCGGCGCGGGCGGTGTTGCCAGCACCGGGCCTGGCAACAGGACCAGACCCATCAGCAACACGGCCCTCATGCGGCCACCGCCCGGCCACCCAGCAACCGCGCCGGCAGCATGAACAGCGCGCGCAGGAAGGCGAACAGCGCCGAAAAGGTGATGCCGACCAAGCGGAACGGCAGGCTCAGCAGCCAGACGAACGGCCAGGCGATCAGGGCGAGGATCGCCAGCGGCCAGCACAGTACGAACAGCAGGCACCACACACCGAGCGCGAACAGGGTCTTCATCACGGTCTCCTTGTGGCGGCACCTTGCCGCCTGCGAACACCTTGGCGCCCTGCCCTTGCCACGCACAAACGGTTTGCGACGAAACCGGGCTGGGGGCGATGAAACCGGTCCACCGCCGTTGTAGAGCCGAGCCTGCGCTCGGCTTTCCAGAAGCAGCCGAGCGTGGGCTCGGCTCTACAGAAGCTGCGATGCGCCCGGGTGGCCGTGGATGACCTGGAAGCGCGCCGCAGTGCGCACCGGCGCATCCGCGCGCAGCACGCTGTCGGCGAAGCGCAGCTCTGCATCCACGGTCTGCCGGTTCAGCTGCAGCTTCCACCAGCCGCGGCGGTCGCCGTCGAAGTAACGGATATGCGGGTTCTGCGGTATCGACGGTCCGTAGTACGGACCGTACGGCGTACCGTCGCCGCCACTGCTGATCGCCGGAGCGATGAATTCGGTGGCCACGACCGGCGCACGGGCCGCGTCGAAATCCAGCTTCAGGTCGTTGACGAAGGTGGAATGCCAGTCACCACCGAGGATGATGGCATTGCCCTGCCCGCCCGTCTGCAAGGCCTGCAGCAGCCGGTTGCGTGCGGCAGGATAGCCATCCCAGGCGTCGTTCCAGAAGCGCTCGCGCGGTGTGCCACCGTCCAGCCGCAGCTGCGCCATCAGCAGCTGCTGTACCACCACGTTCCAGCGCGTGCCCCGCGCGGCAGCCATCGACTGCGCGAACCACGCCTCCTGGCCCGTGCCGAGCATGCTCATGCGTGGATCCAGTGCCGCCTCGCAACGTGGTGACTCGCCTACACCGCAGGGATTGGCCGGGCGGAACTGGCGGCAGTCCAGCAGCGTCAGCTGTGCCAGATCGCCATAGCGCAGCCGCCGGTGTACTCGCAGGCCACCATTGCCTGCAGGCGTGCTGCGCATCGGCAGGTGTTCGTAGAACGCACGGTACGCCGCCGCACGCCGCACGATGAAGTCTTCGGTTGAGACGCCGGGCTTCTCCGGGTGGATGCCGGAGTAATCGTTCTGCACTTCGTGGTCATCCCAGATCACCGCGAACGCGTGTGCGGCGTGCGCGGCCTGCAGGTCGGGATCGAGTTTGTACAGCGCGTACTGGTCACGGTAACGTTCCAGGCTCACCGTCTCGCCACTGAACCGCGCCGCATCCAGCGTGCTGCCACGCGCGTTCTGCAGCGGGCTGTATTCATACAGGTAGTCGCCGGCATGCAGCACCAGGTCGACATCACTCTGCGCGATGTCACGCAGCACCGGGTAGTAGCCGCTGTTCCACGCCTGGCAGGTACACAGCGCCAACCGCAACTGCTGCAACTGCGTGTCCAGCAGCGGCGCGGTGCGGAAGTGGCCGACCACGCTTTCCTCATCGCCGTCGCAGGCGAAACGATAGTAATAATCGCGGCCGGGACGCAGGCCGTTGACCTCCACATGTACCGAATGGGCCAGCTCCGGCACAGCCGCAGCAACGCCCCGCTGCACCAGCCGGCGCATGCCAGGGTCTTCGGCCATGAACCAGCGCACGGGCACCGCCCGCGACGGCATGCCGCCGCCGTTGAGCGGGTCCGGCGCGAGCCGCGTCCACAGCACTGCACCCTGCGGATCCGGATCACCGGCGGCGATACCGAGGGTGAACGGATCACGCCCCAGCCGCGGCCGTGGGCCGGCCGTGGCCAGCCCCGGCATCGCCGCCAGTGCGATCGCCGCCCCCGCGCCCTGCCACGCCATGCGCAACAGGCGACGACGGCTTTCCGGATCGACAGGCCCGCGCATCAGAAGTGCACGGTGGCGGTGGCCATCACCTGCCGCGGCGCGCCGACCTGCATGGTCGCCAAGCTGCGGGTCGGGTCGGCGGCGTAGGTGCCGTTGGTGTTGATCGAAGACAGGTAACGCTTGTCGGTCAGGTTGGTCAGGTTAAGCGCCACGGTCAGGTTCTGTGCCGGGCCGAGCGTGCCGAAGTCATAGGCCACCGACGCATTGACCAGCCAGTAGCTCGGCACCGACACATCGTTGGTATAGGTCACGTAACGCTTGCCGACATGGTTGGCGGCCAGTCGCAGGTCCCACGGGCCCGGGGTCCAGGCCAGGGTGCTGGCGAACATCCACTCCGGTGTGTCGACGGTCGTCTTGCCGCGGGTCGGCACCACGCCGTTGTTCACGTAGTCGTTGTCGTAGGTACTGTCATTCCACGACAGCGCATTGGACCAGATCAGGTCCTGCATCGGCTTCAACTGCAGGGTCGCCTCGGCACCGCGGCTGGTCACCGAACCGACGTTGGAGAACAGCGCCGGGCAACCGAGGATGCCCACGCACTGCGCGATGGCCAGCAGGCGGTTGTCGAACTTCACGTCATACACCGCCACCGACGCTTCATAGCCCTGGCCATAGCCGCGCCAGCCCAGTTCGAGGGTGCGCGACTGTTCCGGCTTCAGGCTCTTCGCGCTGGCATCGAACGCGGCCTGCGGCACGTTGAACGGGCTGCCCACGCCCAGCGCGTACGCGGCCACGTTCTTGGCGAACGAACCGAAGATCTCGTTGCCTTCGTTGAGCTTGAAGTTGAAGCCGGCCTGCGGCAGCAGACCCTTCTTCGAGGTCAGGCTGCTGTTGTTGGCATAGCTGCCCAGCGGCGTGCGCACGCTGGTGCGGGTGTGCGGCGACTTCGCACCGATGTCGATGGTCAGGCGGTCATCGAACAGGCGGAAACGGTCCTGCACATAGAACTGGCGGGTGATGGTGGTGTAGCGCTGGTGCCACACGCGCTGGTCCGGATTGCGCAGGAAGAAATCGTCGGTGATCGGGCCGTCGATGTAATAGAAGTTGCGCTGCACGCTGTGGCCGTTGTCCTCGTACCACAGGCCCGCTTCCAGCTCGTGGCCCGCCACGCTCCAGGTGAACGCCGAGGTCACACCGGTGCGGTCGATCGCGTACTCGGTGGTGCGGATCGAGATCGGGATCTCGCGGCTGGTACCCGGGTTGGACGGATTGGACGGGCTGAACCAGTGGCCCTGGCCGCGGTTGCTGTGATTGTAGACGTTGACCTTCAACCGCATCGACTCGTTCAGGCCGAAATCGCCGGCGATGCTGGACAGGTCGTCGTTGCGCAGGCCGTGGCCGGAGTAGTACGCATCCCATGGGCTGTTGACGCCGCCGCTGAACTTGCCGCGTGCCGCGGCCACGGCACGGTTCCAGTCCGGCGCGTAGTTGTCCCAGTCCCAGCCGAGACGATCGATCATCTCCAGCGACAGGTCCTGGTAATCGGCCTCGACGCGGCGCGAGGCGTTGAACAGCGCGGTAATCCTGCTATCCGTTCCGAAGTTGTAGGTGGCCTTGCCGTTGAACTGCTTCAGCTCCTGCGAGCCTTTGCCCTTCCACTTGTCGCCTTCCGAGTATGCGCCGGACAGGTAGGCCGCAAAGCCCTGGTGCTCGCCGGTATCGAGGCGCGCATAGCTGCGGCGCGCGTTGTCGCTGCCAAAGCCCTGTGCCAGAACCACGCCATATTCGGTGGACGGATCGATCGAGTAGAACTGGAACACGCCGCCAAGGTTGCTGGTGGACGGCGTACCCAGCGCACCGATGCCGGTGGAGACTTCGGCACCGCCCAGGTTCTCGCTGATCACCGCGCGGCTGATGTGCAGGCCGTTGCTGTTGCCGTAGGCCATGTTGCCCAGCGGGATGCCATCGAGGGTGTAGCCCAGGCGGTTCTGGTTGAAACCACGCAGGCTGATGCTGGTGGACCATTCGTAGGCGCCGGTGGCATCGGCCGATTCGAAGTGCACGCCCGGCTTGCTGGCCAGCAGCTTCAGCGGGTTGGCACCCGGCGGCAGGATCTTCATGTCCTCGGCGGTCACACGCTGCACCTGGCGGGCTTCGCCGCGGCCGATCACCGAGATCGAATCGAGGGTGGTGGCCGACGGCGCGTCGGTCGCGGGGGCGGTTTCAGCGACAGCCAGCGACGGCAGCGAAGCACAGACCAGCAGGGCCAGCAGATTGCGGCGGAGCGGAGCGTGGGACGGCATGGGGGCGGATTCCTCGGGCACGCTGGACGCCGAAGGGCGGCGTCGAAGGGCAGCAGCGGCGGAATCGTAGAAGCGTCGCGTTACATGTCATTTACACGCCACATACGGACGTTTGGTGTTTCGAATGGTTTGTCGGCCAGGAGGAGGTTGCCGGACAGCGGCCGGCACGCCTGTTACTCGAACGAGCCGACCGAATCGTGGGCCAGGTTGTCGAAGCGGGTGTATTCGCCGAAGAACTTCAGCTTGCACGAACCGGTCGGGCCACCACGGTGCTTGCCGATGATGATCTCGGCCAGGCCCTTGTCCGGCGAATTTTCCTTGTTGTAGTAATCGTCGCGGTAGATGAAGACGATCATGTCCGCATCCTGCTCGATTGCGCCCGATTCGCGAAGGTCGGCCATCACCGGGCGCTTGTCGGTGCGTGTTTCCAGCGAGCGGTTGAGCTGCGACAGCGCGATCACCGGCACGTGCAGTTCCTTGGCCAGGCCCTTCAGCGAACGCGAGATCTCCGAGATTTCGGTCGCGCGGTTTTCACTGTTGCCCGGCACGCTCATCAGCTGCAGGTAGTCGATCACCACCAGGCCCAGGTCATGCTCGCGCTTGAGGCGGCGGCACTTGGAACGCAGCACCTCCGGCGACACGCCCGGCGTATCGTCGATGAAGATCTTGGTTTCCTTCAGCATCTTGATCGCGCTGGTGACGCGGCTCCAGTCCTCGTCTTCCAGCTGGCCGGTACGCAGGCGCTGCGCGTTGATGCGGCCATTGGAGGAAATCAGGCGCATCGCCAGCTGCGATGCCGACATTTCCATCGAGAACACCGCCACGCCCTTCTTCGACTTGATCGCCGCGTACTCGGCGATGTTCAGCGCGAAGGTGGTCTTGCCCATGGCCGGGCGCGCAGCCAGGATGATCAGGTCGGTCGGCTGCAGGCCGGAGGTCATCGCATCGAAATCGTTGTAGCCGGTCGGCAGGCCGGTGATGTTGCCGCCGTTCTCGAAGCGGCTGCGCAGCTCTTCGAAGGCATCCTTCAGTGCACCGGGCATCGCCACGAAATCGGTACGGCCGCGTGCGCCCTGTTCGGCGATGGCGAACACGCTCTTTTCCGCCGATGCCAGCAGCTCGCTGCTCTCACGGCCCTCGGGCTGGAAACCATCGTTGACGATGTCGGTGCCAACCTGGATCAGCTGCCGCAGCACTGCCTTGTCACGCACGATCTCGGCGTAGGCCACGATGTTGGCCGCCGACGGCGTGGTACTCGCCAGCTCGATCAGATAGGCACCATCGCCCACCAGTTCCATCTTGCCCTGCGATTCGAACCACTCGCCCAGGGTCACCGCATCGAACGGCCGCTCGCGCTCGGACAGCTCACGGATCGCGCGATAGATCATCTGGTGGTCGCGGCGGTAGAAATCGCCTTCGGTCAGCTGGTCATTGACCCGGTCATAGGCCTCCGGAGCCAGCATCAGGCCACCCAGCACCGCCTGCTCGGCTTCCACCGAATGGGGCGGTACCCGCAACTGGTCGATGCGCGACTCGTCGCGATCGCGATCGAAGCCATCACCGCGCTCTCTGCGGTTGGAACGGAAGCCGGGGCGAGCGGACATGCTGCGGTGTTTCCTGCAAAAGTGGGCCGGACGAGTGTAGGCATGCGCCGACCCCGGCGGCCATGGACAAGCCTGTGGATAAGCCGTGGAGAAACGGGGGATATCCGCCGGTGCCTGGCCAGATTGGCGTGGGGGCGTCGCACTGCCTGCGACGGGCGCCGTTGCGGCACCCGAGCGGGCATTATCGCAGATGGGGGTGGCAACCGCTGGCGTCAATCGCCCTTGACGTGAACCGCGATCAGCGCCAGGAACCGGTCCACATAGCCCTGCAGGAACTTCTGCGTGCCTTCGTTGTGGATCGAGCCATCGGCATCGATCAGGCCGTCCTTGAAATGAATGAACGCCTCGGGCTGGCCGAGCACGTGCATGTCCAGGAAGGCCAGGCTGTTGCGCAGGTGCTGCTGGGCCACGGCGGTGCCGATCTGGCCGATGGAGGCGCCGATCACCGCCGCCGGCTTGCCGGCAAACGCGCTGTCGCCATACGGGCGCGAGCCGATATCGATGGCGTTCTTCAGCACGCCCGGCACCGACCGGTTGTATTCGGGGGTCACGAACAGCACCGCGTCGGCGGCACGGACCTGGTCCTTCAGCCGGGTACCCTGCGCCGGATAGTGCCCATCGAAGTCCTGGTCGTACAACGGCAGATCACCGATCTGCACGTACTGGAAGCGCGCACGGTCACCGGCAATCTTCTCCAGCGCATGGGCCAGTTTGCGGTTGCAGGAATCCTTGCGCAGGCTGCCGACGAACACGGCGATGGTGGGGACGGACATCGGGATTTTCTCCTCACGGTGCGGGAGGCCCAGCCTAGACGCCGGGTCCGTGCCGTCCGGTGAAGATCAGCCGCCGGTCACGCCCGCGCGCACCTGCCGCCAATGTGCCTGCCAGGCCTGGAACATCAGCACGTTCCACAGATGGGTATGCCACTTGCGCTGGCCGCCGAGGAACTGCTGCCACAGCGGCTGCACCGCCGCCGCCGACAACACGCCCTCCTGCTCCAGCCGTGCGGGCTGCAGCAGGTCTTCGGCCCACGGCCGCAGGTCGCCCTTCAGCCAGTCGCTGACCGGCGCACCGAATCCGCGCTTGGGCCGGTGCACCATCGACTGCGGCACGTAGCGGCCAAGAACGCGCTTGAGCAGCACCTTGCTGGTGGTTTCGCTGCGCTTGAAGCCCAGCGGCAGCGACCAGGCGAACTCGGCCACGCGCCAGTCCAGCAGCGGCGCGCGTGCCTCCAGGCTGACTGCCATCGAGGTGCGGTCGACCTTGCACAGCAGGTCATCCGGCAGGTAGGTCACGTAATCGGCCAGCATCATCGCGTCGGCCGGTGTGCCGGCGCCGTGCAACGGATCGGCCAGGTCGTAGAAGCTGCCGGCAGCCTGTGCGCCCGGCACTGCCGCCGTCGGGTCGCGCCAGCGCGAGATGCGGTTGCGGTACACGTCACCGATGCCACGCGCGCCGGACTCGGCCAACAGCGCGGCCAGGCCGCCGGTACGCGAGGCCTCGCCCTGCTGCTGGGAGCGCGCGCCCATCCAGCGCCGCAGCGGCCCCGGCACGCGGCCCAGCATCTGCCAGTTGCGCAGCGCTCGCACATAGCGGGTATAGCCGAAGAACAGCTCGTCACCACCATCGCCGGACAGCGCGACGGTTACGCCCTGCCGCGCCAAGCGGGCGACCAGCGCGGTCGGCACCTGCGAGGCATCAGCGAAGGGTTCGTCGAACATCGCCGGCAACTGCGGCACCACCGCCAGTGCATCGGCACCGCTGACGTAGAGTTCGGTGTGGTCACAGCCCAGATGCGCGGCCAGTTCCTTGGCCAGCGGCGCCTCGTCGTGGCCCGAACCGGTGAAGCCGATACTGAAGCTGTGCACCGGCTGACCGCTCTGTGCCTGCATCAGCGCGGCCACCAGCGATGAATCGGTGCCGCCGGACAGGAACACGCCCACCGGCACGTCGGCCACCATGCGCAGCGCCACTGCGTCGCGCAGCAGCCCGTCCAGCTGTTCCTCGGCCTCCTCGATGCGGCCCTGGAACGGCGCAGCCAGCGCCGCCTGCATGCGTGCTCGCGCATCCCAGTAGGGGCGCTGCGCCTGCTCCGGGCGGTGCGCCGATGCCCCCGCCGCGACGGCTTCGGCATCCAGGCGCAGCACGCGCCCCGGCATCAGCTTGTAGCAGCGCTGGTGGATGCTGTGCGGGGCCGGAATGTAGTCCAACCGCAGCAACAGGGTCAGTGCGTCGCGATCGATGTCGTTGTCGAAGGCCGGGTGCTGCCACAGCGCCTTCAGTTCGGAACCGAACACCAGGGTGTCACCGGCCCAGCCGTAGTACAGCGGCTTCTTGCCAACACGATCGCGGGCCAGCCACAGGCACTGCTGCTGGCGGTCCCACAGCGCGATGGCGAACATGCCGTTGCAGCGCTGCAGGGTGTCCTCGATGCCCCACTGCAGGATCGCTGCCAGCAGCACCTCGGTGTCGGAGTGGCCACGGAAGGCATGCCCCAGCGGCTCCAGTTCGGCACGCAGGGCGGCGAAGTTGTAGACCTCGCCGTTGTAGGCCATCACGTAGCGACCATCGGATGAGGCCATCGGCTGGTGGCCCAGCGGCGACAGGTCGAGAATGCTCAGCCGACGGTGCGCCAGCGCGATGCCTGCCCCGGCATCGGCCCAGCTGCCGCCATCATCCGGCCCGCGGTGGTGAAGCGCCTCGCCCATGGCCAGAACCTGCGCCTGCAGCACTTCGGCCGACGCCACAGGCGCCGGCAACAACATTCCCGCCAATCCACACATGCATCAAGGTTCCTGCGCCAGTTCAAGGGCGGCGCCAATCACCGCATTGTCGCTTGGAAGCCCGAACATTGCTGCCCCCGCCAGCGGGGTATAGGTATCGGCACCGCAGACCCGGCGCAGCGGCAGGTGGCCGAAACCGGCCTCGACCAGTGCCGTGACCACGCCCTCGCCCACCCCGCCACTGTGGCGGCCCTCGTCCAGCACCAGCACCCGCCGTGCACTGGCGGCCTGGCTGGCGATGAAGCCGGCATCCAGCGGCACCAGCCAGCGCAGGTCGACCACCCGCACCTGCCAACCCAGCTGCTGCTCGATCGCCCGCGCCGCGCGCAGCGCCATCGGCACGCCGTTGCCATAGGTGTAGACCACCAGGTCGCCTGCCTCCGGCGCATAGACCCGGCCTTCACCCGGTACCAGCGCCTGGCCCTGGTCCGGGTAGTCGAACAGCCACTGGCCATCGCCCGGCTCATGCAGGTCCTTGCTCATGTACAGTGCGATGGGCTCCAGGAACACCGCCACACGTCCATCCACCCGGGCCAGCGCCGCCAGCGTGCGCAGCATCATCACCGCATCGTCGCCACGCGACGGGCAACCGACCACCAGGCCGGGAATGTCGCGCAGCGCCGTGATTGAATTGTCGTTGTGGAAGTGGCCACCGAAGCCCTTCTGGTACCCCAGCCCTGCCACCCGCACCAGCATCGGATTGCGGTACTGGTCATTGGAGAAGAACTGCAACGAACACGCTTCGCCGCGCACCTGGTCGATGGCGTTGTGCAGGTAGGCCAGGTACTGGATCTCCGGAATCGGCAGCATGCCCATGTTGGCCAGGCCCTGCGCCATGCCCAGGATCATGGTCTCGTCCAGCAGGGTGTTGAACACCCGACGTGGGCCGAAGCGGCGCAGCAGATCCTTGGTGACGGTGTAGACACCGCCCTTCTGCGCGACGTCCTCGCCGAACAGCAGGCTCTGCGGATACTTCGCCAGCAGCTCCTGCAGGCCGTGGTTGATCTGGATGGCGAGGTGCCGTGGCGCCTGCCGCTCAGGCAGGGTCTCCGCACCGCCATACAGCGCTTCGCGCGTCTCGGCAGACACCTCGCGCCGCGCTTCGGCCTGCACCGCCGCCGGTGTGTACGGCGCCAGCGGCGCCATCACTTCCTGCAGCGACTGCAGCGTCGGGTGGCCTTCGGCGTCGGCGGCCGCCGCCATGCAGCGCGCGCGCATCGTTTCGTAGGCCACTTCGATGGCGGCTGCATCCATCCAGCCCGATTCCATCGCGATCTGCGCCGAGCGCAGCAGCGGATCCTGCGCCTCGGCCGCGCACAGCTCCGGCAGCGCGCGCCATTCCACTTCAAAGTCAGTGCCGGCATGGCCCATCAGGCGCGTGGTACGCAGATGCAGGAAGGTCGGCCGCCGCGTGCGCCGACAATGTTCCACCGCGGCCTGCACCTGGGCGTGCCCGGTGGCCAGGTCCAGGCCATCGGCGAAGAAATAGTCGAGCCCCGGCTGCCGGCTGAAGCGCTCGGCAATCCAGCCGTCCGGCGTCTTCACCGAAATGCCCAGACCGTTGTCCTCGCAGACGAACAGGATCGGTGCAGGCAGCTTCTGGTAGGCCGACCACATCGCGGTATTGAAGGCGGTCTGCGCGGTGGCATGGTTGGCCGAGGCATCGCCGAACGAGCACAGCACGATGCTGTCGGTGGGAACCGGCAGCGCCTGCCCCAGCCGCTTGCCGCTTTCGATGGCCAGCGCGGTGCCCAGCGCCTTCGGCAGGTGCGAAGCAATCGTCGAGGTCTGCGGCAGCACCCACAATGGCTTGCTGCCCCACACCTTGTGGCGGCCACCGCTGGCCGGATCATCCGCGCTGGCGGCGAAGGACAGAGCGGCATCGCGCAGCGGGTCGATACCCGGCACCTGGCGCGAACGCTCAGCCATGAAGGCACCGGAGCGATAGTGCAGGAAGGCGGGATCGGTATGCCGGCAGGCCCGCGCCAGCAGTGCATTGCCTTCATGGCCGGAGGAACCGATGGTGTAGAAGACCTTGTTCTGCACGCGCAGCACGCGTGCCATCAGGTCCAGCTGGCGGCTGGCCAGCTGCGAGTCGAACAGTTCGCCGAAAGCAGCGCCGGTGAGCGTGCTGCCCGGCAGGATCGGCGCATCCGGTGCCGGGCGCGGGCGCGGGGTGCCGCGCCAGCCACGCACCGCATCGAGGAAGTTGACGTCGCACACTTCGGCGCGGTTGAGCACGCGCATGCGTGCGGGAATCGGATCTGGAACCACAGCGAACATCGAACACCCTCCGTGTCGTTGTTGCATTCCGCCGGGCATGGCCCGGCGCTACCCTGTGGGGGTCACCTTGGCGAGAGTCACGCGGCCTCGAATCGCGAGCGCACTTCGGCGGTCACCGCCGGCATCGGAAGGAAGCGCGGCTGCTCACGCACGCGCTGCAGCCAGGCGCGAACTTCCGGGAATGGTTCCAGGCTGATGCCGCCCTCGCCCGCCACATCGGTATAGGCAAACAGGGCGATATCGGCGATGCCGTATCCGCTTCCGGTGAACCACTGCGCCTGGCGCAGGTGCTGCTCCATCACCGCCAGCGCGGTGGCGGCGCGCTCGTGCAGACGTGGCAGTTCGGCGCGGCGCGGCGATTCGGGCGCGGTCCAGCCGCGGATGAAGCGCGCCACTGCCACGCACGGCTCGTGCGTGTACTGCTCGAAGAACATCCAGCTCAACGCCTGCGCGCGCTCCCAACCATCAGTGGGCAGGTACGGCGTGCCTTCGGCCAGCCAGAACAGGATCGCGTTGGATTCGGTCAGCACGCGGCCATCGTCGCGGACGATCAGCGGCACCTTGGCATTCGGGTTGAGCGCCAGGAATTCGGGGGTATGGGTCTGGCCGTGGGCACTGTCCACTTCCACCCAGCGGTAACGACTGCCGAGTTGCTCCAGCAGCAGGCGGACCTTGTGGCAATTGCCCGAGACCGACATGCCATGCACCGTCAGCGGGACGCGCTCTTCCACCATTGCCTGCTCCATCACGTCCGGCCGGCGGCCGGTTGCGTGCAGTCTGGCAAGCACGCCGGTGAATGCCAAGCGCGGGTGCAGCATGCGGACAATCTGTAGAGCCGAGCCCATGCTCGGCTGCTGTGCGCCAGATGCAGCCGAGCATGGGCTCGGCTCTACAATGGCGAACGGCGCTGCCGCCATTGCTCGCGCGACTGGCCCCAGATCTGCATCGGCTTGTCGTTGTACGGCGCTGGCAACTCCCCCATGCGCAGCATCGTGCTGCCGAGCTTGCGCGCGACCGCCCGCGAGTTGTCGTTGTTCTCGGCGATGGTGTGGATCACCTCATCCCACCCGAGCGTGTCGAACGCCCAGTCGATCGCGGCGACCGCAGCTTCCGGCGCATAGCCCCTGCCCCAGCTGGCATGGCGGATGCCCCAGCCAACCTCGGTACCGGGCCAGTCCTGCGGTTGCCAGGGACCCATGCGCCCGATCCAGTCACCGCTGGATTTCTCGATCACGCTGAACATCGAGAAGCCGAACAGCTGCCAGGCGCCAGCCAGGCTGCAGAAGCCACGCCAGGCCACCGAAGGCGGCTGCACGCCACCGAGGGTGCGCATCGTTTCCTCGTCGGCGCAGAACGCCAGGTAAGGTTCGTAGTCCTCGCGCAGCAGCGGGCGCAGGATCAGGCGCTCTGTTTCGATGCGCAGGTCGAAGATGCTCATGCCGACTCCATGTCGAAGGGGCCACCATGATGGTGGATTCCGCGTCCACACGGATGAATGCCCGCGCTCACAAAAGAACGGGCCGGCATGAGCCGGCCCGTCGGGTACAGCAGGGTGTTCTGGATTACTGGCGCGTGGCCGCAGTGGCGCCGGCAGCAGCGGTCTGCGTGACCAGCTGGCCATCGACCACCGGCAGGCGATCGCTGGCCGGCTTGTTGTCCATGCGCACGGTCTTCTCGGCGCCGTCGTAGCGGTAGGTCACGTTGTAGCCCTTCACCACGTCGTTGGTGCCCATGGCGATGCGGTTGCCCGGCTTGCTGGCCATGCGCATGGTGCCGGTGGTGCCGTCCTCGTTGCGGTAGGTCACGTTGTAGCCGGTAACGCGGCTCGACTCGGAGGTCGCGGTCTCGGTGTGGCACTGGCGCTCGGTGCGGTTGACCACGCGGCCACCCACATGGCGCTTGTCGATCTGGTTGCCGATGAAGCCACCGGCCACGGCTCCGGCCGCGGTCGCGGCCTTCTTGCCGTTACCACCGCCAACCTGGTTGCCGAGCAGGCCGCCGACCACCGCGCCGACCACGGTGCCGCCGACGTTGCCGTCACGCTCCGGCAGGCGCTCCTGCACGGTCACGTCCTGGCAGACTTCATGCGGGGTCTGGGTCGTGGAGGTCTCGCGCACCGCATCGGTGCCGATCACGGTGGCGTAGGCCTTCTGCTTTTCGGTGATCGGGTCGACCTTCAGCACATCGGCATATTCCAGCCCACGCGGTGCCGACGGGTCGAGCGTGTCACCACGCGCGCCATCGTCAGTGGCGTTGCCATCGACCAGGCGCGATTCGCCATTGGGGGTTCCGGCGCTGATGGAATCAGGCGACGTGTCGCCGCTCTTCATGAAGGCGGCGGTGGCGATACCACCGACCAGCAGCGCGCCCGCTGCGACCAGGACAGTTGTAGTTGTGCTTTTCATGACCTGCTCCTTGCGGACCATCCGCAACGTTCTCGGACCAGATTGCAGCATGCGCTGCCTGAACGGAATCTCCACATTTCCTGCTCATTCCCGTAACCCATTCAGCATCGGGAAATGCTGGGCCCGTGGTAGCGTTTGCATATTCCCCAGGAGGACCCCCGCCATGGCCAACCCGATGCTGCTGCCGGTACTGCAATGGGCGCGCCGGCTGCGCTACCCCACCCTGTTCAAGCTCACCGCAGGCCTGTTCGTACTGACCCTGTTCATCCCCGACCCGATCCCGTTCGTCGATGAACTGGTGCTCGGCTTCGGCACCCTGCTGCTGGCCAACTGGAAAAGCCGCAACACCGCCACGGCGCCGCCGTCGCTGGAACAGCGTTGAGCCTGCTGGTCGACAGCCACTGCCACCTCGATGCCGGCGAGTTCGAAAGTGACCGCGCCGCCGTGATCGCACGCGCGCAGGCCGCTGGCGTGCGCCTGCAGGTGGTGCCGGCGGTGACCGCGGCCAGCTGGCCGAAGCTGCGCGAGGTCTGCCAGCAGGCGCCGGGGCTTTACCCGGCCTACGGCCTGCACCCGATGTTCCTGTCCGAGCACCGGCCCGGCCACCTGCCGCTGCTGCGCGAGTGGATCGAGCGCGAACGCCCCTGCGCGATCGGCGAATGCGGCCTGGACTTCTTTGTCGAAGGCCTGGATGCAGAGGCGCAGCAGGCGTACTTCATTGGCCAACTGCAACTGGCCCGTGAGTTCGAGCTGCCGGTGATCGTGCATGCACGGCGCGCAGTGGACGTGGTGATCGCCGCGATCCGTCGCATCGGCGGCCTGCGCGGCGTGGTGCACAGCTTTTCCGGCAGCCCGGAACAGGCGGCACAACTGCACCGGCAGGGCTTCCTGCTCGGGCTCGGCGGCCCGTTGACCTACGAACGCGCGCAGCGCCTGCAGCGGCTGGTGCGCGACATGCCGCTGGAACAGCTGCTGCTGGAGACCGACGCGCCCGACCAGCCTGACGCCGGCATCCGCGGCCAGCGCAACGAACCGGCACGGCTGGCGGTCATCGCCCGCCACGTGGCCGCGCTGCGCGGGATGGAGCTGGACGCAGTGGCCCAGGCCACGACGGAGAACGCACGACGCCTGTTCGCGCTGCCGGCAATGTAACGGTAGGTGCCGGCCGTTGGCCGGCACGATCCATCACACCTCGCTGGCCTCTACCGCTTCGGCCTTCACTTTCTTCGGCTCCAGCAGCATTTCCAGCGCCTTGCCCACCGCCGCGAACGCGAACGCGCCAGTGATATGGGTCGCCGCACCCAGGCCGGCGCCGCAGTCCAGCTTCAACGCCGCATCGGCGCCGAGGTTCGGGCGGATGCCGCAGACGCTGCCATCGGCCTGCGGATACTTCACGTTCTCCAGCGAATACACTGCCGGCACACCGAAATAGCGCTTGGCGTTCTTCGGGAAATTGAACTCGCTGCGCAGCTTCTTGCGGATCAGCGCCAGCATGGCGTCGTGCTCGGTGCGCGAGACGTCGCGGATGCGCACCAGGGTCGGATCGGTACGGCCACCGGCGGCACCGACGGTCAGCAGCGGCAGCTTGCGGCGGCGGCACCAGGCAATCGTCTCGACCTTGACCCGGAAGCTGTCACAGGCGTCGATCACCAGATCGAAGCCCCGGTCCAGCAGCTCGGCCATGTTGGACACGGTCAGGAACGCCTGCACGGCATCGACCTCGATGTCCGGGTTGATCGCACGGCAGCGCTCGGCCATCGCCTCGGCCTTGTTGCGGCCGTAGTTGCCTTCCATCGCCGGCAGCTGCCGGTTGGTGTTGGAGACGCAGATGTCATCGGCATCGATCAGGGTCAGGTGGCCGACCGCCGAGCGGGCCAGCGCTTCCACCACCCATGAGCCGACGCCGCCCATGCCCACCACCGCCACGCGACTGCCCTGCAGGCGCTCGAGCGCACCCACGCCATACAGCCGTTCGATGCCGGCGAAGCGTTGTTTGACCTGTTCGTTCATCCCGCTATTTTAACGTGCAGGCGCCAGCGCCTGCAGCGCGCCAGCATCGAACCCACCGTTGCACGCCCGGAGAGCCCGCCATGAACGCCAGCCCACCCCGCCGCCCGTCCACCGCCTACCGCTATCTGTTCGTGCTCGGCCTGGGACTGTTGATCGGCCTGATCGCCACGGTGATGGTGGGCCGCGCCCTGCAGGCGCGCCGCGACCCCTTCCCGGACAGCCTGATGCAGGTGATGCAACGGCAATCGCAGCTGCTGCAGCAGGCCCAGCAGCAGAACCGCTGCAGCCTGGCCGACAGCGTGCCGCGCCTGCAGGCCCTGCGCCTGCTGTCCAACGACCTCGATCTGGCCTTTCCCGGGCTGAAGGACAACGCGCAGTTCCAGCAGCACGCCAGCCAGCTGCGCGGCAACCTCAACGCCGCCCTGGCCGCGCCGCCCAGCGACTGCACGGCCCTGGCCCAAGTGGTGGAAACCGTGCAGGCCGACTGCCGCGTCTGCCACCAGGACTTCCGCTGAGCCGCATTCATCCTGCAGCCGGGCAAGGCACGCACGGTTGGCGCGTCGTTCACGTTCAAAAGGGGACGATTCGTCCACCCTGCTGCATGACGCAGTACCACCCCAGACACCCGCCTTCACGGCCAGGAGACGCCCCATGAAGATCCAGCTCATTGCCGCCAGCGCCATCGCTACCCTCGCCCTGGCAGGCTGTGCCACCTCGCCCGGCTACGGCGGTGGTGGTTACAACAACGGCTACAACAATGGCGGCTACGGCAACAATGGTGGCTACAACCAGGGCCGCTGCGCCGACTGCGGCATCGTCACCCGCATCAACACCGTGCAGTCCGGCCGTACCGCGCCCAGCGCGACCGGTGCCATCCTCGGCGGCATCGTCGGCGCCGTGGCCGGCCATGAGATCTCCGACCACACCGGCGGCAGCCGCGGCAACAAGAACATCGCCGCCGCTGCAGGCGCGGTCGGTGGCGCGCTCGCCGGCAACCAGATCCAGAAGAACGTGACCAGCGATACCTACGACATCAGCGTGCGCATGGACGATGGCCGCACCATCGTGGTCAACCAGCGTGACCTCGGCGGCATCCGCGAGAACACCTACGTGCGCGTGGTCAACGGCAAGGTCATCCTGCGCTGATCCGCACCGGGCCAAGCGCAACGAAAAAGGCCCGCTTGCGCGGGCCTTTTTCATGCCGACAGGCGGCGGGTATTACACCGGCTGCACCTTGTCAGCCTGCAGACCCTTCTGGCCCTGCACGACTTCGAAGCTCACAGTCTGGCCTTCCTTGAGGCTCTTGAAGCCCTGGGTCTCGATGGCGCGGAAGTGCACGAACACGTCCTCGCCATTCTGCCGGCTGATGAAGCCGAAGCCCTTCGCATCATTGAACCACTTTACGGTACCGGTCTCGCGATCAGCCATCTCACTAACTCCCTTTGACTCTCTCTTGTTGTTGGAAACGCCTGGTGGGCGGCTGACAAGCAAGGGGGAAGCGAGGTGCATCGATGCAGCGGATCGGGAAGATCTTGCTTCATCAGGCCACGATCCACGGTGACCTTGCCAAGCTCAGCGACTGCAACTTAACCCGCCCAAAACGAAAAAGCAACTGGCAAAATCTTTCACTGTCAACCCCAAAACGGCCACCATACGGGACAGCATGGGACTCTCATTCATCTTATATCTGCTAGCGGTCATTTTTGTCCTGGTCGGCATCGCCGGAATCATCCTGCCAGCCCTTCCCGGCATCCCGCTGGTATTCATCGGACTGCTGCTGGCGGCCTGGGCCGACGGCTTCGCCCATGTGGGCTGGCCAACCCTGGTCGCACTGGGTGTACTGACCGTGCTCTCGCTGTTGGCGGACGTGCTGGCCACGGTGGTGGGCGCACAACGGGTGGGCGCCAGCCGGAAGGCGCTATGGGGCACGTTCGTCGGCAGCATCGTCGGCCTGTTCTTCATGCCGATCGGCCTGTTCGCCGGCCCGTTGATCGGCGCCCTGCTCGGCGAGTACTGGCACACCCGCGAGCTGGGCCGCTCGACAAAGGTCGGCCTGGCCACCTGGCTCGGCATCCTGCTCGGCCTGGCGCTGAAGCTGGCGGTGGTGATCGCGATGCTGGGGCTGTTCGCCTTCGCCTGGTTCCTGTGACCGGCGCAGCCTTCACGCTACACGCACGCAGTGGCCGTGCATAAACCGTGGGGGCTGGCCGCGATCCGGTACAGCCGCCACACTGTGCGATTCCCGTATTCACCGAAGGGCCTGCTGGAATGACCCTCCCCCCGCTGCTTCCCCGCCTCGCGCCGCTGGCGCTGGCCCTGGCCAGTGCGCCGCTGGCCGCGCAGGAGTTCGTGCCCAGCACCGACACCTCGCCGGCGGCGTGTGCCGCCATCACCACCGACGCCGCGCGCCTGGCCTGCTATGACCGCCTGTTCGCGCACACCCCGCAGGCCACGGCCGCTGCCGACGCCGCTGCCGAGGCAGCCGCGCAGGCCCGTCGCGAAGAGCGCCAGACCGCACGCGTGAGCCAGGGCGAAGAGAAACTGCGCGAACGGGTCAGCGACCTGTTCCGTCCGGCGGCACCGGACAGCGCGCTGGCCAACGCCGGCCGCGGTTCGCTGCTGGACAGCCGCTGGGAACTGGCCGAGGACTCCAAGCTGGGCCCATTCCAGCTGCGTGCCTACAAGCCGGTGTACCTGCTGCCGGCGTTCTGGACCAGCGACCGCAACACCACGCCGCATTCGCCGAACCCGGCCAACACGGTCACCACCCCGCAGGTGCTCGACAGTGCCGAACTGAAGTTCCAGATCAGCTTCAAGACCAAGATCGCCGAGAACCTGTTCGGCGACAACGGCGATATCTGGGCCGGCTACACCCAGAGTTCGCGCTGGCAGGCCTACAATGGCGAGGATTCGCGCCCGTTCCGCGAAACCAATTACGAGCCGGAAGTGATGATGGTATTCCGCAACGGCTACTCGATCGGTGGCTGGCGCGGGCGCATGACCGGCATCGCACTGAACCATCAGTCCAACGGCCGCGCTGATCCGCTGTCGCGCAGCTGGAACCGGGTGATGCTCAACATCGGCCTGGACCGTGAGAACTGGGCGCTGGTGCTGCGCCCCTGGTACCGCATTCCCGAGACCCGCAGCGACGACAACAATCCGGACATCGAGGACTACATGGGCCGCGGTGACGCGACCCTGACCTGGAACCGCAACGGCCATGAAGTCTCGCTGATGGCACGTCATTCGCTGCGTACCGGCAGCCGCTCGCACGGCGCCCTGCAGCTGGATTACGGCTTCCCGATCAGCAACCTGCTGCGCGGCCATGTGCAGGTCTTCGATGGCTATGGCGAAAGCCTGATCGACTACAACCACAAAGCCACCTACGTGGGTGTGGGCGTGTCGCTGCTGGAGTGGTTCTGATGGACGTGACGATCTGGCACAACCCGGCCTGCAGCAACTCGCGCGGCGCACTGAAGCTGATCCGCGATGCGGGCTTCGATCCAGTGGTGATCGAGTATCTGGGCAACCCGCCGGACGTGGCCGCGCTGCGCCAGGTGCTGGCCGAATCCGGGCTGGACGCGCGTGATCTGGTGCGCAGCAAGGAAGCGCAGTTCGCCGAACTGGGCCTGGAAGATGCGGACGAGGCCACGTTGCTGGCCTCGATGGCCGAACACCCGCGCCTGATCAACCGCCCCGTGGTGCGCACGCCCAAGGGCACCCGGCTGTGCCGCCCACCGGAAACGGTGCTGGAGATCCTCTAGCCCGAAAAAGGGGACGGAGGGAATTAAGTCGTTTGTGCACAAACGACTTAATTCCCTCCGTCCCCTTTTTCGGTTATCGCCAGTCGGTGATGCCCTCGCGGCGATACACCTCGGCAAACGCCGGGCGCGCCTTCATCGACGTGGCATGCGCCTTCAGCACCGGCCAGGTGTCGCTGGGCTTTGGCATGTTGCGCGACCAGCGCATCAGCATCACCAGCATGTAATCGACCACGCAGGGCGTGGCGCCCAGCAGGTAGGGACCATGCACCTGCAGGTGCGTGGCGACATGCTGCCAGGCGGCTTCAAGGCGCTGACGGGCCATCTCGCGGCTCGCCTCGATATTCGCCTCCCCCGCCATTTCATGCGGGTAGAACCAGGCGCGATAGGCGGGCTGCAGCGTATTGGCACACCAGAACATCCACCGGTAGGCATCGGCACGCTGTGGCGTACCCACCGGGGGCAGCAGGTTGGCGTCCGGATGGCGATCAGCCAGGTACAACGCAATGGCCGCCGCTTCGGTCAGTACCAAGCCATCGATCAGCAGCGTCGGCACCACACCGGCCGGATTCAGCGCCAGGTACTCCGCCGACTTGTGCTCGCGCGCGTCGAAATCCAGCAGCACCAACTCGTGCTCGATGCCCAGCTCGATCAACAGCCAATGCACCACGAGGGCGGCGGTGCTGGTCGAACCATACAGCGTGGTGCTCATGCGGAAGATCCTGTGCAGGTGGATCCGCCGATTATGCGCCCGCGCGCGCGATCGTTGCTCAGCCGCAGCTGCTCATGCAGGAATCCCGGCGTTCGCCACAGGACATCATCGGCGCGCGCATCGTGCAGTCATGCGCCTTCAGCTCGCAGGCACGGCGCAGCTCGGGGTTGGCGACATCCTTGCAGCGCTTGTCCGGCGCGGGCACCGCCTGCTGCTCGCAGCTGAAGTCGCTGCTGCCGATACTGCCCCGCGCCATGCAGCTGCGATAGTCGGCCTGGCACTGCATGCGGCACTGCGAGGAGGCGGAGAAATCCGCACCTTCATAGGATGACGTTGTGCTGCAGCCGGCCAGGACCAGCAGGAACACAGCCGCGACGGATCGATGCAGGCGCATGGGCACATCCAGTGCAGGGATGTGCCGACCCTAGCAGACTACGGTTACTCGTGCAGGCACCGACGCGTGCCGCGATCAGTACACGGGAATACCGGTGTCGGTGCGGACTTCATTCACGGTACCGCCGCAGGAGAGCAGGCACTGGGCGTACGGGGCACTGCATGAAGGAAGCGCTGGGGGACCGCAGTAGTTGCCGGCACCGTTGCCCCCTTCGCAGTTGTGCCGCTGCTTGTCGTCGGCGATACCACTGCAACCGCTGATGATCCGGCTCTTCTCGCTTTCGCAGCTGCGCTGGTCCGACTCGGCACGGGCGCGGTTGTGGAAGTCGCATGTCGCCTTCTGGCTCTCGCAGACCGACGCGCAGATCCTCCCCGCTTCGTGGGTGGGTGGTTCGACGAAATAACGTGGCCCGCAGGCGCTGCACGCCAGCGTAGCGATCAGCAACACGGAAACACGCGACCACTGCAGCACGATGGACTCCCTTTCAGTACGCCGGCCAGTACGTTAGCAGAGCAGGCCGCGCACGGGCAGGCTGCACACAACAACGGCGCCACACGGGCGCCGCTGTCTGGACACTGGGTGGAAGGATTACTCCACCACCACCGGAATCTTGCCGATGCGGGCCTGCCATTCGCGCGGGCCGGTCTTGTGTACCGATTCGCCGGTGGAATCCACTGCCACGGTCACCGGCATATCCTGCACGGTGAACTCGTAGATCGCTTCCATGCCCAGGTCGGCGAAACCGACCACTTTGGCGGCCTTGATCGCCTTGGACACCAGGTACGCCGAACCACCGACGGCCATCAGGTAGGCCGACTTGTTGTCACGGATCGCCTCGATCGCCGCCGGGCCGCGCTCGGCCTTGCCGACCATGCCCAGCAGGCCGGTCTGCTCCAGCACCTGACGGGTGAACTTGTCCATGCGGGTCGCCGTGGTCGGGCCGGCCGGCCCCACCACCTCGTCGCGCACCGGATCGACCGGGCCGACGTAGTAGATGAAGCGACCCTTCAGATCGACCGGCAGCGCCTCGCCCTTGTTGAGCATGTCGACCATGCGCTTGTGCGCGGCGTCGCGCCCGGTCAGCAGCTTGCCGTTGAGCAGCAGAGTCTGGCCCGGCTTCCAGCTGGCCACGTCTTCCGGCGTGATCGTGTCCAGGTCCACGCGGGTGCCCTTGGACGAATCGTAGGTCAGCTTCGGCCAGTCCTCCAGCGACGGCGGGTCCAGCATCACCGGGCCGCTGCCGTCCAGGGTGAAGTGCGCGTGGCGGGTGGCCGCGCAATTCGGGATCATCGCCACCGGCAGGTTGGCCGCATGGGTCGGGTAATCGTTGATCTTGATGTCGAGCACGGTGGTCAGGCCGCCCAGGCCCTGCGCACCGATGCCCAAGGCGTTGACCTTCTCGTACAGCTCCAGACGCAGCTCTTCGATGCGGTTGGACGCACCGCGGGCCTGCAGCTCGGTGATGTCGATCGGTTCCATCAGCGCTTCCTTGGCCAGCAGCATCGCCTTCTCGGCGGTACCGCCGATGCCGATGCCGAGCATGCCCGGCGGGCACCAGCCGGCGCCCATGGTCGGCACGGTCTTCAGCACCCAGTCGACGATCGAGTCGGACGGGTTGAGCATGGCGAATTTGGTCTTGGCTTCCGAGCCACCGCCCTTGGCGGCGACGATCACGTCGACGGTGTTGCCCGGCACCACCTTCACGTTGACCACGCCCGGGGTGTTGTCCCTGGTGTTGATGCGCTTGCCGGCCGGATCAGCCAGCACCGAAGCGCGCAGCTTGTTGTCCGGGTGCATGTAGGCGCGGCGCACGCCTTCATTGGCCATGTCCTCCACGCCCATGGTGGCGTCATCCCAACGCACGTCCATGCCGATTTCCAGGAACACGGTGACGATGCCGGTGTCCTGGCAGATCGGACGGTGGCCTTCGGCGCACATCCGCGAATTGATCAGGATCTGCGCCATCGCTTCCTTCGCGGCCGGCGACTCCTCGCGCTCGTAGGCGGCGGCAAGGTTCTTGATGTAGTCGACCGGGTGGTAGTACGAGATGTACTGCAGCGCGTCGGCGATGGACTGGATGAGGTCTTCCTGCTTGATCGATGTCACGTCTTGCTCGCTTGCTCGAGGCTGGCGGGGGTAATCCGCCCATTTTACCCCCTCCCCCGGCCGCGGGGTGGTAGTGCCGGCTGCCGGCCGGCAATATCCGCGCAAGCCCTCTGTCACGCCACGCACCGCTGCGGCGTCCTTGCCCACATGAACGCCGAAACCGCTTTCCAGACCCACCGCCCGCGCCTGATGGCCCTGGCCTACCGCCTGCTCGGCAGCCGCGCCGACGCCGAAGACCTGGTCCAGGATGCCTGGCTGCGCTGGTCCGGCGCCGATCCGGCGGCCGTCCGCGACCCCGAAGCCTGGCTGGTCACCACCACCACCCGGCTCGGCCTGGACCGGCTGCGCGCGGCCAAGCGCGAGCGCGTCCACTACGTCGGCCCGTGGCTGGCCGAGCCGCTGGCGGTCACCCTGGAGCCCGACCCGGCGCCCGGCCCGGCGCAGCTGCATGCGCTGACCGACGATGTCTCGGTGGCCTTCCTGACCCTGCTCGAACGGCTCGGCCCCGAGGAACGCGCCGCCTTTCTGCTGAAGGAGGCGTTCGACCACGACTACCGCGAGATCGCCGACCTGATCGGCCACAGCGAGGCCAACTGCCGGCAACTGGTGCATCGCGCCCGGCAGCGGTTGCAGGCCGGACGACCGCGCTTCAACGCCGATGCCAGCCAGCACCGGCAGCTGCTGGCGCGCTTCATGGATGCCTCGCAGCGCGGCGACAGCGAGGCGATCCAGGCCCTGCTGCACGCCAACGCGCAGCTGGTCTCCGACGGTGGCGGCGTGGTTACCGCAGCAATCCGCCCGCTGCTTGGCGCCGAGCGCATCGGCCGCCTGTTCTGGGCGATCGCCCGCCGTGGTGCCGCGCACCCGGCGCAGCTGGGTTACGTCAACGGCGAACCGGCGATCCTGCGCTTCCATGGCGATCGGCTGCACTCGGTCACCACCATCGAAGTGGTCGATGGCCGCATCGCCAATGTGTACAGCGTGTTGAATCCGGAAAAGCTGCCGGTCGTTGTCACGCGCGGTGACGGCACGGCGTCCTTGTAATGAAAGGCGGCCATCTTGGCCGCCGTGGAGCCGAAAATGTCCGACCACACCTCTCCCCGCGTCCCCTACACCCGCCTGGCCGCCGAGGCCTTCAAGGGCCTGCTGGCCACCAGCAAGGCGGTGCACGAAAGCTCGATCGACCCGACGTTGATGGAGCTGCTGTTCCTGCGTGTTTCCCAGCTCAATGGCTGCGGCTACTGCATGGACATGCACGCCACCACGCTGCGCAAGGGCGGCATCGAGCCACGCAAGCTGGACACCCTGCCCGCCTGGCACGAAAGCCGCTTCTTCGATGCCCGCGAACGCGCGGCGCTGGGCTGGGCCGAGGCACTGACCCGGCTGACCGACGGTGCGCCGTCGCAGGCGGCGTTCGATGCGTTGGCGCCGCACTTCGACGAGAAGGGCATCAGTGACCTGAGCATGGGCATTGCGGTGATCAATGCCTGGAACCGGCTGGGTGCGGGCCTGCTGCCGCCGCTGCCGTAAGAGGCTTTTGTTGGCCGGGCTGCCGCCCGGCACCCGCAGAGGCAACAACCAGAGCAACATCAAAAGCCGGCGCTACTGTGGGTTGGCGGGGCGGGTCAGGTCGCAGGGGACGCTGCAAGTACGTCCATGTAAGCTCGGTCGCCGCTTGCTCGTGTGCGCTGTCCTGCGCACACGGCAACACCGGGGTTGGGCGTCCTGCCCAACCCGCCCGAGGCATGCCTCGTGCCCATGCGGCTCACGCCCCTGCGACCTGACCCACCCCGCCCTCGACAGACTTCTACTGCTGTTGGTAGGTGTCGACCTTGGTCGACACGGCAGATCCACGCCGTGCGTGGATGCGGGAGGGCCGGATCCCTTCGCTTTGCAAAGGGATCTGATCCCGGTGCCGGCCACACGGCTGCACTGACCCCATCTGCACGTATCAGGCGCGCACAATACGCGCATGCCTGCTACCCCCACCGCTGGCGCTGCCGCCACGAAGAAACCCAGCCTGCGCCAGCGCTTCAGGGCCATGCGCAACCTGCCGCCGTTCCTGCGCATGGTCTGGAAGACCAGCCCCGCGCTCACCCTGGCCAGCCTGGGGCTGCGCCTGATCCGCGCGCTGCTGCCGGTGGCGATGCTCTACGTCGGCAAGCTGATCATCGACAGTGCCCTGCACCTGAGCCAGCACGATGCCGGTTTCCCGCCGCTGGGGGAGGCGCTGTCCAGCGGCGTGCTCAATCCACTGCTGGGCCTGCTGGCGCTGGAGTTCGGCCTGGCCATCGCCTCGGACCTGCTCGGCCGGTTGGTCAGCTACGCCGACGCCCTGCTTTCCGAACTGTTCGCCAACGTCACCAGCATCCGCCTGATGGAACACGCGGCAACGCTGGACCTGGAGGATTTCGAGGACCCGGACCTGCAGGACAAGCTGGACCGTGCGCGGCGCCAGACCATGGGCCGGATGAACCTGATGAGCCAGCTGTTCGGCCAGGTGCAGGACGCGATCACCGTGGCCAGCCTCGCCGTTGGCCTGCTGGTCTACGCGCCGTGGCTGATCCTGCTGCTGGCGCTGGCACTGGTGCCGGCCTTCATCGGCGAATCGCACTTCAACGCGGCCGGCTACAGCCTCAACTTCCAGTGGACGCCCGAGCGCCGCCAGCTCGACTACCTGCGCCAGTTGGGTGCCAGCGTGGAAACGGCCAAGGAAGTGAAGATCTACAACCTGCACCGCTTCCTGGTGGAGCGCTACCGGCGCCTGTCGGTGGCGCTGTTCCAGGCCAACCGGGCGCTGGCCCGCCGCCGCGCGTTCTGGGGCACGCTGCTGGCTGCACTGGGCACCCTGGGGTATTACACCGCCTACGCCTACATTGCCTGGCGCACGGTGCGCGGCGACTTTTCGATCGGCGACCTGACCTTCCTCGCCGGCAGCTTCCTGCGCCTGCGCCAGCTGCTGGAAGGCCTGCTGATCGGCTTCTCGCAGGTGGCCAGCCAGGCGCTGTACCTGGATGACCTGTTCTCGTTCTTCCAGATCGAGCCGGAAATCCACTCGCGTGAAGGTGCGGTGCGCGTGCCGCAGCCGATCCGCCAGGGCTTCGTGTTCGAGAACGTCGGCTTCCGCTATCCCGATGCCGAGCAATGGGCGGTGCGCCATCTGGATTTCCAGCTGCACGCCGGTGAAGTGCTGGCACTGGTCGGCGAGAACGGAGCGGGCAAGACCACCCTGGTGAAACTGCTGGCGCGGCTGTACGAACCGGACGAGGGCCGCATCCTGCTCGATGGCCGCGACCTGCGCGACTACGATCTGGACGACCTGCGCGCCAACCTCGGGGTGATCTTCCAGGACTTCGTGCGCTACAACCTCAGCGCCGGCGAGAACATCGGCGTCGGCCAGGTCGAGGCGATGGATGACCAGGCACGCATCGCCGATGCCGCGCGGCGCGGCATGGCCGAGGAAGTGATCGACGACCTGCCCGGCGGCTACGACCAGCTGATCGGCCGCCGCTTCAAGCAGGGCGTGGACCTGTCTGGTGGCCAATGGCAGAAGATCGCCATTGCCCGCGCGTGGATGCGCAATGCGCAGGTGATGATCCTGGATGAGCCAACCGCAGCGCTGGATGCCCGAAGTGAGTTTGAAGTGTTCCAGCGGTTCAGGGAACTGGCGGATAATCGCACCGCAGTATTGATTTCCCACCGTTTTTCCTCGGTACGCATGGCCGATCGCATCCTGGTGCTGGCCGATGGCCGCATCGAGGCCAGCGGCACCCATGAGCAGCTGATGGCCCAGGGAGGACGGTACGCCGAGCTGTTCGAGCTGCAGGCAGCGGGTTACCGCTGAGAACGCCTCTCGTTCCGCCTAATGAGAACCTGTCTCATTTGAGATAGAATCACCCCGACGACTTTCGATAGATACGCCCATGTCCTCCGCTTTCGGCGCCGAAACGGTGCTTGAGGTCCGTCACTGGACCGACGCCTACTTCAGCTTCACCCTCACCCGCGACAGCGGCTTCCGCTTCGAGAACGGCCAGTTTGTGATGATCGGCCTGGAAACCGAGGCGCGGCCGTTGCTGCGCGCCTATTCCATCGCCAGCGCCAACTGGGAAGAGCATCTGGAGTTCTTCAGCATCAAGGTGCAGGACGGCCCGCTGACCTCGCGCCTGCAGCACATCAAGCCGGGCGACAAGGTGCTGGTTGGCAAGAAGCCCACCGGCACCCTGCTGATCAGCGACCTGCACCCGGGCAAGAACCTGTACCTGCTGGGCACCGGCACCGGCATGGCGCCGTGGCTGTCGGTGATCAAGGACCCGGAAACCTACGAGCGCTTCGAGAAGGTGATCCTCTGCCACGGCGTGCGCTACGAAAAGGACCTGGCCTACCGCGATTACTTCGAGAAGGAACTGCGTGAGCATGAGTTCCTGGGCGAGATGATCGGCGACAAGCTGCTGTACTACCCGGCCGTCACCCGTGAACCGTTCGCCAACCAGGGCCGCCTGACCCAGCTGATGGAGAGCGGCGAGATGCAGCGCACCCTCGGCCTGCCGGAGCTGAGCCCGGAAAACGACCGCGCGATGATCTGCGGCAGCCCGCAGATGCTGGCCGACCTGCGCACCGTGCTCGACGCGCGTGGCTTCCAGGTCTCGCCGCGCATCGGCCAGCCGGGCCACTACGTGTTCGAGCGCGCGTTCGTCGAGAAGTAAAGCGCGGGGCACCGCCCCCCGCCTCTGCACCCGACCTGTTGCATGCCCTGCGCATTGCCGGCATGGTCCGCCACACACGGGCCGATGGCCCTCCTGGGGAATACACGGATGATGGACACATGGATCCCGCACCGGATGCGGGCGTGGGCGATTGCCGGTCTTCTGCTGGCGGCGGCTCCGGCGTGGGCTGCGCCGCCCGCCCGTGGCGACGTGCCGCCGCAGGCACTGGGCAGCGACCGCAAGGGCAATCCGGTCAATCTGGCCGAGCAGCGCGGCAAGGTCGTGATCGTGACCTTCTGGGCCTCCTGGTGCGGCCCCTGCCGCAAGGAACTTCCGATCCTGGCCCATCTGCAACAGGTGGTCGGCGAGGACGCGTTGAAGGTCTACGCGGTCAACTGGGGCGAACCCCGACTGGAAGTCAGCCGTCTGATCCGTCAGCGCGACTGGCCGAAGCTGGAGTACCTGCATGATCCCAGCGGCGCGCTGGCCGAGCAATTCGGCATCGTCGCAGTACCCCACATGTTCATCGTCGGCCGCGACGGCACCATCGCCCATGCCCACCGCGGCTACAGCGAGGCCAGCCTGCCGCAGATCATGCAACAGGTGATCGATGCACTGCCCGAAGAGGTGCGCAACCGCGAGGCAGGGGCGGCGCCGCTGGGGCACTGACGCCGTACATCGCCTCCAGCGCGAACAAGGGCGTGTTACAACACCGCTTCGATCTCGTCGCGCAGCTGCTCCGGCTTGGTGGTGGGCGCATGACGCGACACCACCCGCCCCTGGCGATCGACCAGGAACTTGCTGAAATTCCACTTGATACGGGCACTGCCCAGCAGGCCGCGCTTCTCGCGTGACAGCCAGGCCCACAACGGATCAGCCCCCTCGCCGTTGACCTCGATCTTCTCCGACAGCGGGAAGCTGACCGGATAATCCAGCGAACAGAACTGGCGGATCTGCGCGGCGTCGCCGGGCTCCTGCGCGCCGAACTGGTTGCACGGGAAGCCGATCACCACCAGGCCACGCTCACGGTAGTCCTGCCACAACTGTTCCAGCCCGGTGTACTGCGGGGTGAAGCCACAGCGGCTGGCGACGTTCACCAGCAGCAACGGGTGGCCCTGATAACGGGCCAGGGCCTGCGGCTGGCCGTCGAGGTCGCGGAAGCTGAAATCGTAGGCAGTGGTCATGGCAGCGGGCCGTGGGCGGTGGATGCATGGTACCCGCGCCCGGCCCCGGCAACATGCCTTTTGACACAAGTGCAGCCGCGCCGGACCGGGTTACCCTCGGGCCCTTGTTTGCCTTACCGGAGCTACTACCTTGACCACTCGCCTTGCCCTTGCCGTGGCCATGACCCTCGGCCTTGCCCTGCCCGCCTACTCGGCCGGTGCCGCCACCCCGGCTGCCAGCACCGCCGCGCAGCAGGCCAACCCGTTCTTCGCCGAAAGCCCGCTGCCGCTGCATTTCCCGCAGTTCGACAAGATCAAGGACAGCGACTTCGCCCCGGCCTTCGACGCCGGCATGGCGCAGCAGCTGAAGGAAGTGGAAGCGATCGCCAACAACAAGGCCAAGCCGACCTTTGACAACACCATCATCGCCCTGGAAAAGAGCGGTGATGTCCTCGACCGCGCGACTACCGTGTTCTTCAGCCTGGTCGGCGCCGACACCAACGACACCCGCAAGAAGCTGCAGGCCGACTACTCGGCCAAGTTCGCCGCGCACAGCGATGCGATCGCGCTGAACGGCAAGCTGTTCGCCCGCATCCAGGCGCTGTACGACACCCGCAGGCAGCTGGGCCTGGACGCCGAAGGCGTGCGCCTGGTCGAGAAGTACTACGACAACTACGTGCGCGCCGGCGCCAAGCTGTCCGACGCCGACAAGGCCAAGCTGAAGGAAATGAACGCCGAGCTGGCCAACCTGGGCACCAAGTTCAGCCAGAACGTGCAGTCGGAAGTGAACGCTTCGGCGATCACCGTCGACGACGTCAAGGAGCTGGACGGCCTGTCCAAGGAGCAGATCGCCGCCGCCGCCGAAGCCGCCAAGGCCCGTGGCCTGGACGGCAAGTACGTGATCACCCTGCTCAACACCACCGGCCAGCCGCCGCTGACCAACCTGGCCAACCGCGCCCTGCGCCAGAAGATCTACGAAGCCTCGACCACCCGCGGCAGCCGCGGCGGTGAGTTCGACAACACCGCGCTGGTCTCGCGCATCATGCAGCTGCGTGCCGACAAGGCCAAGCTGATGGGCTTCCCGAACTTCGCCGCCTACAACCTGACCAACCAGACCGCCAAGACCCCGGAAGCGGTCAATGCGATGCTGGGCAAGCTGGCCCCGGCCGCCGTGGCCAACGCCAAGCGCGAAGCCGCCGACCTGCAGGCGATGATCGACAAGGAACAGAAGGCCGCGCGCAAGCCAACCTTCCAGCTGGAACCGTGGGACTGGGCCTTCTACAGCGAGAAGGTGCGCCAGGCCAAGTACAACTTCGACGAGTCGCAGCTGAAGCCGTACTTCGAAATGAAGAACGTGCTGGAGAACGGCGTGTTCTACGCCGCGGGCCAGGAATTCGGCCTGACCTTCAAGCAGCGCACCGACCTGCCGGTCTACCACGATGACGTCACCGTCTATGACGTGTTCGACGCCGACGGCAGCCAGCTGGCGATCTTCATCTTCGACCCGTATGCACGCGCCTCCAAGCGCGGTGGTGCGTGGATGAACTCCTACGTCTCGCAGTCCAAGCTGACCGGCTTCAAGCCGGTGGTCGCCAACCACCTGAACATCCCGAAGCCGCCGGCCGGCCAGCCGACCCTGCTGACCTGGGACGAGGTGAACACCACCTTCCACGAGTTCGGCCACGCCCTGCACGGCATGTTCTCCAACGTGAAGTACCCGTACTTCTCGGGCACCTCGGTGCCGCGTGACTTCGTCGAGTTCCCCTCGCAGGTGAACGAGATGTGGGCCGACAACCCGGTCATCCTGAAGAACTACGCCAAGCACTACCAGAACGGTTCGGCGATGCCGCAGGCGCTGCTGGACAAGGTGCTGGCGGCGGCCAAGTTCAACCAGGGCTTTGCCACCACCGAGTACCTGGGTGCAGCCATGCTTGATCAGCGCTGGCACCAGATCGGCGCCGACCAGGTGCCGGCCGCCAAGGACGTGATGGCCTTCGAGCGCGCCGCGCTGGAGAAGGACGGCATCTACTACGCGCCGGTTCCGCCGCGCTACAAGACCCCGTACTTCAGCCACATCATGGGTGGCTACTCGGCCGGCTACTACGCCTACATCTGGTCGGAAGTGCTCGACGCCAACACCCAGAAGTGGTTCAAGGACAACGGCGGCCTGAGCCGCAAGAACGGCGACCACTTCCGCGCCACGCTGCTGTCCAAGGGTGGCAGCGTGGATGCCATGCAGCTGTTCCGCGATTTCGCCGGCCACGAGCCGCAGATCGAACCGCTGCTGGAAAAGCGTGGCCTGACCGGCGCCGGCAACTGATCGCCGCTGCGGCAGCCTGAAACGAAAACCGCCCGGGAAACCGGGCGGTTTTTTGTTGGGTCATCCACGCATGGCGTGGATGCTCTTGCAGATCAGCGTGGCGCCACGTACCCGCCCGGCACGCCTTCCGGCGACAGCACCAGCTGCCACAACTGCGCATGCCGGCAGCGGAAGGTGGCCATCGATCCGGCCAGGTAGAACCGCCACATGCGGCGGAAATGCTCGTCGTAACGCGCATCCAGCCGTGGCCATGCCGCTTCCACGTTGCGCCGCCAGGCTTGCAGGGTCAGGTCGTAATCGGTGCCGAAGTTGTGCCAGTCCTCCAGCACGAAACGGCCTTCGAACGCCCGGGTGATCTGCACTGCCGACGGCAGCATCGAGTTGGGGAAGATGTAGCGCGCGATCCACGGATCGGTGCGATGCCGCGAGATGTTGGTGCCGATGGTATGCAGCAGCAGCAGGCCACGCGGCGACAGGCAGCGTTTGGCCACTTCGAAGAAGCTGGCGTAGTTCTTGTCGCCGACGTGCTCGAACATGCCGATCGAGAAAATCGCATCGAACGGTTCGTCCAGTTCCCGGTAGTCCTGCAGACGGATTTCAATCGGCAGCCCCGCGCACAGCTCGCGGGCAAACTCGGCCTGTTCCTGCGAAATGGTCACGCCGACGCCGCTGACGCCGTAGCGCTCGGCAGCGAACTTCAGGGCTTCGCCCCAGCCACAGCCGATGTCCAGCACACGCTGGCCCGGGCGCAGCCCCAGCTTGCGGCACACCAGGTCGAGCTTGGCTTCCTGCGCGGTGTCGAGATCGTCGGCATTGCGCCAGTAGCCACAGCTGTAGACCAGGCGCTGGCCGAGCATGGCCTGGTAGAGATCGTTGCCGAGGTCGTAGTGGCGGCGGCCGACTTCGTAGCTGCCCTGCCCCACCTGCAGGTTGAACAGGCGCGCCTTCAGCGCATCGGCCACTTCGCGCCAACCGTGCACCCGTTCGTCCAGGTGCGCCTGCATCAGGTGGACAAGGAAATCATCCAGGACGTTGGCATCCCACCAACCCTCCATGTAGCTCTCGCCGAGGCCGAGCGAGCCGTGCGCCATGACCCGCGCGAAGAAGCGCGGGTCATGCACCTGGATATCCTGTGGCTGGGTACCGCCGATGCGGACCCCGGCTTCCTGCAGCAGGCCGGCGACCCGCTCCTGCAACCCTGTATCCACGCCACCTCCTCGACTGCGGTCAACCGCGTGCGAACAGCTCCACGTAGTCCTTGGCCACGTGCGGCAACAGCACCGCCGCCGGGACATCGGCGGTCTGGGTGCCGTCCGAGTATGGACCCACCTGGTAGGGCGGGAAAACAAAGCGCAGCGCCGTGATATGCCCCTTGTCGTCGGTCAGCGGCTGGAACTGGCTGAAATTGTCGGCCTGCGGGCCGGTACCGTCGGCGATCATGCGCGATGCGTTGCGCAGCGATTCCTGCAGATGGGCCGGGTCCATGTCCTCGCCGCTCAGGCGGGTGGCCACGCGTTCGCGCAGCTGGTCGGCAACGAAATCACTGATCGCCTTCCAACCCTTGGCATCGGCCACCAGCTTGTCGGCGCTGAGCATCTGCTGCTGCGCCGGCAGCCATACGAAACGCGCCACCAGCGGCTCGCCGTGGGCGCCACCGGTATAGCGGCTGCCATCGGCACTGACCACCACCAGCTGTGGCGTTTCCAGCAGCTTCTCGAAGCTCAGCGAGAGCTCGTAGGGCATGGTCGGCTTGTCATTGCCCAGCCCGTCCAGTGCCTGCTGCAGGTCGCTGCGAGCGCTGGTGGCATAGTCCTGCAGCGCGCGGGCCAGGCCCGGGTAGCGGTCGATGCCGGCCGGGTAGCTGATGCCCACCACTTCGCGTTCGTTGTTCTCGATCACGTCGCGCAGGTCCAGCGGCGCTTCCGTGGCCGGCGTTTCGCCTGCGGCGGTGGTCTCGGCGGCAGGTGCCCCGTCGGCCACCGGTGCCGGTTCGCTTTCACGCTGGCAACCGGCCAGCAACAGCACGCCCACCACGCCGGCCAGCACGCTGCCGTGCAATGGCCGGTTGTTTCCAATCTTCATCGGGATCCCCTGTTCATGTTTGTACATCATCGCCTGCCATGGCTGAAGCGTGGCCCGCTGGCATTCAGCCAACGAGCAGGTCGTGGTACTCCTCATGCCGCTGCAGGAAGGCCTCGGCGTAGGAGCACGCCGGCACCACCTTGTATTTCTGCTCGCGGGCGAAACGCAGCGCCACACGGGTCAGCTCACCGGCGATGCCCCGGCCGGCGATCGGCTCGGGCACCTCGGTATGCGTGATGACCATGCGCCTGCGTTTGATCTGGTAATCCAGCACCGCCAGCTGTCCGCGCACACGGGCGGTAAAGCGATGGTTGGCCAGGTCGTGTTCGACCTCGTAGGCCAGACCGGGGGGCGTGACCGAAGCCATGGAACTGTCTCCTGCGGCGACTGCGTGGATGGTGCGCAGCCTGGCGCCATGATCGCGTGAAGCCTGAACAGGGGCAAGTCCAGTCCGTTCACGTCAGTTTTCGACCCTCAAGCTGGAGGGCCGGCGGCCGCTATCGCCTGTGGAGGGGTACGGCCAGGCTGGCACGGCCCTTGCGACCGTTGATCATGCGCACCACCGCGGAGGCACCGATGCACCCCAGCGATCCCCATTCCGACACCGACCGCGCCCTGCTGGAGGGCCTGCTGCAACTGGCGGTGGAAGGGCAGACCGAAGACCAGGATTTCCAGCGCATCGGCGAGGAAGTGTTCGCCCGCCTGCTGGACACCTACGGCCAGCAGACCGCGATCTGAGCCTGCCGGGGCGGATCGCTGCCGATCCGCCCCGCTCCCGCCATCAACCGCCGCCGAGGCGGAAGGTCGGGTTGGAGAGCTCGCGCAGGAAGTGGGTGAAGATGCTCGGCTGCATGGCCAGCATGAAGATCACGCCGAACGCCGCGCCCGCCAGGTGGGCGCTGTGGTTGATGCGGTCACCGCCGCGCTTGTCCATCCAGATGCTGTAGCCGACGTAGAACGCGGCATAGACGATGGCCGGCGCCGGGATGAAGAACACCAGGATGATCGACCACGGCTTGATCAGGATGAAGGCGAACAGCACCGCCGACACCGCCCCGGACGCACCCAGGCTGAGGTAGTTCGGGTTCTTCTGGTTCTTCAGGTAGCTGGGCAGGATCGAGACCAGCAGCGCACCGATGTAGAACGCCGGGTAGGTCAGGTAGCTGCCGGTCAGCTGCACCATCACGCTCTCGATGAATCCCCCGAAGAAGAACAGGGTGATCATGTTGAAGATCAGGTGCGACCAGTCGGCATGGATGAAGCCATAGGTCACCAGCCGGTCGTACTGGCGGTGACGGTCGATGGCCGGCGGCCACAGGATCAGGCGGTCGGCCAGCTTGCGGTTGTTGAACGCCATCCACGACAGGATGGCGGTGATGGCGATCAACAGCAGATTGACGGGGGTCATGTCAGGCTCAGGCGCTACGGTAGTTGTCGACCATACGATAGCGTTTCGCATACCAACCGAAGGCCAACGCCGCGACGAAGGCGAAACCGGCGAAGAAGAACATCAGGAATGCCGCCTCGCTCAGGCCGGTACTGGCGATCTTGTGGGTCACGGCATCGTTGCGCACGGCGGCATTGGACAGCAGCACCCACAGGTTGCCGATGGTGGTGGTCAGGTTCCAGAAGCTCATGACCACGCCCTTCATCGCCTGCGGCGCCTGGCTGTAGGCGAACTCCAGGCCGGTGGCCGAGACCAGCACCTCACCGAAGGTCAGCAGCGCGTACGGCAGCATCTGCCAGAAGATCGACATGGCGTTGCCACCATCCATCACCACCTGGATGCCGCCGACCACGATCCAGGCCAGGCCACTGAAGGCGATGCCGGCGGTCATGCGGCGCAGTGCGGTCGGCTCGAAGCCGAAGCGGCGCAGGGCCGGGTACAGCACCAGGTTGTTGAACGGGATCAGGATCATTACCAGCAGCGGGTTCAGCGCCTGCATCTGCGAGGCGGTGAACCAGCTCGGCATCTGCATCTGCTGGCCCTGCAGGACCCAGGTCGAGGCCTTCTGGTCGAACAACGAGAAGAACGGCGTGGTCAGGGCGAAGATCACCAGCACGCGCAGCACCGAGCGCACGCCTTCCACGGCTTCGGCCGGATGCTGGCCACGGGCGCGCTCCAGCTGCAGCCAGGTGCCGCCGCCGATGCCCGCCAGGATCGACACCAGCGCCAGGCACAGGCAGATGACAATGCCAAGCGAGCCGACCAGGCCGAACGAGGCCACTGCCAGCACCAGGCCGAGCACCGCGATCACCAGGCCCGGACGGCCCTGGCCTGCCACGCGCGCAGTCAGCGCGGTGCGCACCACGTTGGCGAACGAATGCGGATCCTTCGGCGGCAGCGGCACCAGCACGTAGCGCTTGCGGCCCAGCCAGAACACGAAGGTGGCGATGAACATCAGGATGCCCGGGATACCGAACGCCCACTGCGGGCCCCAGTTCTTCAGCACCAGCGGGATCAGCAGCGAGGCGAACAGCGAGCCGAAGTTGATGATCCAGTAGAAGGCGTCGAAGACGATCTTGGCCAGGTGCTTGTTGCTCTGGTCGAACTGATCACCCATGAACGAGGCCACCAGCGGCTTGATGCCGCCGGCACCGAGCGCGATCAGGCCCAGGCCGAGGAAGAAGCCCTCGCGGCTGTTCTCGAACAACGCCAGGCACAGGTGGCCGGCGCAGTAGACCAGGCTGAACCAGAGAATGGTGTGGTACTTGCCGAAGAACCTGTCGGCCAGCCAGCCTCCGAGCAGCGGGAAGAAATACACGCCGATCATGAAGCTGTGCATGATGTCCTTGGCTTCACCGGCACGGCCTTCCGCAGTGATTTCCTGCAGCAGCAGCGAGGTGATCAGGAACTGCACCAGGATGTTGCGCATCCCGTAGAAACTGAACCGCTCGCAGGCCTCATTGCCGATGATGTACGGGATCTGGCGCGGCATCTTTCCCTGGCCGGCGATGGGGGCAACTGCGTCGTGGCTCATCCTGTAAGGCAATCCTGCAAAGCGAAAGGCGCAAGATTACCGGAAGCAGGGCTTGCGAAGCACGCTGCAGGGCTGCATGACAACGGTGCCAATCCATGGCAGACACCGCATGCCATGCCGGAAGTCACGGCACCTGCACGACAAAAGCGTAAACTTATCGTTATGCGCCCCCTCGTCCCCGCCCGTCTCCTGCTCAGTTGCCTGGTGCTGCTGATGGCGTTGCAGGCGCAGGCGCGGCCGCAGGCACCGGCCACAACGGCCAGCGAAAGCGAGCCCCGCCAGCTGACCGTGGCCGCACTGGAACTGCCCAGCCGCGATGACACGCAATGGAAACAGCGCCGCGAGCAGGTCGCGCAGCTGCTGACCGACCTGCAGCCGGACGTGATCTCGGTGCAGCAGGTGCTGCAGCAACAGGGCCGCAACCCGGCCTGCTGGCTGGCCAGCCGGCTGCGCTACAGCTGCGACTTCGTTACCGCCGATCCACCCAGCCAGCCGTTGAGGCATGGCAACGCGATGCTGACCCGGCTGCCGGTCAGCGAGGATGGCGTGACCCTGCTGCACCCACCCGGCACTTTCAGCGCCGCCGGCATGATGCGGCTGAAGCTGGGTGAGGCACTGGTCAACATCTATGTGGCACGGCTGCGCCCGGACCCGGACGAGGCCACCGCCCGCCAGCATCAGACCAGCGACCTGATGACCTGGATCGGCGCCACCGCCGAGGGGATGCCCAGCCTGATCGCCGGCGATTTCTCGGCAACCACCGTCGAGCTCGTGCGCAGCACCCCGGGGTTCCAGCCCGCCCGGCGCAATCCCGGCGGTCGCGTCGAGGCGCCTGCGGCCAGTGGTGGCGGCAGCAGCGGTCATGGCCTGGATGTGCTGTTCCAGGTCAAGCACTTCGGCGGCATCCGCCAGCAGCCGATCCTGCTGCCGGCCGACGGCGACCTGCCCGGCCTGCGCCTGGGCGTGATGGCCACCCTGCGCCTGCAGGGTGATATGGCCACCGCCGAATAACCCCGCCTTCGGCCCCCACCAGGTCCTGCCCGACGTCCAGAAGCTGGCAAACAAAAAGGCCGGGGTCTCCCCCGGCCTTCTCATTTCATTCCGTCACTCAGTCAGGCGATCGCTTCCTGGTAACGGCGCTCGACCTCGTTCCAGTCGATGACGTTGAAGAACGCGCCGATGTATTCCGGACGGCGGTTCTGGTACTTCAGGTAGTACGCATGTTCCCACACGTCCAGGCCGAGGATGGGGGTGTTGCCTTCCATCAGCGGGCTGTCCTGGTTGCCGGTGCTCTCGACCACGACCTTCTTGTCCGGGGTCACGCTCAGCCACGCCCAGCCGCTGCCGAAACGGGTCAGCGCAGCCTTGGTGAAGGCGTCCTTGAACTTGTCGAAGCCGCCCAGGTCCTTGTCGATGGCCTTGGCCACGTCGCCCACCGGGTTGCCGCCAGCATTCGGAGCCATCACGGTCCAGAACAGCGAGTGGTTGGCATGGCCGCCACCGTTGTTGCGCACCGGACCCTGCAGGTTCTCCGGCAGCGACTTGAGCTTCTTCACCAGTTCTTCGACCGGCAGGTCAGCGTACTCGGTGCCTTCCAGCGCCGCGTTGACGTTGTTGATGTAGGTCTGGTGATGCTTGGTGTGATGGATTTCCATCGTCGCCGCATCGATATGCGGTTCCAGCGCGTCGTAGGCGTAGGACAGCTTGGGCAGGGTATAGGCCATGATGCATCTCCTGATTGCGAGGGCACCCGACGGTGTCGGGCGTTGCGCGGTGAATGATGGGGACAGACCGCCAGATTACCAAGGGGGATGTAAAGGAAATTGCGTCCTGCCAGTGAGCACGACGGCAATTGTTACGCAGCAGTGACGCGATGCCATCCTCATGCACCGTGCAGCGCACAGGCGCTACAGTGCCTGCACTGCCCTCGCCCGCTCCTTGCCCATGCGCAACCCCCGGCTGCTGATCACCGCCATCGCCCTGCTACTGCTGGGCTTGGTCGTCAACCATTTCATGCAGCGCCCGCCGGCGCCGCAGTTCGCGCCGGACCTGCAGGGTGCGCCTGCCGCGCGCGCGCCGGCCACCGCCTCGCCCGGCAAGGACAGCGGACTTCCCGCGTTCCTGCCCGCTGAAGCCCGGCAGACCATCGCCCTGATCCAGCGTGGCGGCCCGTTCCCCCACCGCCAGGACGGCAGCACGTTCGGCAACCGCGAGCAGCAGCTGCCGCAGCGCCCGCGCGGCTACTACCGCGAATACACCGTCGATACCCCCGGCGCGCGCACCCGTGGCACGCGCCGCATCGTCACCGGCGGCGATCCGCCGGAGGCGTGGTACTACACCGACGACCACTACGAATCGTTCCGCAGCTTCACCGTACCGGCCCAGGGAGCGCAGTGATGAGCCACGATGATTTCGGCCTCGGCCTGCATGACATCAACAATGCTGGCGTCTACGCCATCGACAGCGACGACATCGGCGCACTGGCCGCAGCGATGCGCGATGCCGGGCTGAAGGTGATCCGCATCGATCTGGAAGGCGTGGGCGACAAGCGCACCCTGCTCGCCCGGCTGGCCGCGCAACTGGATTTCCCGGCCGGCTTCGGCGGCAACTGGGATGCGCTGTCGGACAACCTGCGCGACCTGCAGTGGCTGCCCGCCAACGGCTACGCGCTGTTCCTGGCCGACGTGGACACGTTGCGCGCCTCCACGCAGAAGGATTTCAACACCCTGCTGGACGTGATGGACGAAGCCAGCCGCGACTGGGTCGGCCGCGACGTGCCGTTCTGGGTGTTCCTGTCGCAGAGCGCGTAAAGTCAGTGCCCTGGTAGAGGCCGACCTTGGTCGGCGCCTCTGTGCCAACCAAGGTTGGCACCTACCCAAGCGCGAGCCGGCCAGCGTGTGGCGCGCCGGTCTTGGCTAGCGGCTCCCGTTATCTTCCTGCAGTTCCTTCTTGAACGGGATGTCCGGCGGCGGCCGTGCCACGGCCGGCTGGTCCTGCATGTTCGGATTGGTCAGGCCGCAGCCACCACCGGCCTGCAGGATCGAGATCACGCAGGAGATCTTCGTACTGGTACCCGGCAACGGAATCTCCATTGCCTTGACCCCCTTGCGCACCCACTCGGCCAGCAGCGATTCCTGAGGGACCCAGTACTTGTCGAACGAAGTGGGCGTGTAGTCGTAAGGCGGTCGCTTCAACCAGGTGCCCGATTGCGCGATGCGTTCCTTGCTCCAGCCATCGTTGGCGCCACCGGGCGCACCGCGCTCGGCACGACCCTCGCCTTCCTGGCCCGGCACGCGGACGCTGCCATCGGCATTGAACAGGCCACTGCCCTTGCCGGTGGTGCTGGCCTGGCGGGCGCCCTTGTCGGCGCCGTCATCGTTGCGGCTCGATGCACCCCAGTCATCACCCTTGGCGGGCGTGGCCCAGTTGCCCGGATTGGGGGCCGGGCGCGCTCCAGCCTGAGCCGGGGTCGTGCTGGATGCAGCAGGCCGCGCAGTGCTGCTGCTCGCCTGCGTCGCGCTGCCATTGGCTGCCGGCGCGGGTGTTGCCGCGGGTGCATTGCCACTGGAAGACGAAGGGGCTGCGGCCGGTGCCGAGGCTACTTCGCGCTCGCGCACCTGTACGTCACGACCCGCCGGCGCACGCACCGCCGGATCACGACCGGCAACGGTTGCCATCCGCACCTGCGGATCGACCACCGCCTGCACTTCACGCTCGCGCACCTGCACGTCGCGCTGCGGCACGCGCACCTGCACATCGGCCGTGCGCAGCGGCTGCGACACCGCCGGTGCATCGACCGTACTGACCTCGCGCTCCTGCACCTGGATGTCACGCAGCTGCGGCGCCCGCACCGCTATCTCCGGCGCACGCAGTGCGGTTGGGGTTGGCGGCGCCTGCACCGGCTGCACGCTGCGCTCGCGCACTGTGGGCGTGGTGTCGCGCGGCACGATGCTGACCTCGGTGCGCGGCACGCTGACCGGCGGTACCACGAAATCCGTACTGGCCTGCGCTACTTCGGTGGCCTGCACCGGCGAGGGTGGCGGGGCCGCAAGCGGGGCCGGCTCGGCTTCGGCCGGCGGCGACGGCACGCTGGCTGTCGGTGCTGGAGCCGGTGCGGGCGCAGGCGCCGACGCGGCCGCAGGACGCGGCTCAGGTGCCGTCGCTGCCCCTGCTTCCTGGCCGGCGGCAACCTGACCCGCCGGTGCAGCCGCAGCCGCTTCGGCACCCGGCTGATCGCCACCACCTTCCTGGCTGGCGCGACCGACGAATTCCACCTGCACACGCTCGCCTTCGGCGCCCTCTGCTTCCGGTGCCGTGGTGCGGATCACCGCAACCCACAGCAGCAGCATGAAGAACAGCAGGTGCAGCAGCGCGCTGGCAAACGCCGAGGTCCAGCGCATCCAGCGCTGATCGCGCGGCGCAGCGTCCCAGTCCTGCCAGAACAACCGGCGCAGCGACTGCCACGGTGACAGCCGGGGCGATTGACCCGGCGGTCCAGGCAGCGGGCGCGGCAGCAATACTGCAATCACTTCGCGGGCGTGGAAGGGCCGCGGCAGCGGGCCCAGCGAGCGCAGCCACAGCGCCCAGCCATAGGGCAGGCGCGTGGACTTCTCGAGGACGGCGCGTGGCTGCTGGCGGGCCAGCAGCAGTTCGATGAGTTGCTCGGCCCGGGTCAGAGGCACGCGTCAGCGATCAGGCGACGTTGCCGCGCGGGATGTACGGCGCGTGGCCGCTGTCGTGGTCGGTCGCGTCGCGCACGGCGGTCACGCCCGGCACGCGGCCCATCAGGGTCTTCTCGATACCCTGCTTGAGCGTCACGTCGGCCATGCCACAGCCCTGGCAGCCACCACCGAAGCGCAGCAGCACCACGCCGTCGGCCGAAACTTCCTGCACGGCCACCTTGCCGCCGTGCGAGGCCAGCTGCGGATTGACTTCGTTCTCCACCACCCAGTGCACGCGCTCGACCAGCGACGCGGCATCACCGGGGGCCTCGCCCTTGATGCGCGGTGCCTTGATGGTCAGCTGCTGGGTACCGGCGGTGCCGGCGACGATGTCGATCTCGGCACCGTCGAGCCAGCCGACGCTGCTCGCATCGACGTAGAGGGTGAAGCCATCGCAGTCCACCGCCCACTCGTCACCGAGCAGGTCGGTCGGTTCGGCGAATTCCAGCCGGGCATCGGCGCGCGGGGTACCGGGGTCGACCGCGCTCAGGCGCACGCCCATGCCGGGCACGCCCTCGCGTTCGATCAGCTTGCGGAAATGGGTCTGGGCAGTGTCGGAGATCTGGATCATCAGGCTATTCTAGCCAAGTAAGCGTCAGCCGCTCATTCGGTTTATACACCGTCCGGCGCATTGTTCAGTCAACACGAGGTGGAGATTCCCATGGCCGACCTGATTCCACTGGCCCAGGCCCGTTGCGTGCCGCGCAAAGGCAGCGACCACAAGCTTGGCGAGGCCCGCCTGGCCGAACTGCTGCCGCAGGTTCCCGGCTGGGAGCTGAGCGAGGGCGGGCAGGCCCTGACGCGCACCTTCCGCTTCAAGGATTACTACGCCACCATGGCCTTCGTGAACGCGCTGGCCTGGATCGCCCATCACGAGGACCACCATCCGGACCTGGGCGTGCACTACGACCGCGCGGTCGTGCGCTTCTCCACCCACGATGTGGGCGGCCTGAGCGAGAACGACTTCATCTGCGCGGCAAAGACTTCGGCCCTGACGGAGCAACTGCCATGAACGTACGTTTGCTGAGCCTGTCCCTGATCGCTGCGACCGGCCTGGCCGGCTGTGGCCCGTCCGAACCACCGGCACCGCCACCGCCGCCGCCGACCGAAGTGGCCGCGGTGAAGACGCCGCCGCCGCAGTACCCGCTTGAGCTGGCCTGCATGGGCGTGGGCGGCACCAGCACCTTCAAGGTGACCATCGGCGCCGACGGCAAGCCGAGCGAGGTCGCGCTGTTGACCGGGGCCGGCAACCCGCAGCTGGACGAACTGGCCAGGACCGCCGTGCAGGGCTGGCAGTTCAAGGCTGCCACCCGCAACGGCGCTGCAGTGCCGGCCACCATCCAGGTACCGGTCAGCTTCAACCCGCCGCAGCCGAAGCCGGACCAGTGCTTCGCCATCGAAGAACGCCTGCGCCGCGGCGGCTGATCGCCCGCGCCCCGACGAGGCCAGCCGACCCCCGCCTCGCCCTCGCCGCCCCGGCCTTGCCCGGGGCGGTTGTCTATTGACCAGGACCGCGTCGGTACATGTTGCAGATTCCTCCCGAAAACATCTGGATCGCACTGGCGGTCACTCTTGCGGCCGGCCTCGCCACCGCCATCGGCAGCCTGCTGGTGCTGTTCTCACGACGCCCCAACCCGCGCCTGCTGGCGTTCGGCCTGGCCTTCGCTGGCGGCGCGATGGTCTATGTGTCGCTGTCGGAGATCCTCAACAAGTCCATTGCTTCGTTCGCACTGGCCTATGGCGAGCGCACCGGCTTCACCTACGGCACCCTGGCCTTCCTGCTGGGCGTGATCGTGATCGTGCTGATCGACCACTTCATCCCCAACCCGCACGACAGCCTGGACAAGCAGGACCCCGCGTTCCGCGAGAACAGCCGCGAGTACCTGAAGCGGGTCGCGCTGCTGACCTCGGTCGCGATCACCGCGCACAATTTCCCGGAAGGGCTGGCGACCTTCTTCGCGACGCTGGAAAGCCCATCGGTGGGCATGCCACTGGCCTTCGCCATCGCCATCCACAACATTCCCGAGGGCATCGCGATCGCGGTGCCGGTGTACTTCGCCACCCAGAACAAGTTCTATGCGTTCAGTGCCAGCCTGCTGTCCGGCCTGGCCGAGCCGGTGGGCGCGGCGCTGGGCTACTGGCTGCTGTCAGGATCGCTGTCGCACGCCACGTTTGGCTGGGTGTTCGGACTGATCGCCGGCGTGATGGTGTTCCTTGCGCTGGATGAGCTGCTGCCGGCGGCCAAGCGTTATGCCAAGGGCCACGAAACCGTGTATGGCCTGGTGGCCGGCATGGGCACCCTGGCGATCAGCCTGGTGTTGTTCAAGTGGTGAGGGGTTTGCAGCCAACGGGCTGAGCCCCCTCGCGGCTGGCGCATTCCACAGTATCGAGCGGTCACGGGCCTACTCTGCGGATGTCCGGGTCCGCCTTGTAGCGAGCCGAGCACCGCAGGTCCGGCGAGGGCGAAGAGGCGCGGGTGTCTGAGCGCAGCGAGTTCCGCGCCGCCCCTCGGCGGACCGAGGAGTGCAGGGTACCGGCGCGCAGCGCCGGCTCGCGGACGGCGGCGTGTTTCTTTGGTTACTTTCTTGATGGCACACATCCATGTGCGCCACCCTGCGGGCCGGCTGCGCCGTTCCGCGTTGCTCCTGCAGCGCGGTGCACGAGCAAAGAAAGTGACAAGCCCACTCATCGCAGGGAAGCCACGGCGCCGACCAAGCACCCGGCGCCGCCGAACCGCCGTCAGCGCAGCCGGTCCAGCGCCTCAACCAGCTCATCGGCCAGCGGCGCGTTCAGCACATACGGGCTCTTGCCGTCGTCCAGCGCGAACTCCAGCGACGCCGCGTGCAGGAACAGGCGTTTCAGGCCGATCTGCTCACGAAGCCGCTTGTTGACCGCCGGATCGCCGTATTTGTCGTCACCGGCCACTGGATGCCCCAGATGCTGGGCATGCACGCGGATCTGGTGGGTACGGCCGGTCTCGATGCGCACCTCACAGTACGAATGGCCGCCGCGACGCTCCAGCACACGGAAGTGGCTGATCGATTCCTTGCCGATCGCGTTCACCTGCACATGGCGCTCGCCGCCCTGGCGCAGGCCCACGTGCAGCGGCGCGTCGACCGTCATCACGCCGTCGGGCATGCGTCCGGCCAACAGGGTCAGGTAGCGCTTGCGGATGCCGGCACCGTGGTCTTCACGCAGCAGCGCCTGCAGTTCGCTCAGCGCCGAGCGCTTCTTGGCGACGATCAGCAGGCCCGAGGTGTCGCGATCCAGCCGGTGGACCAGTTCCAGGGTCTGCCCCGGGCGCAGCGCGCGCAGGGTCTCGATGGCGCCGAAGCTGATGCCGCTGCCGCCGTGGCTGGCCACGCCGGTGGGCTTGTTCAGGGCCAGCAGGCGGGCGTCCTCGAAGACGATGGCCTGCTCCAAGCGGCGCATGAACGCCTCCGGCGGGCCGGCCTTGTCTCCTCCTTCACTGAGACGAACCGGCGGCACGCGCACCTCATCGCCCGCCTCCAGCTTGCGCTCGGCCTTGGCACGGCCGCCGTTCACCCGCACCTGGCCGCTGCGTACCAGCTTGTAGACCAGGCTGCGCGGGGCGCCCTTCAGCTGGCCGAGCAGGAAGTTGTCCAGGCGCTGGCCGGCGCGGTCGGCGGGAACGGTGATCATGCGCACGAAAGGCTTGTCGCCGGCGGGTTTGGTCGGGTCTTGGGCGGTCATCAGGCTGTTTATTCTGTTACACTCGGGGGGCGAGATAAGGGATTGATTTCGTTGGAAGTTACTCAGGGCCAGAAGCCCAGCTTCCGACGAATCCGGCACAGTGCGCGACCACCGCCCGCGGGGCGGCCATGTTAGCGGCTCACCGGCCTTCCCGGCCATCGCCGGATGCCTGACACGCAACCGTGCTGAACATGTCCCGCGTGGCGCTCCAGCCTGGCTGACAGCTGCCTGCGGCCTGTAACACCCCAAAACCCATAAGAGTGAAGCGCTCCCGCGGCCTGCCGTGGTGTCGTAGCGCTGGAAACCCAAGCCGCCCTCCCCGCGCTTGCGCGAATGGGCGGCGAACCGTGTCCAGAGGCGAAACCCCATGGCGTTCCGCGCGGTAGCCGCTTGCGAGGAACGCAACAATGAAGCGAATGCTGATCAACGCCACGCAGGCCGAAGAGCTGCGTGTTGCCATCGTGGATGGCCAGTCGTTGTATGACATCGACATCGAACAGCCGTCGAAGGAACAGAAGAAGTCCAACATCTACAAGGGCCGGATCTTCCGCATCGAGCCCTCGCTGGAAGCGGCCTTCGTTGAATACGGTGGTGGCCGCCATGGCTTCCTGCCGCTGAAGGAAATCTCCCGCGACTACTTCCAGGCCGGTGTCGACCACAACAAGGCCGGCATCCGCGAACTGCTGAAGGAAGGCCAGGAGATCGTTGTCCAGGTCGACAAGGAAGAACGTGGCAACAAGGGCGCCGCCCTGACCACGTTCATCTCGCTGGCCGGCCGTTACATGGTGCTGATGCCGAACTCGCCCAGCGCCGGCGGTGTCTCCCGTCGCATCGAGGGCGAAGACCGGGCCGCCCTGAAGGACGCCCTGGACAAGCTGAACATCCCTGACGAAATGGGCGTGATCATCCGTACCGCCGGCGTCGGCCGCGATGCGGAAGAGCTGCAGTGGGATCTGGACTACCTGCTCAACGTCTGGCGTGCCATCGCCGAAGCCGCGCTGAGCAAGCCGGCCCCGTTCCTGATCTACCAGGAATCGCGCCTGATCGTGCGCGCCCTGCGTGACTACCTGCGCGCCGACATCGGCGAGATCCTGGTGGACACCGAGGAGATGTACGAGCACGCCCGCGAGTTCATGCAGCAGGTGATGCCGCAGACCCTGCGCAAGCTCAAGCATTACAAGGACGACATCCCGCTGTTCAACCGCTTCCAGATCGAATCGCAGATCGAAGGCGCCTACGAGCGCAACGTGCGCCTGCCGTCGGGCGGCTCGATCGTGGTCGACCAGACCGAAGCGTTGACCGCCGTCGACGTGAACTCCTCGCGCGCCACCAAGGGCAGCGACATCGAGGACACCGCGTTCCAGACCAACCTGGAAGCGGCCGAGGAAGTGGCCCGCCAGCTGCGCCTGCGCGACCTGGGTGGCCTGGTGGTCATCGACTTCATCGACATGGCCTCCAACAAGCACCAGCGCGAGGTCGAGAACCGCCTCGCCAACGCGCTGAAGTACGACCGCGCCCGCGTCCAGGTCGGCCGCATCTCGCGCTTCGGCCTGCTTGAAATGAGCCGCCAGCGCCTGCGCCCGAGCCTGGGCGAGTCCAGCCAGATCGTCTGCCCGCGTTGCGACGGCCACGGCCGCATGCGCAGCGTCGAGTCGCTGTCGCTGTCGATCATCCGCGTCGCCGAAGAGCATGCGATGAAGGAGAACACCGGGCAGGTGCTGGTCCAGGCCCCGGTGGAGATCGCCAATTACCTGTTGAACGAAAAGCGCAGCGCCCTGCGCGAGATCGAGCAGCGCCACGAGGCGCCGATCGTGATCGTCGCCGACGAGCAGCTGCACACCCCGCACTACACCGTCACCCGCCTGCGCGAGAACGAGCTGGGTGAAGAGAGCAACAAGCCCAGCTACCAGCGCGGCACCCCGCGCAAGCTGCCGGTGCACGCCCTGACCAAGGGCCAGCTGAACATCCCGCCGCCGGCGGTGACCCAGGTCAAGCACACCTCCCCCGCCCCGGTGCGCGAGGAAGTGGAGCCGGCCGCAGCTGCTCCGGCCCCGGTCGCGGCAGCGCCGGTGGCGCCGGCCCCGAGCGGCGGCGTGATCGGTTGGCTCAAGCGCGTATTCGGTGGCGAACCGGCACCCGCGCCGGCGCCGGTTGCTCCGGCAGCGCGGCAGTCGCAGGATGGTGGCCGCAAGGACCGCAACAAGGATCGCAACAAGGACCGCAAGGACCGTCGCGACGACAATCGTGGCAACGGCGGCAACGGCAACGCGCAGCAGCAGAAGGACGGCGGCAACCGCAAGGACCGCGGTGAGCAGCGCAAGGACGGCCGCAACGGCAACAACGGCAATGCCCAGCAGCAGCCGCAGCAGGGCAAGCAGAAGGAGCCGCAGCAGAAGGATGGCCAGCAGCAGCCTCAGCAGCAGAACAAGCCGCGCAACGAGCAGCAGGGCCAGAACCAGAACCAGCAGCAGCCGAAGCTGAAGCAGCCCAAGCAGCCGCGTCCGCAGCAGCAGGACGGTGACAAGCCGGCCGAGAAGCCGCAGCGCGGTGCCGCCGATGCACCGGCCGAAGCCGTGACCGCCGCAGCAGCCGTGGCCGCCACCGCCGTCGCCGCCAATGGGGTGACCGCGCAGGAAGCCACTGCACCGGTTGCCCCGGTGGCCGCCGCTCCTGTGGACGCCGCAGTACCGGTCGAGACCACTGCCAACGCTGCCAGCGAGGCCGAGGTGGTTGCCGTTGCCGGTGAAGAGGCCGCAACCGACGCCAATGGCGAGCAGGCAGGCGAAGGCGCGACCCGCCGTCGTCGTGGCCGTCGTGGTGGCCGTCGTCGTCGTCGCGGTGGCGCCGAGAACGCCGCCGGCAGCGACGCTCTGGGTGATGACCAGGACGAGGGTGATGACGGTGATGACGCCGACGGCGCCGAGCCGAACGTCGACAGTACTGCTGGCACTGCGCCGGTCGCTGTTGCGCAGCCGGCCCGTTCGCAGCCGGAGTTCGACTTCGATGACGAAGCCGAGCCGGTCGTTGCCGACGCCGCGAAGCCGGTCCGTGCTGCCGCCGCCGTTGCCGCCGCACCGGTTGCCGTGGTGAGCAGCGCCGTGGTCGAAGCCGCCGCCCCGGGCGTGGCTGAAGTGCAGGCCCCGGTCGAAGCTGCTGCGAAGACCGAAGCGGTGTCCTCGCCGGTGCAGACCAGCATGCTCGATGCCATCGACGCTGCGACCCCGGCCCAGCCGGTAGCCGCTGCCGCGCCGGTGATCGAAGCCATTGCGCCGGTGACCGAAGCACAGCCGGTCGCGGTTGAAGCAGCTCCGATGGTTGAAGCCGCTCCGGTGATCGAAGCGAAGCCGGCGGCGGTCGAGGCTGCTCCGGTGGCTGAAGCGAAGCCGGAGATCGTTGTAGCCGCGCCGGTGGTCGAAGCCAATCCGGAGGCCGTTGAGGCTGCGCCGGTGGTTGAAGCCAAGCCGGTCGTCGAGCCCGTCGTGGCCGCCGAACAGCCGGTTGCTCCGGTGGCGGTGGAAACCGCGCCGATCGAAGCCGCTGCACCGGTCGCCGAAGCGGTGGTGACGCCGTCGATCGACCCGGTCGCCGATGGCCATGCCGACGCCGCAGCCCAGGCTGCAGAAGCCAAGGCCGATGAAGAAGACGAAGAGGCCGCCAAGCGCACGCCGCCGGCGAACTGATCGCTCTTTGATCGCATGAAATCGAAACGGCGGGGATCAATGATCCCCGCCGTTTTTGTTTGTGCCGTGCCGTGGTGGTTGCCGACCTTGGTCGGCGGCATTGATTCAACGCACGCGGATACGTCCGTGCCGACCAAGGTTGGCACCTACCAAAGCAGGGACACGGACGCCGCCGACAGCACGGGCACCGCAGTGGCGGTTGCCGACCTTGGTCGGTGCCGTTGTTCGTGCCAACCAAGGTTGGCACCTACCAGGAGCGTGCTCCGTCAGGGTTTCGGCGCGAACTGCAGGCGGGCCCACACGCCGTAGTGATCGGATGCCCAGCGACCGCTGTCATCGGGCTGGTCGAACAGCAGCTTCGCCTCGCGCGCGACCATCTCGTCCTGCTGGAAGAAGATGTGGTCGATCCGCGACGGCGCCTGGTAATAGTGGCGGTTGAGCGTGCTGACCCCGGCCAGGTCAGTGTTGACGTGCACGCTGCCGTAGCTGTCGCCGTAGTGGCTGCGCAGCTCGCTCAGGTCACCAGCATCCACCAGCGCATTGAAGTCGCCGGCGATCACCACCGGAGCACCGGCCGACGTTGCAGTGATGAAGCGCAGCAGGTCCTCGACCTGGCTGCGGCGGATGCGTTGCCCGCTCTCGTCACTGCGCTCGTTCAGATGCGTGGCGTAGACGTTCACCGGCGTGCCGTCGACGTCGATGCGCAGGTGAGCAACCGTGCGGTAGTCGTCCAACGGCTGCAGCAGATGATCCCCCTGGGCGAGGATCGGCCGCCGGGTCAGCAGTGCATTGCCGTAGCGCTTGGGCGCCCCAACCGGATCGGTGGACACGAACACGTACCTGTAGCCGAGTTGGCTGGCCAGCCATTGCGCCTGGTTGCGCACATTGCGGCGCTGGATCACCTCCTGCAGGGCAACTGCATCCGGCTGCAGGCGCTTGAGCTCGGCCAGGATGGTGCGGCGCCGGCTCGGCCAGTCTTCGCGGTCATGATGCAGGTTGAAGGTGACCATGCTCATGCCCGGCGCGCTGGCAACGTCGGGCGCCGCGGTCGTGGCAGCCGGTTCGGCCGCCATCACCGCGCCCGGCAATGCCAATGCAATGGCCAGCCCCAGGGCACGCACCGATGTGCGCACCCTCGCCCCCTGCTGCTTCATCGTTACTGTCCCTTGCGCTCGGCGCGGCGCACCGCGCTCGGCACTTCGATCTCGATCCGCGCCGGCAGCTGGTGCACGTGCAGTTCCTTGTTGATCCACTCGGCGGCTTCGCCGTTGACCGTCGCCTCGCCCGGATCACCCGCGTACGGCCATGGCAGCACCACGCCCCCCACCGGCGGCACCAGGCCCGGCTGCACCTCCAGCACCAGCTGCTTGTCGCTGCGCTGCAGGCGGTAATTGAGCTGGCCCTGTGGGGTACGCAAGCCCTGCACCGCGACACCCTCGCCCTGCAGCCACGCACTCGGTACGCCGGCGGCCAGCACCAGCGCATCGTCCATGTCACGGTTGTAGGCGAACATGTCCAGGGCCGAGCGCACGAAGTCCGAGGCCACCCAGGCATGCGGCAGGTCACCGACGAAGAACGGCTTGCGCGGCGTGCGCGAGACCACTTCGGCCCACTGGTTCCAGGCCTGCGGTGCGCGGTCCTTGAAGAAGAACTCGGTGGCCTGCCAGGCGCGGTCGCGCCAGCCCAGGCGCACGAACGCGGCCACGTTGCGCCACTCGTACGGGGTGTAGTCCTTCCACTCGCGCTTGCCATCGCGCCGCGCGACGAACTCGTTCCAGTAGCGTTCGAAGGTCGCCTCCAGTGCCTGCTGCGGCAGCCTGCCCTGCTCGCCGCCCGGGGCCAGTGCGATGGTGGTCGACGTCGCGTCGAAGTCACCCAGCTCGGCCGAGCCCGGCAGGTAGTCAATGCGGTGCTGCTGCATCGCCGACTGCAACGAGGCCTGCAGGTCATCCCGGAACTGGTCGCGCGATTCGGCAATCTGCATCGCCTCGACCTTGCCCAGCTGGGTCGCCAGCAGCGCCGCGTCCTTGTAGCCGCGCAACGCCCAGAAGTTGTCCCAGTACGAGTGCATCGGCTTGGCCGAATAGCCTTCGTGGCTGATCGAGGCCGGCATCATCCCGTAGAACGCCGGGTTGCGCGCGCGGTTCTCTTCGGTGCGCTCGCTGGCGCGCAACTGCTCCATGTAGGTGTAAGCACCCTGCACGTGCGGCCACATCAGCTCGGTGAAGGTGCTGTCGCCGGTGTAACGCCCATACTCGGCGATGCTGTAGATCAGCTCGCCATGGCTGTCGTTCTCCGGCACCGGATCACTGCCGCGCGCATCGACGCAGCACGGCACCTTGCCGTTCTCGAACTGGTACGGCGCATACCAGTTGATGTAATCGCGCACCGCATCGCTGCGGCCCATGCGCAGCAGGCCTTCGGAAATCATCGCGCCATCGCGGATCCAGCTGCGCGCATACGAACGCGTGCCCGGCTGCAGCCGCGGCCCGACCCGCGAGATCAGCATGTGCGCGACCGCCGTGCGCAGGGTGTCGACCAGCGGTTGGCCTGCAGCGGGCACCTGCAGCGAGACCACGCCCAGCTTCTTGCGCCATTGTTCGGCCACCTGCGCCTGCGCCTTGGCCACGTCCAGCGCCTGCGGCGCCCAGCCACCGGTCTGTGGCAGCACCACCGCCACTTCACGGCTCTGGCCGGGCTCCAGCTTGATCGTGTACATCAGCGCACCCGACGCCATGCCGGTGCTGTCCTTCACCGCCGTGGTCGCCGGATACGTGCCGCTTTCCAGATGCATCGCATCGAGCTTGCCATCGAACGTACTGGCAAAGCGCGCGTCCGGCACCTGCAGCGGGTAGATGCGCGGCTCACCGTTGACCCGCACCAGCTGCTCGCCCACATCCAGTGCATCGATGCGGCTGAAGCCACCGACGGTGTTGAGGAACTGCGTGGGCGGATTGACCTGCCACGGACGGATCGCCAGTGCCAGGGTGTATTCGTGTGCGACCTTGTCCGGATTGCTCAGCCGGTAGCGGCCGATCAGCTGCGCACGCTCCGGCGTGCCCTGCACGAAGCCGGTCACCGCCAGGCCGACTTTTTCATGCACCCAATCGACGTTGGCGATCGGCAGGTAATGATCCTGCAGCGACTGGGTGATGGCCACCTTCGACCAGTCCAGCAGCTTGCCATCGAGGCGGATGAACGGTTCGATGCTGAAGCTGCCCTTGGCCGGCTCCAGTGCGCCGTCCTCGCTGATCAGCGCCTGTTCCTGGCCGCCATCGAGGCCGAGCAGGGTCCAGTACGGCTGCTCGCCCACGTAGGCACGTGGCAGCGAGCCGCGTGGCAGGTCGGCGGCGACCGAGGACAGGAAAGCGTTCGGGGTGGCGGCAAAGGCCAGTGTCTTGAGCGTGATGTCACGGATGCCATAGCGCCAGTTCGGGCCGTCCTGCAGATCGAAGCGCAGGTAGCGCGCATCGGTGTCCGGCAGCGCCAGCCAGTCGCGACCACCGGCACCGCTGGTCACTTCACGCACGGTGCGCCAGTCACGGCCATCCTCGGAGGTGCGTACGGTATAGCGGCGGGCTTCCAGATTCGGCAGCCAGTCGATCACCGCACCGCCGATCTCGCGGCTCTTGTGCAGGTCCAGGCTGATGGTCTGCTGCTTGACGCCACCACTGATCCAGAACGTATCGCTCTTGCCGTCGATCATGCGGTCCTGCAGCGCGGTGGCGGTATCGGCAATCACCGACGGCACCAGCGCCGAGTCATCCTGTGCTGGCAGGCCCTGAAGGGTCAGCTTGTCGAAGCACACCGTGCCGCGGCCGCCGACCTTGCTGTAGATCGTGAACTCGACCGCAGCACTGCGTGCCATTTCCTTCTCGGGCGAGGGACCCCACGCCTTGTCGATCTGGCGGCGGCGGTACTCGACCGGCGTCCACGCCTTGGGGAAGCTGTAGCCGGGCCGGTTGACCCACCAGACGTTGTCGCCGCTGGCATCGATCAGCTTGAACTGCAGGTCGTTGCCCGGCGATTCGCCGCGCAGCTGGAAACCGAAGCGGTAATTGACCGGGTATTCGATATCCAGCGCGCGGCGGATGCCGACGTAGCCGGAGACATCGTGGAAGTCATAGTCCAGGCACAACGCGCGGCCACCTCCGGCGCCGCTGACCGGCCGCAGCGAACCGCTGACCTGGTCGGACAGCACCAGCTTCCAGGCGGCGATGTCGTCGAAGTCGTCCAGCACCTTCGGTGCCGGCAGCGCCGGTGGCGCGGCGATCGCCAGGGAGGTCCACAACAGGCCCAGTCCAACGGCGATCGCTCGCTTCATCCCTTGACGCTCCCCAGCAACAGACCTTGGATGTAGTACCGCTGCAGCACCAGGAACAGCGCCAGCACCGGAACCACGGTGACCACCGCGCCGGCCATCATCATTTCCACGTCCATGATGTGCTCGCGCGAGAGGGTGGCCAGCGCCACCGGCAAAGTGTAGTGCTCCTGATCGGTCAACACGATCAACGGCCACATGAAATCGTTCCATGCACCCATGAAGGTGAAGATCGCCAGGGTCACCAGCACCGGCTTGAGCATCGGCAGCACGATCTGGAAGAAGATGCGCAGCTCCCCTGCCCCGTCGATGCGGGCCGCTTCCAGCAGTTCGTCCGGAATCGAACGCGCGTACTGGCGCACCAGGAAAATGCCGAACACGCTGGCCAGCGCCGGCACGATCACGCCACCGAAGCTGTTGACCAGGCCCAGCTGCTTCATCAGCAGGAACAGCGGTAGCATCGCCACCTGCGCCGGAATCACCAGCGCCGCCATCAGCACCTGGAACAGGCGCTCGCGGCCGACGAAATTCAGCTTGGCGAAGGCATAGCCGGCCATCGTGTTGAGCAGCAGCGAACCCAGGGTGATGCCGACCGACACCAGCAGGCTGTTGGCGAAGTTGCCGCCCATGCCGGTGCGCGCGAACAACTCATGGTAGTTGCGCGTGGTGATGCTCGATGGCAGCAGCGGCGGCGGGAAGTGGGTCGCCTCGCCCTGCGGCATGAACGAGACCGAGAGCATCCACAGCAGCGGTGCCAGGCTGACCAGGGCCAGCACCAGCAACGCACCATTGATCAACCACGGGTACCAGCGCGACTGGCCGATTTCACGACTCATACCAACTGCCTCTTGCGGCCAAAACGCAGCATCACGGTGGTCACCGCCAGGATGATCAGGAACAGCAGGAACGCCACCGCGGAGGCGCGCCCCAGGTTCCACCACTTGAAGCCTTCCTCGAACATGAAATACAGCACGCTGACGGTGCTCTGCAGTGGGTCGCCGCGGGTCATCACGTACGGTTCGGCGAACAGCTGGAAGTAGCCCGACACGGTGATCACGCCGACCACCAGCAGCACCGGGCCGAGCATCGGCAGGGTGATGTGCAGGAACTGCTTCCAGCGCGAGGCACCGTCGATACGGGCAGCCTCGTACAGGTCATGCGGGATGGCCTGCAGGCCGGCCAGGAAGATCACCATGTTGTAGCCGAAGTTCTTCCACACCGCGAACAGCATGATGGTCGGCATCGCCCAGTTGGGATCGCCCAGCCAGTCGATCGGGCTGATGCCCAGATGGCCCAGGCCGTAGTTCACCAGGCCGTAGCTGGTGTGGAACAGGTAGCGCCAGATCACCGCCACCGCCACCAGCGTGGTCACCACCGGCGCGAACAGCGCGGTGCGGAACAGCGCCTTGAAGCGTGCGGCCGGTGCATTCAGCAGCATCGCCGCACCCAGCGACACGCCAATCGACAACGGCACGCCGATCAACACGAAGTAGGTGGTGTTCCACAGCGACTTCCAGAACATCGGCGTCTGCAGCAGGTCGATGTAGTTGCCGAGGCCGACGAAGCGCAGGTTGCCGCCGTCAGCCAGGGCATACAGGTCGAAGTCGGTCACGCTCAGCGCCAGCGCCGAGGCGACCGGTAGGCCGAAGAACATGCCCAGCACGATCAGCGAGGGACCGGCAAAGATCCAGCCGGCAAGTGAAGTACGTTTCATTGCGCGCTCCCGGCGGCCACGGCACTGCTCGATTGCGGCGACGGCACGCGCTGCTGCAGGCGTTGTTGTTCATGCATCCAGCGGCGCTTGGCCAGCACCTTGTCCACGCGCTGGTCCAGCTCTTCCACGGCCTTGTCCTGCGCCAGGCCACCACGCACCACCTTCTCGGTGACGATGCGCATTTCCTGCACGATACGCTCCCACTCAAGCACCTTCGGCGTCGGCTTGACCCGCTCCAGCTGGTCACGGAACGCAGCGGCCAGCGGATCGTTGGCCAACGACGGCGCGTTCCAGGTACTGCGGCGCGGCGGCAGGTCGCCGATGATCGAATGGAAGCGGGCCTGGATTTCCGGGCGCGACAGGAATTCAATCAGCTTCCAGGACGCCTCCTTCTGCTGCGACTTGCGGAAGATCACCAGGCTGGTGCCACCGGCGATGCCCGCGCCCGGACCGTCCGGCCCCGGCAGCGCGGCGGTGCCCCACTGCCCTTCCAGCTCCTTGGGCTGCAGCTTCTTGAACTCGCGGATGTTCCAGGGGCCGGAGATGTAGAACACATTGAAGCCACGGAAAAACTCGTCCCAGACGTTGGAGATCTGCGTCTCGGACATCTTCGGCGCCCAGCCCTGCTCGAACATGTTGGCGTAGAAGGCCAGCGTGCGGCGGAACCCCGGGCTGGCGAAATTGCCGCGGGTGTCATCGTCACGCAGCAGCGGATCGGGCTGCTGCAGCGCCAGCGACAGCTGCTGCTCGAACTCGTTGATCGGCATCAGCACCGCATAGCGGTTCGGGCCCTGCATGCGCTTGATCGCCGCCATCTGTTCGTCCCACTCCTGCCACGTGCGCGGCGGGTGGTCGTAACCGGCCTTGGCCAGCAGGTCCTTGCGGTAGTAGATCAGGCGGGTATCGACGTACCACGGCACGCCCACCAGCTCGCCGTGGATCACGTTGGTATCCCAGATACCCTGGAAGTAGTCCTTCGGGTCGACCACGGCCGAACGCTGCACGAACGGCTGCAGCGGCGTCAGCGCGTCGAGTTCGGCGAACTCCGGCACCCAGGTGTTGCCCAGCTGGCACACGTCTGGCAGACCGTCGGCGGCGAACGCGGTCAGCAGCTTCTCGTGCGCGGCAGTCCACGGGATGTTCTGCACATCCACCTTGATGCCCGGATTCTCGGCCTCGAACTCATGGATCAGCTCGCTGACCACCTCCGCCTCGCGGCCCATCGCCCAGAAACGTACGGTGGTGGTGCCCGGATCGGTACGGGCGCAGCCGGCCACGGCCAATGCGGCCAGGGCAGGCAGCGCCCAGCGGCGCAGGCGGTCGATCCAGTTCGGCATCGGGTTACTTGCCCTGGCCTGTGGTGCGGTTGGCATTGTTCTTCTGTTCCTGCGCGGCAGCCGCGCGTGATTCGGCGATACCCACCGCGCGTGCCGCCGCGGCCTTTTCGTCTTTCTGCAGTTCCAGCGGCTGGAACGAACCTTCCGGTGCCAGCCAGCCACCACTGAACCCGGCCCGTTCCAGGCCCTTGCGGATGTACGGGTTCTTCTTCATCACTTCCCAGACGAAGTCATCGCGGTAGTTGGCGATCATGGTCAGGATCGGGCCCTGGTCGATGGCGATGTAGTCGCTGGCGACCCAACCGCGATCCGGCACCAGGCGGCCGGTCTTGATCGGGATGTCGTAGTTGAAGCTGGGGTTGAACGAATCCAGGAAGCCGTAGCTGGAATAGATGTAATCGCCAAAGCGCTTGTGCATCTCCAGCGTGGCCGGGATCACCTGCTCGGGGGCGAACACCACCGACGCGATCGCAGCGGTGGGAGCGATGGTGCCGTCATCGAAGTTCTCGCGCAGGCCGGCGCCGCGCGAGGAGTAATGGCGGAACTGGCGCTGCTCGCCGCGATAGTCCTGGGTGGTGTTCTGTGGTCCGTCGCTGGCGGTCAAACCCCACACATTCTCGCCATACTCCTTCCACTGCATCGGGTTGGCGATGGCGTACTCGCGCTGGGCCAGTGCGGCCGAGCGGCTGTTGAGGAAGTAGGTGCTGCCGCGCTCGCGCATGTACGCGTCCTGGATGTCGCGGAAGTCGATCCAGACGTGGCTGTACTGGTGGCCGAACAACGGGCCGAAGGACAGGTATTCCTGGCCCTGGTAGACGCCCCAGTCGTTGTCATAGGTACGCGTCCACACCGTCCACGCATCCGGGCTGACCGGGTGCGTCGGCGAGCCCAGGGCAAGGATGTAGACCATCATCGCCTCGTTGTAGCCCATCCAGTCGTGGTCGATGAAGCCGCTCTCGGGGAACCAGCCCATCGAGATCAGCGGTGTACGCTGCTGCAGCCAGGGCCAGTCGACCTTCTTGTACAACGTGTCGGCGATCTGGCGGATCTCCTTCTCCCGCGGATCGTCGCCGTCGTAGTACGACTGCGCGAACAGCACGCCCATCATCAGCAGCGCGGTATCCACCGAGGACAGTTCAACCCAGCTGTCGTAGCGACGCCCTTCCTGCATGTCCAGGAAGTGGTAGTAGAAGCCCTTGTAGCCGGCCTTGCCGGTGCGCTGCGGGCCCATCGGCACGTCGCGGAAGAACTTCAGCGTGGTCAGGGTGCGGTCGATCGCCTGGTTGCGGCTGACCCAGCCGTTCTCGATGCCGATCGGATAGGCGGTCAGCGCGAAGCCGACCGAGGCGATGCTGGCGAACGGCCGCGACGGATAGCGGTCCGGGGTCAGACCGTTGATCTCGTTGGTGGTATCCCAGAAGAACTGGAAGGTACGACGCTCGATGTCATCGAACAGCGGCGGCAGCACCGGCTTCATCGGCCGCGGCGGTGCATCGGCCTCGATCAGGATCACCGGCGGCCGCGGCTTGGCAGGTTCCTGCTGGGCCGGCTGGCAGGCGGCCACGGCCAGGCTCAACGCTGCGGCGGACAACAGATGGCGTGCCTGCATGGCGCGATTTCTCCGGTGGTCTGATCGATGGGAAAGCATACCGTCCAATGATCTGAAATCGTTTACAAGATGCGTTCTGAAAAAACCACGAAAAACGTGGTTTGACACCGCGATCATTGCCCATGCCGCTGCCCCCTGGCCGGCAGCGGCATGGGCAATGGACCGGCACGGGGCCGGCCATTGCCGCTTTCAAGCAGCCGATGCCGCCGGCGGAACGGCGGCATCGGGGTGCTGCATCAGGCGGTTCCGCTTAGAAGCGGAAGCCCACTTCGGCCTTGATCTGGCGCGGAGTACCAATGATGTCGCCGGTCTCGTTGTAGCTGACCAGCAGCTTGCCGTCGCTCTTCACGTAGTTCAGCTTGGAGAAGTTGTCGAAGTTGAGCACGTTGATGATGTCGATGCGAGCATACAGCTCGGTATCGCCGGCCAGCTTGAAGGTCTTGGTCGCCTGCAGATCCAACGAGCGGTAGCCGAAGATCTTGCCGCCGAGCAGGAAGTGGCCATTGCCCGACGGTGTACCGGCAGCCGGGGTCGGCATGCAGTTCGAGTTGCCGGCCTGCGCGATGCAGGACCAGTCGTTACCCGGGGTCGGCGTGGCCAGGGTCAGCTTGCCACCGAAAGTGATGCCCCAGAAACCGTCATACGAGCCGGTGACCACCAAGCGGTGACGCGGCGCGCCGTTGGACTTGATGGTCGGATACTCACCGATGGTGCCGCGATCGAACGAATAGTGCTCGTTGATATTGCGGTTGTGGCGTGCATTGGTCCAGGTATAGGCGATCGAGGTGCCCCAGCCGCTCTCCTTGCTGTACGGCTTCTGCGCCGACAGCAGGATCTGGGTGGAGCGGGTCTTGATGCCCTGCTGGCCGATGATCAGGCTGCCGAAGCCCGGAATGCTGCAGCCCCACGGCTGCCCGTAGGTCGGCTCGTCAGCGCCGCACAGCATCTGGTTATCGAAGAAATTGCCGTTGTTGAAACGGTTGCCCAACGTGTAGGCGAAGCCATCGTAGGTCAGCGTGCGTGAAATCGTGGCATCGGTCAGCCACTCGCCGATCTGGTTGCTCATGCCGAGGCTGAACTGGTCGGAGTACGGCACCTTCATGTTGTTATTCAGCAGATCGACTTCCATGCCTTCATTGCTGGTGGAACCCAGCAGTGCCTGCACGTTCTCGATGCCGTTCATCAGGTTCGGATTCCAGTCAAAGCACGGGGTCTGCCCGTACATGCAGCTGCCGGTGGCCGGGTTGCGGAAGAACACGGTCGGCTGCGGCAGTGCCAGCTTCGTGGTTTCCAGTGCCAGGTTGTCGAACAGGTCGCGATCATAGGACCGGCCGGCACCACCATGGAACACGTGCTGCTCATCGGCGTTTACGTCATACGAGAAGCCCAGGCGCGGCTGCCAGGCATTCTTGAAATTCTTGCGATTGTGGCCGGTGCTGATGTAGTCGTTGACGTTCAAACCACTGAGCGCCAGCGTCTGCGCATAGGTCTGGCCCGGAGGCGCATGCCTGTCCTGCGAGAACAATGCGTTCACAACCTCTGGCGGGGTCACGAAATCGGTATAGACCGGGTTCTTTTCGTAATCCCAGCGCAGGCCGATGTTCAGCTGCAGATGATCGTTGACCTGCCAGTCATCCTGGATGAACAGACCAATCTGCTTGACCTTGGCGCGCACCTCGGACTGCACGCCGGTGACACCAGTACTGGCCTTGGTGAACTGAGCCTTGTAGGGGGTGCCGGAGGAGAAGGCAGGGTTGTCGATGGTGTAGAAGAACTGCGGATTGATCTGCGCCGCATCCGAGGCGTACAGATCAATCTGCTTGTACTTGGCACCCATCTTGATGGTGTGGTCGCCGGCCCACTGCAGGCCGTCCAGGGTCAGGTTGTCCTCGATCGCCCAGCCCTTCTGGCCCTTCACCTGCGAGGCGAACGCATCGGCTGCGCCGATCTGGACGAGGGTCTTTTCCTGCGGGGTGTTCCGGTTCTTGTCACCAAAGTCCGGCGCGGTGTAGACGATACCGTTGCCGTAGGTCAGCGGCAGCGGATTGTTGAACGCCTCCTCATGGGTGACCATCAGCTCGTTGTAGAACCGCTCGCCGCTGTGGTTCCAGCGCAGGGCGTAGCGGCGGTCGGTGTTGTCCACCACCTTGCCGTGCACCTTGGCGGTCTGGTCACTGAACTGCTGCTGGGTTTCGTCGCGGTCCTGGAAGGTCAGTTCGATACGATCGTTGTCGGTCGGCTCGAAGTCGATCTTGGCGAAGATCAGGTCCTGCTGGAACGGCTGGCTGGCCGGGCCGAGACCCGCGAGACCATCGGCAGGCAGTTTGGCGGCCGCCGAGCTCACTGCACCGTCCGGCGCGATGGTCACTGGCAGGTCGAAGCGCTTGGCTTCATAGGTGACGAAGAAGTGGGCCTTGTCCTTGATGATCGGGCCACCCAGCGCGAAGCCGTACTCCTTCTCGGCCGAGTCTTCCTTGCTCTTGCCCGGCTGGCGTTCGGCCGGGGTCATCGCACGCATGCTTTCGTTGGTATAACGGTAGAAGGTCTCACCCTTGAACTCGTTGGTACCGGACTTGGTCGCGGCGGTGATCGCGGCGCTGGACACCTGGCCGTACTCGGCCTTGTAGTTGCCGGTGATGACCTTGTACTCACCGATGGCCAGCTGCGGGAACGGATTACCCGCGCTGCCGGACTGGCCGGAAATGCCGCCACCCTTGACGTAGCTCTTCTGGCCCACGCCGTCGATGTAGACGTTGGTGCCATCGGAGTTGGTGGCACCGCCACGCAGCGAGGTGTTGCCCTTGGCATCGCGGGTGAAGATCATGCCCGGCACCGCGTCGGCGAACTCCAGGAAATTGCGCGAGACCTGCGGGGTGGTCTGGATCTGCTGCAGGCTGACGGTCTTGCCGACTTCGGACGTGCGCACTTCCTGCAGCAGGGTCGGCGCGACGACGTTGACGGTGTCCAGGTTGGTGGCCGCGGTCGAACCCGGGGTGCTGCTGGCAGCGCCGGCAAAGTTCAGCGTAGCGGTCGAGGCCACGGTGACGGTGACCTTCTGCGACTGGCCGTTGGCGACCACGTCGTAGGTGCCCGGGTCCAGGCCCATCAGCGTGTAGCTGCCATCGGCACGGACGGTGCCGCGACGGACGGTACCGGTGGCGACGTTGGTGGCGGTGACTTCGGCGCCGGCCTGGGCGCCGGACACCTGGCCGCGCAGGCTGGCATTGGCCGACTGCGCCATGACGTTCGGGGCGGCGGCCAGCATCAGGCAGCTGACCAGTGCGGTGCTCAGCAGCCGGCGCGCCGGCGTGCGGAAGGTGGTGTGCATCATCAACTCAATCTCCGGGTGACGGTAACCGCTCGCGCGGTCCCTGCGATCAATCAAAAAAGAAGGAACGCCTCTGGCTTCAATGGCCCGATGGCGGAGTAGTGGAATCGCGAACTATCAAGCGGGGAACCAGGGTCTGCTTGTCCCCTGTCCCATCCGTGGAGGTGCCGTCCATCAACTGCAGCAGGCGCGTCATGGCCCGGTCGCCGAGCTCGGCGATGCTGACCTGCATGGTGGTCAGCGACGGGTGGACGAAACGCGCCAGTGGAATGTCATCGAAGCCCGCCAGGGCGACATCGGTCGGAACACGGACACCGGCCTGCGTGAACGCGTACAGGCATCCCAGGGCCATCATGTCGTTGGCGGCGAACACGGCATCAGGCAGCGCTCCGGCTGCCAGCAACTCCTGACCGGCGCGATGGCCGGAAGCTTCGTCGAAATCACCGGGCAGCTCGATGCCCTCGGCGCCACCGCCAAAAGCCGCCAGCGCGTCACGGAAGCCGCGCAGGCGCTCGCGCGCGTCGAAGTTGAGATCCGGGCCAGAAATGAAAGCGATGCGACGGTGGCCAGCGTCGAGCAGATGGCGGGTCATCGCCATCGCACCGGCGTGGTCATCGATGCTCAGCACCGGGTGGTCCTGCCCGGGCAGATAGGTGTTGATCAACACCGTCGGCAGCGACTGCGGCAGGTTGTCGGTCAGGAAACCGGGGCTCTCGGCATAGGGCGAGAGCACCAGCAGGCCATCGACGCGGCCGCGCATGGCGCGCAGGGCCGCACCCTGCTGCTCCTGGTCACCGTGGTAGCTGGACACCAGCAGGTGCTGGCGGCGGCTACGGGCGACATTGTCGATGCCACGCATCAGTTCGGAGAAGAATTCGCCGTACAGGTCCGGCAGCACCACGCCCACCGTATTGGTGCGGCGGCTGCTCAGGCTGCGGGCGGCGGCGTGCGGGGTGTAACGCAGCCGTGCGGCCACCTCCAGCACAAGCTGGCGGACCGGTTCGGCGACATTTTCATGCCCGTTGAGCGCGCGGGAAACCGTGGCCACGGAGACCCGGGCTTCGCGTGCGACGTCTTTGATTGTGATAGCTGCCTTGTTCACGAAGCCGCCCTCCACGGCTTGGACCTACCAGCATTGGCGCGGAATGTAAGCGTTTCCATCTGGGCTTGTAAACAGTCCGTTAGGCGAATGTCCCGAAATGGACATGGAAATCTGTCTGCAGCGAGCCCCCGCAGGGACCCGCCAGGACAGCGTGGGACAAGGGCTCAGCCCTGTTCTGACGGGGTCTGCGCGCGGATGGACAACGCGTGGATATCGGTCTCCATCATCGTCCCCAGCGCGGCGTACACCGCGCGATGCCGGGCCAGCGGGCCCAGTCCGGCGAAGCGTTCACTGACCACATGCACGTTGAAATGGCCGCGGCCATCGCGCGCACCGGCATGGCCGGCGTGGCGATGGCTGTCGTCTTCGATCTCGAGCACGCTCGGCGCCAGTGCATGCTGCAGCGCATCACGCATTCGCGAGATCCGTTCCGCGTTCACGGCAACACCTTGCGGAACGGTCGCACCTGCACGCGGGTGTAGACGCCGGCCGCCACGTACGGGTCGGCGTCGGCCCAGGCCTGGGCCTGCAGCAGCGACTCGAACTGCGCGATCACCACCGAACCGCTGAAACCGGCCGGGCCCGGGTCTTCACTGTCCACCGCCGGGCACGGGCCGGCCAGCAGCAGGCGTCCCTCGTCGCGCAGCGCGTGCAACCGCGCCAGGTGTTCCGGCCGCGCCTGCAGCCGCTGCGCCAGCACATCCTGGCCGTCATACCCTTCGATCACATACCACACCGGCATTTCCTCGCTTGCGTTGTCGGGTCCGCAGATTCTAGCCAATGCGGCCCCTGCCCCGGCCCGGCTGGACACTGGCGCAACAAAGGCTTACCCTAGACTCCATTGCACGTGGCTGGATGCAGCAGCCCGTCGGTTTTTGCGGCCAACGCAGCCCCCGACGACCGTCCCGCTGCTTCAAACCGGTCAACCTGGCCGGGCCACGTAGACGACCTCCCCGTAGTTCCGTCGCCGCCGTTTCCTGCGGCGCGTCCTGCTGTTTGATATGTGTGGAATCGCGCCGATCCCGGCGTGTCTGGTGCCCTGGGGCTCCGTGGCGTTGGCCCGGCGAACCCGGTGCCGCGACTGGTCCGTTGCAATCCTGATGTCCATTAGATGACTTCCGAACTCGCGCTCGACGCGAACCCGCCAACCCGGCCGCCCGCCCCACAGCAGCAGGAAATGCCGCTGGCCGTGGTGCATGGGCAACCGGTCCTGCAGATTCCGCAGGACCTGTACATCCCGCCGGACGCGCTGGAAGTCATCCTGGATGCCTTCGAAGGCCCGCTGGACCTGCTGCTGTACCTGATCCGCCGGCAGAACCTGGACGTGCTGGACATTCCCGTGGCCGAGATCACCCGGCAGTATGTGGAATACATCACCGTGATGCGCGAGCTGCGCTTCGAGCTGGCCGCCGAGTACCTGGTGATGGCGGCGATTCTGGCCGAAGTGAAGTCGCGGATGCTGCTGCCGCGCCCGGTCAGCGAGGAAGGCGATGAGGCCGACCCGCGCGCCGAGCTGGTGCGCCGGCTGCAGGAGTATGAACGCTTCAAGCAGGCCGCCGAGGACATCGACGCCCTGCCCCGCCAGGACCGCGATACCAGCCTGGCACACGCCTTCATGCCCGAACGCGCCACGGTGAAGCTGCCGCCGCCGGTGGACCTGAAGGAAATGCTGCTGGCCCTGCACGACGTGCTCAAGCGCGCCGAGCTGTTCAGCGGCCACGCCATCAAGCGTGAGGCACTGAGCGTCCGGCAACGCATGGGCGAAGTGCTGGGACGCCTGGAAGATGGCAAGTTCTATCGTTTTGAAGGGTTGTTCACTGCTGAAGAAGGCAAGCTGGGTGTGCTGGTCACGTTCCTGGCGGTGCTGGAACTGGCCAAGGAACAGCTGCTGGACATCGTCCAGGAAGAACCGCTGGCGCCGATCTACGTGAAATCGCTGGCCGCCGGCAACACCAACGCCCCGCTGCAGTTCAGCAGCGAGTTCGACGACAACGACGACGACGCCAATGCCAATGCAGACGAGTGAGCGCTGACTGCCGATGGATCAATCGCTGATCAACCGCATTGTCGAGGGTGCCCTGCTGGCCTCCAGCCAGCCGCTCACCCTGGCCCAGCTGAAGGACCTGTTCCCGGAAGAGGAACCGGCACCGCCGGGCAGCATCGAACGCGCGCTGGAACGCCTGCGCGAGGCCTGCGAAGGCCGCGGCGTGGAACTGGTCGAGGTCGCCTCCGGCTTCCGCTACCAGGTGACCGGCGAAGTGCATGGCTGGATCAGCCGGCTGTGGACCGAACGCAAGACCCGTTACACCCGTGCCACCCTGGAAACCCTGGCGCTGATCGCCTACCGGCAACCGATCACCCGCGGCGAGATCGAGCAGGTGCGAGGCGTGGCGGTCAGCAGCAACATCATCCAGGCGCTGGAAGAACGCGAGTGGATCCGCGTGGTCGGCCACCGCGATGTGCCCGGCAAGCCGGCGCTGTTCGGCACCACCAAGGGCTTTCTGGATTATTTCGGCCTGAAGCGATTGGATGAGCTGCCGCCCCTGTCGGAACTGAAGGACCTGGGCGAGCTGGAACCCCAGCTGTCCCTGGACCGCGATGTGCCCGCAGCAGCAAGCGCCGACGGTCCTGACATCTCGGCCGGCGACGAAGGCGCTGCCGCGAACGATGATGCCGGCCTGGCCGGTAGTGACACCCCCGATTCCGCCGACGCAGCTCCTGCAGCGGCTACCGATGAGCAAGCACCTTCGCCCCTCGATGATGGGCACCCCGATTCCGCGCCGGGCGAGCGCGCGGTGCCAGTGAACGAACGCGAAGACAACGCCGTCGCGATGACGACCGTGGCTGTTGACCAAGCCGATTCCGAACCAGAGGCCGACCTCGAAACCGTCGGCCGGAGCAAAACTGATGAGTGACACCCCCCGTAACAAGCTCTCGCTGAAGCGCGAAGCCACCTCCGAACAGTTCAAGCTGGAAGAGCGCCTGCACAAGGTGCTGGCCCAGGCCGGCCTCGGCTCGCGCCGCGCGCTGGAACAGCGCATCGCCGAAGGCCTGGTCAAGGTCAACGGTGAAGTCGCGCAGACCGGCATGTCGGTCAAGAGTGGCGACAAGATCGAGCTGGATGGCCGTGGCTTCGTCGCCACCGCCCTGGCCGAGCCGTCGCGCGTGCTGGTCTACAACAAGCCGGAAGGCGAAGTGACCACCCGCGATGATCCGGAAGGCCGCCCGACCGTGTTCGAATCGCTGCCGCCGCTGAAGGGCGCGCGCTGGATCGCGATCGGCCGCCTGGACATCAACACCACCGGCCTGCTGCTGGCCACCACCGACGGTGAACTGGCCAACGCCATGATGCACCCGTCGTTCGAGGTCGAGCGCGAATACGTGGTCCGCGTGCGTGCGCCGGAAGGCGAGGAAAAGGTCTCCGACGCCATCGTCGACCGCCTCACCCGTGGCGTGGCACTGGAAGACGGCCCGGCCAAATTCGACGAGATCGAACGCATCGGCGGTACCGATTCGCACGACTGGTTCCGCGTCGTGGTGAAGGAAGGCCGCAACCGCGAAGTGCGCCGCCTGTGGGAATCGCAGGGCTGCCAGGTCAGCCGCCTGAAGCGCACCCGCTACGGCAAGGTGAGCCTGCCGCGCGAACTGGCCCGTGGCCATTCGGTGGAACTGGGCACCACCCAGGTGGAAGCCCTGCGTGCGCAGCTGAAGCTGGAAGAAGGCGCGCCGTCGGCGCTGACCCTGCAGCCGGTGATCGGCCAGCGCCGTGCCGCCAAGACCACCGTGCGCGTGCGCGAAGGTGGCCGCGGCAATGCCTACGTCAACGGCCATAACACCGCCGACGAAGGCCGCGAGCTGCGTCGTTTCGACAACGTCCGCGAAGACCGCGGCCGTGGCCGCGGTGGCAAGGGCGGCGGCTTCAAGGGTGGCCTGACGGTCAGCGGTGAAGCGGCGGCCAAGCAGTCGCAGAAGCCGTTCAAGCAGCGTGCCCAGAAGAACGACCGCTCGCTGCCGGAAGGCAACCCGGCCGCGTTCCGCACCTGGTACGTGCCGGATGGCGTGAGCACCGGCCCGAGCGGCCATCGCAATGCCGGTCCTGGCGCACGTGGCCCCGGTGCCCGTGGTCCGGGTGCGGGCGGCCAGGGCCGTCCGTACGGCAAGCCGAAGGGTCCGGGCGCAGGCGCCGGTGGCGGCCAGGGCCGTGGCGGTTTCGGCGGTGAAGGCCGTGGCGGCGCAGGCGGCCAGGGTCGTTCGGCCGGTGCGGGCAACCGCTCGCAGGGCCAGGGCAACAAGCACCCGTACGGCCATCCGGGCAATGCCCCGAGCTTCCCGTCCGACCACGCCACCCCGGGCTTCAACCCTTATGGCAGCCCGAAGCCGGCACAGGGCGCCCGTCCGGGCAGTCGCGGTCCGGGCGGCGGCAACCGCGGTCCAGGCGGTAATCGCGGCCCGGGTGGTCCGGGTGGCAACCGTGGCCCGGGTGGCCCCGGCGGCAACCGCGGTCCGGGCGGCCCGCGCCGCAGCGGCCCGCGCGGCGGCTGATCGCTGACACGCATGAAATGAGAAACCCCGGCGCAGGCCGGGATTTTTCGTTGAAAAGGGGACGGAGGGGATTAAGTCGTTTTTGCCACGGTGTGTGTCGAAGGGGCGAAAGCGACTTAATCCCCTCCGTCCCCTTTTGCGTGGCGCTGGAAAGCGGCGGGAGTGGTGCCGGTCATGCTGCGGAAGAAGGCGATGAACGGGCTCTCGGCGGAGAAGCCGGTGTCCTGCGCCACATGCGCGACGCGATGACCCAGCAGCAGCAACTCCATGGCCCGCATCAGGCGCCATTGCTGGCGCCAGGCCTGATAGCTCATGCCGGTATCACGCTGCATCAACCGGCCGACGGTACGCGCGCTCAGGCCCGTGCGCGCGGCCAGCTCCCCCAGTTCGGGCGGCAGCTGCTCGGCCAGCGGCAGGCAACGTGCGATCCGCGGATCACGCGGTAAAGGCAGGTCCATCGGCGCCACCGGTGCAGCGGCGATTTCCAGCACGCACAACGCCAGTTGATGGTGCGCGCGCGGCGACTGCCAGTCATGGTCGAACGGCGCCTGCGCGATCGGCTCCAGCAAGGCCTGCAGCAGCGGACCGACGCCGATGATCGCCGGCTGCCGGGGCAGCTGGGCCGACAGGGTGGCGTCGAAGTACAACGAACGGTAGTCGACTGCCTGGCGCATCTGCGCACGATGGCGCAGGCCACCCGGAATCCACGCCGCGCGCGCGGGCGGCAGCAGGCTGACGCGATCACCGTAGGTCAGGCGCGTACAGCCCTGCCGGGTGTACAGCAGCTGCGCGCGTGCATGTTGGTGCCAACCCGAGTCGTGATCCGCCAGTGAGGCCGCGATCCCCAACACCGGAGCGCCCCAGGCATCGGCGTCGAAGTGCGCATCCGGCTGCAACCAGGCCATGTCTGATTTCATATATCTGATGACAGGATAGACAGAGTGCGCCATTGCGGACGCGACCACAATGCGCGGCCCTGTTCCTGGAGCGCCCGCATGTCGCGCCGCCTGTTGTTGCTCGCCATTGCACTGCTGATGTTTCCGCAGCTGGCACAGACCCTGTACAGCCCGGCCCTGGCCGATCTGGCCGAACGCTTCGCCCTGCCGCCGAGTGCCGCCAGCCAGGCCATGAGCCTGTACCTGTTAGGCTTCGCTGCAGGCGTGCTGCTGTGGGGGCGCCTGGCCGATCGTATCGGTCGTCGCCCCGCCCTTCTCTGTGGCCTCGGCGTCTTCGCAGTGGCTGCACTGGGCGGGCTGATGGCTGGCAGCTTCGGCCAGGTGCTGCTGGCCCAGGCGTTGGCCGCAGTCGGCGCCGCCGCCGCTTCGGTGGTGACCCAGACCGTGCTGCGCGACCATCTGCAGGGGCCAGCGTTGGCGCAGGCATTCTCTTGGATCGGCATGGCCCTGGCCCTGAGCCCGGCCATCAGTCTTGCACTGGGCACGCTGCTGGTCGCCGCCAATGGCTATGCCGGCGTACAGTCCGGCCTGCTGCTGATAACTGCCCTGCTGGCGGTCGCATGCCTGGCTGGCCTGCGCGAAAGCCGTCCTGCACAGATCCCGCACACGCCCATGCTGCCGCTGCTGCGGGAACTGCTGCGCGATCGCTGGATCTGGTCACACGCGTTGCTGGTGATGGCCTTCAACGTGGCGATGTACAGCTGGTATGTGCTCGGCCCCTTCGTGTTTGCGCGCCTGCACTGGCCAGCCACCTGGTTCGGCGCCAGCGGCGCGGTGCTGGCACTGGGCTCGGCACTGGGCGCGTGGGGCAATGGCCGCCTGCTGCGTGCAGGCGTTGCCTCAACCACGCGCATCCGCATCGCCGCAGGACTGGTTCTGACGGGAGGCCTGCTGGCCGCGCTGCTGCATGATCACCCTGCCCTGGTCGCGGCGATGGTACCGGTGGTGATGGGCTTCGGTCTTGCCATCCCCAATGTGCTCGGCCAGGCCCTGCGCGGCTATCCACACTGCCTCGGCAGCGCAGGCGCGCTGTTCGGCCTGCTCTACTACCTGTTGATCGGTGCGGCAATGGCGCTGGTCGGTGCAGTGCAGCTGCTGGCACCGACCCTCATCGCGTGTGGCCTGCTGGCCTTGTGGCTGCAGCGGCAGCGGGACCCGGTCAGCTGAAGAGGGAAGACCGGGTCATGGATCACGGCGAAGAAGGCCCCCTTCCTGCTGCCATGTGGTCAGCGGGGCCCCGGGGTCCCTGCCCCGGGGCCTGGATCAGCGAACAGCCGGTTACTGGACGTTGATCACTTCGTCCATCGGCGCGAGGAAGTTGCCAGGACTGTTACGCGACGCCGAGATCACATAGGTCCCGGGTGTTGCGATGGTCGCGGTGCAATGGCGGATGGGCGTGGTGTTGCCACCGTCGTAATTGTCATTGGTACGGCACAGGAACTGACCATTGGCATAGACCGAGAAATTACTCGTTCCATCCACCTGGCCGCCGCCTGTGATGTAGATTTCCGACGGCGAGCCAGCCACACGTGGCAGGGTGCCGATCTCGAATCTTGCTGTTACCGGATGCGGCAACAGGCTAGGACACGGCACAACGAGTCCACTGTCAGACAGGCAGACCTCGGCGTGGGCGATGGCGGGCGTGGCGATGAGGGCCACGAGCAGCACGGACGTTCTGAACTCCATTCCAGCGTCTCCAATGATCCCAGCAGAATCGCTGGGACGTCCCTGTTAGGCATTGCGGGGTTACTGCAGGGTCAAGGAAACGTAAATGCACTGCGCGCCCACAGCATCGGATAGCTGCAGGACCCGCTCTGGGCGGTGCGTTGCACGCCTCCAGTGCGGTTGGCTCCCATCCCTTCCCGATGACTTCATGTCGATGCAGGATGCTCACCGGCGCGCGGCACTTTTCCGTTGCGTCTCGACGTTCACAGCTCATGTTAGGAATTGCTGCAAACACGGAGCATTGTGCGCCACGCCCGGAATTCACATCAGGGCGCTGGCTATCGTGCGCGCTCTCCCACACAAGGCAGATGATGCCCATGATCACCATCACCGCCGAACAGGCCCGCGCCAACGCCGATGCCGCCAAGCGCCCGATCGAACTGTTCTACCGCGACCTCGACAATGCCATCCAGATCGGCTCGGAAAATGGCCGCCGCTACATCGTGTTCGGCTTCAGCCAGGTGATGGCCAGCGAGCAGCTCGTCGAAGACGTGGTCGCACAGCTGCTGAAGAATGGTTTCGGTGTTGAACGATTGTTGAGCGATTCCGAACAGCATTACATCCGCATCAACTGGGGAACTGCCGCGCCGTCGCGCCTCAGCGCCGGCTGAGGGTGAACGCGGTGCCGTCCACGCCCAGGTCCCAGCCCTTGCCGGTACCGGACAGGGCCAGCGAGATGTCGCCCTTGGTCATCACCTGCGCGTTGCTGGACTTCACCGCACCGGCATGCGCGCCGACCGAGGCGTAAGTGCCCAGCAACTCGTCGACGCTGACCGCACCGGTGAAGCTGCCACGCCCGTTGGTGATCTTCGACTTGCCGACGGTCAGGCCGCCGCCCTTCATCTGGATGCGCACCGGCATGCTGGCGCCATTGCTGCAGGTGACCGTGCCATTGCCGGATGCGGTCTTGTAGATCAGCGACCAGCCGGAGAGGTTGTAGCGCAGCTCGCAATCGAGGTTGCCAGCGGCGTGCGCGGCCGGGGCCAACGATGCGGCGGACAGCGCCAGTAGCAGGGCGAAGGACGTGTTCATGGCGGGACTTCCAGTTCGGTCGGACTGGCGGCGAATCTAACAGCGCGCGCGTGCACGTTGAATGCAGGCGCGCGCGCTGGTGCGGCAGCGTTCAGGCCGTCGCTCAGGCCTGCTCGTCCAGGTGGAAGGCATCGGCATCAAGCATGGCCGGGAAGCGCGCGCGGTGTGCTGCCAGCGCCTCGGCCGAGATGGTGGTGGTGACCACCTGTTCGCGTTCGCGGATCTCCACCTGCGGCTGACCGAGGAAATCCAGCACCGCGCTGTCGCCGGCGTAATGCAGCTGGTTGCCATCGACGCCCACGCGATTCACTGCCGCCACGAAGCACAGGTTCTCGATCGCGCGCGCACGCAGCAGGGTCTTCCACGCATAGGCACGGGCCGACGGCCAGTTGGCGACGAAGATCTGCAGGTCGAAATCCAGCTGCTGCGGACGCTCTACGTTGTAGCGGTTGCGGCAGAACACCGGGAAACGCAGGTCGTAGCAGACCTGCGGATTGATCCGCCAGCCCTTCCATTCCACGCTCAGGCGGTCGCGGCCGGCAGCATAACGCTCGTGCTCGCCGCCGTAGCGGAACAGGTGGCGCTTGTCGTAGTACTCCAGGTTGCCATCGGGCGTGGCGAACAGCAGGCGGTTGTAGACGCCTTCGCCATCACGCAACTGCACGCTGCCCATCACCGCCGCGTTCAAGGCCCTGGCCTGCTCGCGCACCCAGGCCACGGTCGGGCCGTCCATGCCTTCGGCCTGGGCGATGGCTTCATTGGAGAAGCCACTGGTGAAGGTCTCCGGCAGGATTACCAGATCGGTGGTGCCGGCCAGCGGTGCCATCAGCGCGCCGTAGTACTCACGGTTGCCCGCCGGGTCATGCCAGCGGGTGTCGCCCTGGACGAGGGAAATACGCAGGTCCTGCATGTCCACCTCCGCTCAGAGCAGGCGCAGGCGTTCGATCGCCGCGTCCATGGTCGCTTCATTCTTGGCGAAGCACAGGCGCACCAGGCGCTGGCCAGCCGGCGGGTTCTCGTAGAACGGCGACAGCGGGATGGCAGTGACGCCCTTCTGGATGGTCAGCCACTTCACGAACTCGTGGTCCGGCAGGTCGCTGATGGCCGAGTAATCGACCAGCTGGAAGTAGCCACCCGGGACCGGCAGCGCCTTCAGGCGGGTGCTGGCCAGCTGCTCGCGGAAACGGTCGCGCTTGGCCTGGTAGAACGCGCCCAGCTCGAGGTGGTGTTCGGGCTCATCGCGGATCATCGCAGCGAAGCCGTACTGTGCCGGGCCGAAGCTGGTGAAAGTGTTGTACTGGTGCACCTTGCGGAACTCGGCGGTCAGCGCCGGCGGCGCGATTGCGTATCCGATCTTCCAGCCGGTGCAGTGGTAAGTCTTGCCGAAGCTGGAGATGACGAACGCGCGCTCGCGCAGCTCCGGGTAGCGCAGCGCCGATTCATGGCGACGGCCGTCATAGATGATGTGCTCATACACCTCATCGGAGATCAGGTAGATCTGCGTGCCACGCAGCAGCTCGGCCAGTGCCAGCATGTCCTGCGCCGACAGCATCGCGCCGGACGGGTTGTGCGGGGTGTTGACGATCAGCATGCGGGTGCGCGGGGTGATCGCCGCACGCACGCGGTCCCAGTCGACGGCAAAGGTCTGCGGATCCAGCGACACATGCACGGCCTTGGCGCCGGCCAGGTCGATCGCCGGCTCATAGCAGTCATACGCCGGGTCGAGCACGATCACTTCCTCGCCGGCACGCACCACGGCGTGGATGGCGTTGAAGATGGCCTCGGTACCGCCACTGGTGACGGTGATCTCGCTGTCCGCATCGACCTGCGCGCCGTAGCAGTCCAGCGCCTTCTGCGCGATGGCCTGGCGCAGCGGCGCCACACCGGTCATCGGCGGGTACTGGTTCAGCCCGGCGGCCATCGCCTTGGCCGTCTCATCGATCAGGCGCTGCGGCGCGGAAAAGTCCGGGAAACCCTGGCCCAGGTTGACTGCGCCGTGTTCGGCGGCGAGCTGGGACATCACGGTGAAGATCGTGGTACCGACCTTGGGCAGCTTGGTGTTGGGTTGCATCGGCCTGGAGTCTGGGGGAACGAGGCCCAGAAGTGTACGAAATCCACGCTGCGACTGTGGGTTCAGCCGGTAGCGCCGGGTCATGCCCGGCGGCTCTTTGCATATGCCCTGCGGCCCCCGGGCCAGGCCCCGCGCACACCCGGCGGGATTGACACCAGCAATTGCCGCCGCACTCCGGCATGAAGACCCCTGCCCCTTGAACACCCCTGCATTGCTGGCCGCCAGCGGCCTGAGCTTCTCCCGCAATGACGAGCCGGTGTTCGGCCCGCTGGACTTCCATGTGGACGCCGGCGAAGCCCTGCTGGTGCAGGGCGGCAACGGCGCCGGCAAGACCACCCTGCTGCGCGTGTTGGCGGGCCTGGCCCTGCCCGGTGCCGGGCAGGTGCAGATCGATGGCCGGCCGGCCGGCAATGCCGAGCGCGCGCGCTACGTCGCCTACCTCAGCCACCTGCCCGCATTGAAGCCCGATCTGGACACGCTGGAGAACCTGCACTTCCTGTGCGGCCTGCACGGGCGCCGCGCGCGCCAGATGCCGGGCAACGCGCTGGCCATCGTCGGCCTGGCCGGTTATGAGGACACCCTTGTTAGGCATCTGTCCGCCGGGCAGAAGCGGCGGCTGGCACTGGCACGCATCTGGCTGTCGCCGGCGCCGCTGTGGCTGCTCGACGAACCCTATGCCAACCTCGACCTGGAGGGCATCACCCTGGTCAACCGGATGATTTCCGCGCACCTGCGCGCCGGCGGCGCGGCGTTGGTCACCACCCATGGCGCCTATGCCGCGCCGCCAGTGCGCACCCGCCAACTCGACCTCGGCGGTGCCGCATGATCGCGCCAGGCACCGAACCGGGCCTGTGGCAGACCGCAGGCGCCCTGCTCAAGCGTGACCTGCGCCTGCTCTGGCGCCGTCGCGGCGATGCGCTGCAGCCGCTGCTGTTCGCGGTGCTGGTGGTGGTGCTGTTCGCGCTGGCGCAGGGTCGTGAGCCACAACTGCTGGCCGCCACCGCAGGCGCGGTGCTGTGGCTTGCGGTGCTGCTGGCCGGGCAGCTGTCGCTGGATTCACTGTTCCGCTCCGATGCCGAAGACGGCTCGCTGGAACAATGGCTGCTGGCGCCGGTGCCGCTGGCCTGGCTGGTGCTGGTGCGCGTGCTGCTGCACTGGGCGACCACCGCGCTGCCGCTGATCGTGGTCAGCCCGCTGCTGGCCGAAATGCTGCATCTGCCGCATGACCAGCTGCCGATGTTGCTGGCATCGTTGCTGCTGGGAACGCCGTTGCTGAGCCTGATTGGTGGCGTGGTCGCCGCGCTGACCGTAGGCATCCGACGCTCTGGTATTCTCGTGGCGTTGCTGTCGCTGCCGCTGTACGTGCCGGTGCTGGTGTTCGGCGCCGGCAGTCTGGCGGCAGCCGGACGCGGACAGGATCCGGTCGGTGCGCTGCTGATGCTGGGCGCCGGCCTGCTGGTCGCGCTGGTGCTGGCGCCGTTGGCCACCGCCGCTGCAATACGTATTTCTCTGAGTTGACCGAGCTGAGAGCCAATCCACCCCTGCTGGATAGCCGCCACGCATGAATCCGATTGTCCGCTGGTTCCACCAACTCGGTTCGCCCCCCACGTTCGACCGATTCGCTGCCCGCTGGTCGCGGGTGTTCTACCTCGCGGCGGTGCCGGTGCTGCTGGTCGGCATGTGGCAGGCGCTGCTGGTGGTGCCGCCGGAAGCCAAGCAGCTGGACAGCTTCCGCATCCTCTACATCCACGTGCCCAGTGCCTGGATGAGCCTGTTCGTGTTCGCGCTGATGGCGCTGTATGCCGCCATCGCCCTGATCTGGCGGATCAAGGTCTGCGAGATCCTGGCCATGGCCTGTGCGCCGATGGGCGCCGGCTTCACCCTGATCACCCTGCTGACCGGCAGCATCTGGGGCAAGGGTACCTGGGGTACCTGGTGGGACTGGGACCCGCGCATGACCAGCGAACTGGTGCTGCTGTTCCTGTACCTGGGCGTGATCGGCCTGTACCACGCCATCGAGGACCGCCGCAGCGCCGCGCGCGCGGCCGGCCTGCTGGCCATCGTCGGTGTCAGCCTGCTGCCGGTGATCCGCTATTCGGTGGACTGGTGGGGCGGCCTGCACCAGCGCCAGTCGATCAACGTGTTCGGTGAATCGGCGATCAGCAGCGCGATGATCGCGCCACTGTGGTGGATGGTCATCGGCACCAAGTTCTGGTTCGCCGGTTCGGTGCTGGCCAAGGCCCGCGCCGACAATCTCGACCGCGAGGCCGGCAAGGCCTGGGTCGGTGGCCGGGTCGATGCCGCACGCGCGGCCGGGGAGGCCCAGCCATGACCCACCTGCCCTATGTGATCGGCGCCTACGCCGTGTTCGTGCTGGTGCTCGGCGCCGATGCCATCGGTTCGTGGCTGCGCCTGCGCATGGCGCGCCGGTTGGCGCTGGCACGCCAGCAGCGGCAGCAGACCCGTGCCGTCAAACAGGATGCTGCGGCGCCGCTGTCAACGGAGCTGGAACGATGACGCCAGTACAACGCCGCCGCCTGGCCTGGGTACTGCTGGCCCTGCTCGCCTCCGGGCTGGCCACCGCACTGGTGGCGATGGCGCTGGAGCGCAACATCGCCTACCTCTACACGCCCGCAGAGGTGCTGCGCGGGGATGTCGATGCACAGTCGCGGTTCCGCCTGGGCGGCATGGTGGTGAAGGGCTCCTTCAACCGCCCGGTCGGTTCGCTGGAAGCGCGTTTCGAAGTGACCGACGGCGATGCCCAGCTGGCGGTGACCACGTCGCGGATCCTGCCGGACATGTTCGCCGAAGGCACCGCGGTGGTCGCCAGTGGCCGCCTGCAGGAGGGTGTCTTCGTCGCCGACGAAGTGCTGGCCAAGCACGATGAGAAGTACGTGCCGAAGGAAGTGGCCGACAAGATGGGCGACGCCCATCGCAAGCACGACGTGCCGGTGACGGCACCCGAGGTGCGCTGAGTGCTGCCCGAACTGGGTCAGATCCTGTTGTTGTGCGCGTTGCTGGCCTCGCTGCTGCAGGCCGGCCTGCCGCTGGTGGGCGCGCATCGCAGCAACACGGCATGGATGGCGGTGGCACGGCCGTCCGCCTTCGCACAGCTGCTGCTGCTCGCCGGCGCCTTCGCGGTGCTCACCGCCGCGTTCGTGCAGCAGGACTTCTCGGTGCGCTACGTGGCCGAGAACTCCAATTCGTTGCTGCCGATGATCTACCGCTACTCCGCGGTCTGGGGTGCGCACGAGGGCTCGCTGCTGATGTGGGCGCTGGTGCTGGCACTGTGGACCGGCGCGGTGGCGCTGTTCTCGCGGCACCTGCCGGCACCGGTACAGGCGCGCGTGCTGGCGGTGATGGGCGTGATCAGCGTCGGCTTCCTCGCCTTCCTGATCTTCACCTCCAATCCGTTCCTGCGCCTGAACCCGGCGCCGCTGGAAGGCCGCGACCTCAACCCGCTGCTGCAGGACCCGGGGCTGATCATCCATCCGCCGATGCTGTACATCGGATACGTGGGCTTTGCCGTTCCGTTCGCATTCGCGGTGGCGGCCCTGCTGGAGGGGCGCATCGATGCGCGCTGGCTGCGCTGGACGCGGCCGTGGACCAACGTCGCCTGGGGCTTCCTGACCCTGGGCATCGCACTGGGCAGCTGGTGGGCCTATTACGAGCTGGGCTGGGGCGGCTGGTGGTTCTGGGACCCGGTGGAAAATGCCAGCTTCATGCCGTGGCTGGTCGGTGCTGCATTGATCCATTCGCAGGCCGTCACCGAAAAGCGCGGCACGTTCGGCAGCTGGACACTGCTGCTGGCGATTGCCGCCTTCGCGCTGTCGCTGCTCGGGACCTTCCTGGTGCGCTCCGGTGTGCTGACCAGCGTGCATTCGTTCGCTGCAGATCCGTCGCGCGGCCTGTTCATCCTGGTGTTCCTGTCGGTGCTGGTCGGCGGCAGCCTGCTGCTGTACGCGCTGCGCGCCAGCCAGCTGAGCGTGGACGCCGACGATCCGCGCCGTGGCTTCACCGCCACCTCGCGCGAGACCCTGCTGCTGGCCAACAACCTGCTGCTGGCCACCGCCTGCGCGATGGTGCTGCTCGGCACGCTGTATCCGTTGCTGGCCGATGCGCTGTCGCTGGGCAAGATCTCGGTCGGCCCGCCCTACTTCGGCAGCCTGTTCCTGCTGCTGATGGCGCCGATGATCCTGCTGCTGCCGTTCGGCCCGCTGGTGAAGTGGCAGCGCGACCAGCCCTCGCGCTCGTTCGCGCTGCTGGCACCCTGGCTGGGTCTGGCAGTGCTGCTGGGCGCGCTGGCCTGGTGGAAGGCGCCGCAGAACGGCTGGAAGGCCGGTCTCGGTGTCGCCGCCGCGGCCTGGGTCGGCTTCGGTACCGCACGCTTCGTCTGGCAGCGACTGCGCGGCAACGGCCGCTTCACCGCCGAAATGCTCGGCATGATCGTCGCCCACGCCGGCATCGCCGTGTTCCTGGCCGGTGCGTTGCTGGTGGAAGCCCTGAACGTGCAGCGCGAAGTGGCGCTGGCACCTGGCCAGCAACTGGTGGTCGGCCGTTACGAAGTGCGCTTCGAGGGCGTGGACCACCGCGAAGGCCCCAACTTCATCGCCGACCGTGGCCATCTGCGGGTGTTCCGCAACGGCCGCGAACAGGCCCTGCTGCATCCGGAGAAGCGCCAGTACGCCAGTGGCGGCCAGGTGATGACCGAGGCCGGCATCGATGCACGCTTCGACGGCGATGTCTACGTGGCATTGGGCGAGCCGCTGGGCAACAATGCATGGGCGGTCCGGGTGCACATCAAGCCGTTCGTGCGCTGGATCTGGCTGGGCGCGCTGTTGATGGCCCTGGGCGGATTCATCACCGCCGCCGACCGCCGTTTCCGTCGTCCGTAGGAGTTTCCATGTCCGAATCCCCCGCCCCGCGCCCCTCCCGCCCGCTGCCGCCGGTAGCCATCGTGATCGGCGTGCTGTTCTTCTTCGGCCTGCTCGGGCTGATGATCTACGGGGTGATGAAATCGGGTGATCCGCAGCGCGACGTGCTGCCCTCGGCGCTGATCGACAAGCCGGCGCCAGCGTTCGCGCTGCCGGTGCTGCACGACCCGGAAATGATCGTGCACAGCGACGAACTGCGCGGCGCGCCTTACCTGTTGAACGTGTGGGGCAGCTGGTGCGCAGCCTGCCGCGAGGAACACCCGGTGCTGACCCGTTTCGCCGAGAGCAAGCGCGTGCGCGTGATCGGCTACAACTGGAAGGACGAGCCGACCGATGCCCTGCACTGGCTGGAGCAGCTGGGCAACCCGTTCATGGTCGTGCTCAGTGATGTTGAAGGCCGCACCGCGATCGACTGGGGCGTGACCGCTGCACCGGAGACCTTCCTGGTCGACGGCAGTGGCATCGTGCGCTGGAAGTACAGCGGTGCGATGACCCAGCGCGTGGTCGACGAGAAGCTGATCCCGGCATTGGAAAAGGTCGAGAAGGCCCAGGGCAATGCCGGCAGCACGCTGCACACGGCGCCCTGAGCCCATGCGCTGGCTGCTGGCGTTGCTGCTTCTGATGCTGCCGCTGGCTGCGGTGGCACAGCAGCCGCTGCACGATCCGCAGCCGCTGCAGTTCCGCGATGGCGCCGAAGAACGCCGCTTCCATGACCTGGCCGCGCAGCTGCGCTGCGTGCAGTGCCAGAACCAGTCGCTGGCCGATTCCAACGCGCAGATCGCGCAGGATCTGCGCCGCGAGGTGCTGCAGCTGATGCAGCAGGGCCACGACGACGCACAGATCAAGCAGTTCCTGGTCTCCCGCTACGGTGAGTTCGTGCTCTACCAGCCACCGTTGCAGCCGGGCACCTGGCTGCTGTGGGGCGGTCCGCTGCTGGTGCTGGGCGCCGGCGCGCTGGTGGTACTGGGCATCGTCCGCCGCCGTGGCCGCACGGTCGCTGCCGCCCCCGCCAGCAAGACCGATGAAGGAGACGGATGGTGAGCCATTGGCTGCCGATGCTGGCCGGGCTGGTGGCCGCACTGATGGCGGCGCTGGTGCTGTGGCCGCTGCGCCACCACGGTCGCCGCGGTTTCGTGGTGGGTGTGCTCGCGCTGGGCGTGGCCGGTGCCTGCCTGTATCTGCTGGTCGGTGATCCGCGTGCAGCACAGGTACAACCGACGCCGTCGGTAGCCACCCTGCGCGATGGCGTGCAGGCCCTGCAGGATGCACTGAAGCGTGACCCACAGCGGGCCGATGGCTGGGCGCTGCTGGGCCGGTCGCAAGCCGAACTGGGCAACGCCGCAGCCTCGGCGGACGCCTTCGCACGTGCCGCCGCTCTCGCTCCGGAAGACCCCGGCGTACTGGTGGAAGCGGCGCAGGCACGTGCGCAGGCCGATGCCGGCAAGCAGTTCGATGACACCGCGATGGCCTGGTTGCAGCAGGCGCGTGCACAGGCACCCGATGCCGAGCGCGCCAGCTGGCTGCTGGGCATCGCCCTGCGCCAGCGCGGAAAGAATGCCGAGGCCGCGGATGTGTGGAGCGGCCTGCTGCCACGGCTTGAGCCCGGCGCCGCGCAGGCGCTGCAGGCGCAGATCGCCATCGCCCGCGAAGCGGCCGGCCTGGCACCCGATGCCGCTCCTGCGGCACCAGAGGCGCTGCTGCAGGTGCGCGTGCAGCTGCCTGCGCTGAAGAACACCGAGTGGCCGGCCAGCACCCAGGTATTCGTGCTGGCCCGCGCCGTGGGTGGACCGCCGATGCCGGTGGCCGCACGCAAGCTGCCGCTGGCCGGTTTCCCGGCCACGGTCGGGCTGGGCGACGCTGACAGCCCGATGCCGACCGCGCCGCTGTCGGCACATCGCGACGTGGAAGTGCTGGCACGCATCTCGCGTACTGGTAGCGCCAATCGAAGCGAGGGCGACCTGCAAAGCGACGTGGTGCGGGTGACGCTGCCGCATGACGGCGTGGTTGAGCTGCGGTTTCCCTGACCTGTAGAGCCGAGCCCACGCTCGGCTGCGATTGGGTTGCCGGCGCCCTCCAGCCGAGCATCGGCTCGGCTCTACAGCAGATCCACGCCATGCGTGGATACGACGGTCCGGTCCGCGTCCACCCGCTGCTGGAAACCAGCGTGTCGCCAGCTCCACATGCGGCCCCGCTAGAATGGCTGCATGACCGAATTCATCCCGCCCGGCACCCGCTTCCACGCCCTTCTCTCGCCGTTCCCGTTCAAGCGCGGCGGCGCCCTGCACGGCGCGCGCGTGGCCTACGAAACCTGGGGAACACTGGCGGCCGACGCCAGCAATGCGATCCTGATCGTCACCGGCCTCTCGCCGGATGCGCATGCCGCGGCCAATGACGCAAACCCGGCTGCGGGCTGGTGGGAAGGCATGGTCGGCCCCGGCAAGCCGATCGATACCAACCGCTGGTTCGTGGTCTGCGTGAACTCGCTGGGCAGCTGCAAGGGTTCGACCGGTCCGGCCTCGCTCAACCCGGCCACGGGCGAACCGTATCGCCTCGACTTCCCCGAGCTATCGATCGAAGACGGCGCGCGCGCCGCGATCGAAGTCGTGCGTGCCCTGGGCATCGAACAGCTGGCCTGCGTGGTCGGCAATTCAATGGGCGGCATGACCGCACTGGCCGTGCTGATGCTGCAGCCGGGCATCGCGCGCAGCCACGTCAACATTTCCGGCAGTGCGCAGGCGCTGCCGTTCTCGATCGCGATCCGTTCGCTGCAGCGCGAGGCGATCCGCCTCGATCCGCGCTGGAATGGTGGACACTACGACGATGCCGAATACCCCGAGTCCGGCATGCGCATGGCACGCAAGCTGGGCGTGATCACCTATCGCTCGGCACTGGAATGGGACGGCCGTTTCGGCCGCGTGCGGCTGGATTCGGACCAGACCGACGACGATCCGTTCGGCCTGGAATTCCAGGTGGAAAGCTATCTGGAAGGCCACGCACGGCGCTTCGTGCGTTTCTTCGATCCGAACTGCTACCTGTACCTGAGCCGCTCGATGGACTGGTTCGACCTGGCTGAGTATGCCGACGGCGACGTGCTGGCCGGGCTGGCGAAGATCCGGGTGGAAAAGGCGCTGGCGATCGGCGCCAATACCGACATCCTGTTCCCGGTGCAGCAGCAGCAACAGGTCGCCGACGGCCTGCGCGCCGGCGGCGCCGATGCGCGCTTCATCGGCCTGGAATCGCCACAGGGCCACGACGCCTTCCTCGTCGATTTCGAGCGTTTCGGCCCGGCCGTGCGCGGCTTTCTCGACGCGCTGTAGGTGGCATGGCGGCGTAATCTCGCGCTGGCCGCGTTCGGCGCGTTGATCGCGCTGACGGTCAGCGGCGTGCTGCCGCTGTGGCTGGGTGGGTGGTGCATGCTGGCCAGCGCGGTGTCCTTCGGACTGTACGGGCACGACAAGCGCGCGGCGCAGAGAAAGCAGTGGCGTATTCCGGAGCGTACATTGCAGCTGCTGGCCTTTGCCGGCGGTTGGCCCGGCGCGCTGCTGGGCCAGGCGATGTTCCGCCACAAGCACCGCAAAGCCTCGTTCCAGTGGGTGTTCTGGCTGTGCGTGCTGGCCAACGTGGCCTCGATCGCGGTGATGCTGCGCGAGTTTTCGCGATAGCCAACCTGTATGCTCGGCTCCGTACAGAGGCAGCCGAGCATGGGCTCGGCTCTACAGTAGATCCACGCCACGCGCGGATGTGCATCGGTCAACGTTCGCGGACCAGCGCCCCATCGCGCAACCGGTACTGCGCATCGACCACGCCTTCAGGCAGGTCGTCGTGGGTGATCATCAACAGGCTGCGACCGTCCAGCAGCGCGGAAAGGTCCTGCAACAGCGCGCGTGCGGTATCCACGTCGAGGCCTTCGGTGGGTTCATCCAACAGCAGGATCGGCGCGTTGCGCAGCAACGCCCGCGCCAGCGCCAGGCGCCGCGCCTGGCCAGCCGACATCGTCGCGCCGTTCTCGCCCACCCAGGCCTGCAGGCCACCATTGCGCTCGGCCCATTCGCCCAGGCGCACGCGGCGCAGCACCGCCCACAACGCGGCATCGCTGGCATCGGGATCACCCAACCGCAGGTTCTCGGCAACGGTGCCGGCGAACACCGGCGCGTTCTGCGGCAGCCACGCCAGTTGCTGGTGCCACTCAGCCTGAGCGAAATCACGCAGGTCGCGGCCACCGTAGGTCAGCCGTCCCTGCTGCGGATCCCATAGCCGCAGCAGCAGGCTGGACAGGGTGGTTTTGCCACTGCCGCTGTCACCGCGAATCGCGATGCGCTCGCCCGGCGCCAGGGTCAGCTGCAGGCCGGACAGCACCGGCCGCGCTGCACCCGGCCACTGGAAATGCACGTCATCCCAATGTACGCGCGCGGCCTGCGGTACCGGCTGTGGCGCTGCGGGATCCTCCACCGTCGGCGGCTGCTCGACGATGGCCTGCAACCGATCGGCGGCGATTCGCCCGGACTGCAGTGACTGCCACGCCAAGCCCATCCCGGCCCACAGTTCGATCAGCGCGACGGTGAGGAACACCAGGCCCGCCGCCATTTCCGGCGCGATGCGCTGCTGTTCGGCCGCATGCAGGGCCAATGCCAGCATCGCCACCAGGCCCAGCCCAGCCACCAGGCCATGCAGGGTCGAGGCCACGATCAGGCGCCAGCGGCGCCGACGATCCCGCGAAGCCAGCTGCTTGGCGGCCACACGTACCTTCAACTGCCACGCCGCATCGGCATGCAGCGCGGCCAGATCGCCCGCGCCCTCCAACCCTTCAAAGGCGGCGGTGCGCAGTGCGGCGCGATGCGCGGCACGGTCGGCCTCTTCATCGTCACGACCGCGCACACCCAGCCACGGCACGCCGAAAGCGATCAGCAGCGCCAGCACTGCCAGCAACACTGCTGCCGACGGCAGGATCAGCGCCGCCGAGGCCACCGCCACCAGCGTCAGCGCACCCAGCGCCACCAGCGGCCCGATCGCACGCACCAGCAGGCCGTCCACTTCACCGATGTCACCGAGCAGGCGCGCCAGCAGATCGCCGGTGCGCGTCGCCCCCAGCCGTGCCGGTGCCAGCGGCAGCGCGCGGCGGAAGAACCACACGCGCAAGTCGCGGGCGATGCGCAGGGTGGCGTCGTGGCCCACCAGCTTTTCGAAGTAGCGCGACACGATGCGCGCCATGGTCAGCCCGCGGATACCCGCGGACGGCGAGAAGAAGTTGAAGCCCTGGCCGAGGCCGGCCGCACCGGCCAATGCAGCTGCGGTGAGGAAACCACCGGACAGGCCCAGCAGTGCGGTGCCGGCCAGCATGGTGGTCCACAACAGCAGGATCGTCAGCAGCAGGCGCGGCCGATGGCGCAGGAACACCGCACGCAACGAATCAGGCGAACGGCTCATGCGCGCACCGCCTGTGCCGGTTCCACCAACCGACCTTCCGGCAACAACAGGCAACGGTCGGCCCAGGCGATCACCGCCGGGCTGTGGGTGGCGACCACCACGCTGCGGCCGCGTGCATAGGCGGCCAGGCTGCGCAGCAGCGCCGCTTCGGTATCGGCATCGAGGAACGCGGTGGGTTCGTCCAGCAGCAGCACCTGCGGGTCGCGCAGCAGCAGGCGGGCCAGGCCGATGCGACGTGCCTCACCACCGGACAGGCCGAAGCCGCGCTCGCCGATCACCGTATCCAGTCCCTGTGGCAGGCGCTGCGCGAACTGCAGCACCTGTGAGGCCTCGGCCACTGCGCGCAACCGCGCGTCGCTGGCGCCGGGATCGGCCAGGCGCAGGTTGTCGGCGATGCTGCCGTGGAACAGGTACGGCCGCTGGCTGGCATAGGCTACCTGCACGCCGGGCCGCAGGTGCAGCTTGCCGGCACGCGGTGGCAGCCAGCCCGCCAGTGCTTCCAGCAGCGTGCTCTTGCCGGATCCACTGGGGCCGACCAGGGCCAGCCGCTGGCCCGGTTCCAGCAGCACATCCAGATCCTGCAGCACGTCGTGCGGCGCGCCCAACGGGCGCAGCACCAGCCCCTGCGCCTGCAGCGGCGGCAACGCGGCCTCGGCCGGTTCCACAGCCAGCGGCGCACTCTCGTTCTCGATCAGGCCCTGCTCGTCCGGCAATGACTGCAGCAGACGCTCAACCTCGGCCGCCGCGGCCAGTGCATTGGCGCGGTCGTGGTAGTGCGCAGCCAACCGCCGCAGCGGCGCGTAGAACTCCGGCGCCAGCAGCAGGCAGAACAGGCCCGCGCCCAGCGTCGGCACCGCCGAATGCAGCGACATCATGCCCAGATAGCTCAGGCCCAGGTACAGCGCGACCATCGCCACGCTGACCGAGGCAAAGAACTCCAGCACCGTGGACGACAGGAAGGCGATCCGCAGCACTTTCAGCGTACGCACGCGCACACCTTCGGCGGCCGCCTCGATACCCTCCAGCTCGGCCTCGCCGCGGCCATACAGGCGCAGCAGGCCCAGGCCCTTGATGCGGTCGGCGAAGTGGCCGCTCATCCGCGCCAGTTCGCCCAGCTGCGCACGACCGGCGGCTTCGGCACCCCACCCCACCAGCATCATGAAGAACGGCACCAGCGGCGCGGTGAACAGCAGGATCAGTGCCACCACCCAGTCCACCCAGGCCACTGCAGCCAGGATCAGCAGCGGCACCACCACTACTTCGGTGCGCACCGGCAGGAAACCGCTGTAATAGCTCTCGATCGCATCGCCGTGATGCAGCATCAGTTCGCCCAGCTCGCCGGTGCGGCGCTGGCGCAGCCACAGCGGCCCATGGCCAAGCAGGCGCGCGAACACACGCTCGCGCAGGGCCAGCCGCGCGGCATCGGCCACATCGCCTGCGGCCGCCTGGGTGGCGCTGCCCAGCAGCGTGCGCAGCACCAGGATCACGGCCAACCCAGCGAGCACCGGCAGGCCCGACGCCAGCGGTGCGCGTTCCACCAGCACCTGCTGCACCAGCCAGGCGATGGCAGCCGCCTGGCCGATCAGCAGCGCGCCGGACAGGCTGATGCACAGCGCCGCCAGCCTCTGGCGACCTCGAGCGGAGCGGGCGAGATCGGCCAGCCAAGCGCTGCGGGCACGCCGCTGGCGGGTCGTTTCGGCTTCCGGGGAAAGGCCGTCAGGGGTCGTTTCGGCAGCGCTCAAGGGGTCTTCACGGGCAACAGGGGAGACACGGCATTGTAGGCGCAGGCAACAGCCTCCCCCTGCGGCCGGCGGTCGCAGTCTTCATCGGGTTGGCATACGATCCTCCTGAATACCCATTCATACATTGATCTGGATCAAGGCTGTTTGAAGTAGTCGGTCACATCATTCACGTCGTAGACCACCCTTCCCGCCACCTGCAACGGCACTATCCAACGAGGTAGCCAGGCCATGATTGATCAGACAGTCGTAGAGCTGTCGCGGCTGCAATTCGCGCTGACCGCGATGTACCACTTCCTATTCGTACCACTCACCCTCGGCCTGTCCTTCATGGTGGCCATCATGGAGAGCGTGTACGTGATGACCGGCAAGGAGATCTGGCGCAGGATGACCCTGTTCTGGGGCGTCCTGTTCGGCATCAACTTCGCCATGGGCGTCGCCACCGGCATCGTCATGGAATTCCAGTTCGGCATGAACTGGTCCTACTACAGCCACTACGTGGGTGACATCTTCGGTGCGCCGCTGGCCATCGAAGGCCTGATGGCATTTTTCCTGGAAGCCACCTTCGTCGGCCTGTTCTTCTTCGGCTGGAACCGCCTGAGCAAGGTCAAGCACCTGATGGTGACCTGGCTGATGGCACTGGGCACCAACCTGTCGGCGATCTGGATCCTGATCGCCAACGGCTGGATGCAGAACCCGACCGGTGCGGTGTTCAACCCGGAAACCATGCGCATGGAAGTGGTCGACTTCATGGCGGTGGTGTTCAACCCGGTGGCGCAGGCCAAGTTCGTGCACACCGTCAGCGCCGGCTACGTGACCGGTGCGGTGTTCGTGATGGCGATCAGCGCGCTGTTCCTGCTGCGCAACAAGCACAAGGACCTGGCCCGTCGTTCGTTCGCGGTGGCCGCGGCGTTCGGCCTGCTGTCATCACTGTCGGTGGTGGTGCTGGGTGACGAGAGCGGCTACGCCGCCAGCGAACACCAGAAGATGAAGCTGGCCGCGATCGAAGCGATGTGGGAGACCGAGCGTGCGCCGGCCGACTTCACCGCCTTCGGCATCCCGAACCAGGAAACCCACCAGAACGACTACGCGGTGAAGATCCCCTACCTGATGGGCCTGATCGCCACCCGCTCGTTGAACCAGCCGATTCCGGGCATCCTGGAACTGGTCGAGCGCGCCGAACACCGCGTGCGTGGCGGCCAGCTGGCCTACGGTGCATTGGAACGCCTGCGCGCCAACAAGAACGACGTTGAAGCACGCGAGATGTTCGACCGCCACTGGCAGGACCTGGGCCACGGCCTGCTGCTCAAGCGCTACCGCGACGACATCCTCAACGCCACCCCGCAGGAGATCTCGCAGGCGGCGATGGACACCGTGCCGCGCGTGATGCCGCTGTTCTGGACCTTCCGCGTGATGGCCGGCCTGGGCTTCTACCTGATCGCCTTCTTCGCCCTGGCCTTCTACTACTCCTGCCGCAACAACTTCCAGGACAAGCGCTGGTTCCTCAAGGTGGCCCTGTGGACGCTGCCGGCACCGTGGATCGCGATCGAGTGCGGCTGGTTCGTGGCCGAGTACGGTCGCCAGCCGTGGGCGGTCGATGGCGTGCTGCCGACCTTCTATGCGGCATCGGGCCTGGCCCTGCATGAAATCGTGCTGACCCTGGCCGGCTTCACCGCGATCTACACCGCGCTGATCGTGGTCGAGATCAAGCTGATGCTCAAGGCGATCCGCAAGGGTCCGGACGAGGTGCTGCCGTCGCTGCAGTCGCCCCAGCCGCATGCTTCCCACAATGCCTCGGCGCCCGCCGCCGGCCAGGCCTGAGGCAGGAGAACCACGATGGATTTCATTCTTCTGGACTACACCACGCTGCGCGTGATCTGGTGGCTGCTGCTCGGCATCCTGCTGATCGGTTTTGCCGTGATGGATGGTTTCGACCTGGGTGTCGGCACCCTGCTGCCCTTCGTCGCCCGCAACGATGCCGAGCGCCGGCTGGTGATCAACACCATCGGCCCGGTCTGGGAAGGCAACCAGGTGTGGCTGGTGCTCGGTGGCGGTGCGATCTTCGCCGCCTGGCCGCCGCTGTATGCGGTCAGCTTCTCCGGGTTCTACCTGGCGATGTTCGTGATCCTGTTCGCCCTGATCCTGCGTCCGGTCGGCTTCAAGTTCCGCAGCAAGATGCCCAGCGAACGCTGGCGCAACACCTGGGACTGGGCGCTGTTCATCGGCGGCTTCATCCCGGCGCTGATCATGGGCGTGGCGGTGGGCAACGTGGTGCTGGGCGTGCCGTTCCACTTCGATGACAGCATGCGCATCTTCTACACCGGCTCGTTCTTCGGCCTGCTGATGCCCTTCGCGCTGCTGGCCGGCCTGCTCAGCGTGTCGATGCTGGTCGCCCACGGTGCGGCCATGCTGGTGCTGAAGACCGACGGCCCGGTGGCCGAACGTGCGGCACGTTTCGGCAGCATCGCAGCGATCATCGCCTTCGTGCTGTTCGCGGTGGGCGGTGCCTGGGTGGCCTTCGGCCTGCCGGGTTACCAGATCACCTCGCAGGTGGTTACCGATGGCGCCACCAATCCGCTGCTGAAGACTGCCGAACTCGGCGCTGCCGGTGGCTGGATGCGCAACTACAGCGCGATGCCGGCCACGATCCTGGCGCCGCTGCTGGGCCTGGCCGGCCTGCTGGCCAGTGCGGTACTGCTGCGTGCCCGTCGCGGCGGCCTGGCCTTCATCGCCTCCGGTGCGGCCATCGCCGGCATCATCCTGACCGTCGGCTTCGCCATCTTCCCGTTCCTGCTGCCGTCCTCCAGCCAGCCCACCTCCAGCCTGACCGTGTGGGATGCCTCGTCCAGCCACCTGACCCTGTGGATCATGCTGCTGGCCACGGCGGTGTTCCTGCCGATCATCCTCGCCTACACCACCTGGGTGTACCGCGTGCTCAAGGGCAAGACCACCACCGAAGAGATGGGCAACAACCCGAACGCTTACTGATTGACGGTGTGCCGGCCCACGGCCGGCACACCCTTGAACAAAGGAGATCGACCATGTGGTATTTCGCCTGGATTCTCGGCGCCGGCCTCGCCTCGACGGTGGCCATCCTCAACGGCATGTGGTTCGAAGCCCGCGAGCAGAACCGTATCGAGAAAGAAAATCGTCGCTGAGCTGTAAAAAAAACCTTGCCGCCTTGGCCTTCACACGGTATCTTAGGCGGCTCCTTCGGGGTGTAGCTCAGTCTGGTAGAGCGCTACGTTCGGGACGTAGAGGTCGCAGGTTCGAATCCTGTCTCCCCGACCACTCAAGTGGTCGCATTGAAGCCTGGTGAAGTCGTCCAGGCTTTTTTGTTCCCTGAAGTGGCACTGCTTCGGCAGTGTGAAGAAAACAGCATTCACCCCTTGCCGCCATCGGGGTGAATCGCTAGAATAGGCGGCTCCCTTCGGGGTGTAGCTCAGTCTGGTAGAGCGCTACGTTCGGGACGTAGAGGTCGCAGGTTCGAATCCTGTCTCCCCGACCACTTCGGTGGTCACCAAGAAGCCTGGAAGACATCACTGTCCTCCGGGTTTTTTTGTGCCAAGCGCCGGGCCACCCGCATGACGGGACCTTGCCCGGCAGCGCACGTACAATGGCCGCGCTGCCGGCCCACCTGCAGCCCCCACCCCCACCTGCCGCTTCGGCGTAGACCGATGCCGGCGCTGCATGCCGTTGCTGCGGCGTGCGACACCTGCAAGGACCACCGATGAGTTCCTCCACTTCCGATTCGCCGTCGCTGCTGCACGGTCGCGTCCTCGCGTTTGCCGCGATCCTGCTGGCAGCGGTCAACCTGCGCACGGCGGTCACCTCGATCACCCCGCTGCTGGACGTGCTCGGCCAGCAGTTCGGCTTCGGCACCACCATGACCGGCGTGCTGGGCATGCTGCCGACCGCCTCGTTCGCGCTGTTCGGCGTGGCCACGCCGGCACTGGCGCGGCGCCTCGGCCTGGAGCGCACCACCCTGCTGGCGATGGTGATGGCGATGGCCGGCCTGCTGCTGCGCTCCAGCGCCGGCAACGTCGGCACGCTGTTGCTGGGTTCGGTGCTGGCGCTGGCCGGCATGGGCATCGGCAACGTGGTGGTGCCGCCGCTGGTGAAGCGTTACTTCGCCAACAAGGTCGGCACCATGAGTACGCTCTACATCAGCGTGCTGCAGCTGGGCACGATGCTGCCGGCGCTGCTCGCGGTGCCGATGGCCAACGCTGCCGGCTGGCGCGTGTCGCTGGGCATGTGGGCGCTGCTGGCACTGGCCGCCGCACTGCCCTGGCTGGTGCTGGCCAAGCGCGCGCCGAAGCCGCAGGCCGACGCCACCGACCCCACCGCGCAGCCGCATGGCAAGGTCTGGCGCACGTCGCTAGGCTGGAGCATGACGCTCATGTTCGGCATGACCTCGCTGATGACCTACTCGATGTTCACCTGGCTGCCGCGCATCGTGGTCGAGGCCGGTGGCACGCCCGCGTTCGGCGGCGTGATGGTGGCCGTGTTCTCGGCACTGGGCCTGCTACCGTCGCTGGTCATCCCGTCGATGGCGGTGCGCCTGCAGAACCCGTTCCCGCTGGTGCTGATCGGCTTCTTCTCGTTCGTGATCGCCTTCACCGGCCTGCTGCTGGCACCGATGAAGGCCCCGCTGCTGTGGGCCTGCCTGCTCGGCGTCGGTCCGTCCACCTTCCCGCTGGCCCTGACCCTGATCAACCTGCGCACCCGCACCCCCACCGGCTCGGCGGCGCTGTCCGGGTTCATGCAGGGTGTGGGCTACAGCTTCAGCTGCCTGGGGCCGTTCCTGGTCGGCTGGCTGCACACCGTCAGCGACGGCTGGACGATCCCGTTCAGCTTCCTGTTCGGCTGCGCCACCCTGATGCTGTGCGCTTCCTGGGTGGCCTGCAAGCCGCGCAAGCTGGAAGACCTCTGGTAAGCCGCATGGGGCCAGCAACCGGCCCCACCTACCGCTCGTCAGCCCGTTTGCGCATTTTGACGCCGGGCTGACAATTCCGGGCGGATAGTGCCCACGAATGCCCATCCTTGCCGCGTGCCGGCATCGGGCATGGGGGCGGCAGCGCCGCCCAGGCCACCACTCGGTGCGCGAGGGACTCTCGTTTCAGACAAGACATTGCAGGTCGCTGTCCTGGTTCCGCCCATCCCTGCTGGATGGGAGTTCGCGAGGGGAGTGACGCAGGCCACGGCCACCCCAAAATCTGGCATGTGATGTGCGTCACATTTTTCAGGTTATCTGGTTCGGAAGCCAAGGGGGTCCCCAATGGTTGTCCACCGCCGGCTGGCGCTCTGCGTCGGCCTTGCCTGTACCGCCCTGGCCTGGGCCAGCAGTGCTGCCCCGCCCGACCGCGAGGCGGCCCTGGCCGAGATCGGCCGCTACCGCGACCAGGCCCGCTGGCTGGATGCCCTCGGCGCCATCGAGCGCGCCAGCCAGCAGCAGCCCAACGACGATCTGCTGTTCAAGCTGCGCGTACTGACCCTGGGCGACATCGGCAATGCGTGGCGCGCCTGGGAGCTGTATCAGCAGCGCCCGCAGCTGTTCGACGCTGCACAGAAGCAGCGCATCGAAGGCGACTACCTGGCCAAGCTGGTGGTCTGGAGCCTGGCCTACAGCAGCAGCGAAGACAGCCGGCTGGAAGAGGCCGAATCAACCCTGGCGCGCATGCAGCGCTACCTGGGCGCCGAAGGCACCCCACCCGCGCAGGCGCCACTGCGCATCCGCCTGGACCGGCTGATCCTGCTCAACCGGCTGGGCCGCCATGCGCAGGTGCGCGAGGAAGCCCGCGCACTGCAGGCCGAAGGCCATGCCCTGCCCGACTATGTGCTGCCCGCAGTGGGCGATTCGTTGATGGGCACCCTGCATCCTGAGGAAGCCATTCCGGTGCTGCAGGCGGCCGTCGCCGGCGATCCAACGCGCGACGCCTCGCATTCGGAACTGGCTTACGCCTACCTGGAAAGCGAGCAGCAGGAAAAGGCCGTCGACCTGCTGCAGGCATGGCGCGACAAGGAACCTGCCTGGCGCTGGAGCAACGGAAAGTCGCCGTATCCAAACTGGTCGCGCTACGAGGCCGACCTCAACCTGGCGATGGTGCGCGCTTACAGCGGTGACCTGCCCACCGCGCAGCGCGATCTGGAATCGATGGTCGACATCGCACCGGGCAACGGCGGCCTGCAGAGTGCGCTGGGCAGCGTCTACATGATGCGCGGCTGGCCACGCAGGGCGCTGCAGCGGCAACAGATGGCGCATGCGCTGGACCCGCGCGACATCGAGCCACGGCTGGGCATGCAGGAAGCCTACGTCGCTCTGCAGCGCGATGACCTGGCGCGACCGCTGCACGACGATCTGCTTGCACGCTACCCCACCCAGCCCGCCGTCGAACGCATGGACCAGGCCTGGCGCGCGCATCGCGGTTGGCAGCTGAAGGCATGGACCGACATCGGACGCAGTTCCGGCGGTGGTGGCACCTCGCCGCTGGGCAACGACGACCGCCGCTATGGCATCGAGGTCCAGACACCCGTACTCGACGATCGCTGGCGGCTGTTCGCCTTCGCCGACCGGCGCTCGGTCGATTTCCAGGACCAGCGCATCGACCCGCTGTGGCTGGGCGCGGGCGTACGCTACCGCTTCAGCCGGCTGGATGCGGAAGCAGCGGTACTGCGCGCCAACGACCACATTGGCGATACCGGGCTGCGCGTCGGCGTGGGCTGGCAGTTCAACGACTACTGGCATGCCGGACTGATCGCCGCACGCAATGATCCGGAAGCATCGATGCAGGCGCGCGTGGCCGGCATCACCGCTGACAGCGTCAGTGCGCAGGTCGACTATCGGCGCAGCGAACGCACGCACTGGGTGTTCGGCGCCAGTCGCTTCCGTTACGACGATGGCAACCATCGCGAACTGTTCAGCACCGCCCTTGAACAGCGCCTGCTGACCCGCCCACGGTGGCTGATCGATGGCCTGGCCAGTGCCTACACCAGCCGGGGCAGCCGCGACGATGCCCCCTACTTCAACCCGAAGCGCGACCGCATGGTCGAGATCGGCCTGCGCATCGACCAGCAGCTGTGGCGCCACTACGAACGCCACTTCCGGCACCGGCTGACCGTCTCGCTGGGCGACTACTGGCAGGACGGCTTCGGCAGTGCGCTGGTGCCGTCGGTGTCGTACATGCACGAGTGGCAGCTGGGCCAGGGCCGCGTGTTCGAGTATGGCGTGCGCTGGTCGCGGCCGGTCTACGACGGCCATCGCGAACGCCATATCGGCTTCGAAGCCGCACTGCGCTGGGGAGACTGACATGACCCGCATCCTGCGCCTGATCGTGCTCCTGCTGCTGTCGGCTGCGCCGCCGGCCTTCGCGCAGCAGGCCCTGCATCTCGATGCGATCGACAACGGCCTGCTGATCCTCAGCTACCACGACATCCGCGACCAGGTCGCAGCCAAGGGGGATGCCGATACCTATGCGGTGAGCACGCAGAACTTCGCCGCCCACCTGGACTGGCTGGGGGCACACGGCTACCACCCAGTGTCGCTGTCGCAGGTGATCGACGCCTCCCAGGGACGCGCCACGCTGCCTCCGAAACCGGTACTGCTGACCTTCGATGACGGCCTGCGCAGCGTCTACGACAAGGCCTTCCCGCTGCTGCAGGCCTACCGCTATCCGGCGCTGGTGGCGGTGATCACCGACTACGTGGACATGGCACCGGGCCGCACCATCGACTATGGCTACCGCCCGTTCGGCCGCGACGACTTCATCACCTGGGCACAGCTGAAGCAGATGCACGACAGCGGCCTGATCGAGGTGGCCAGCCATACCGACGATCTGCATCACGGGGTGCTTGCCAATCCACAGGGCAACTCGACGCCGGCGGTGGTCACCCGCATCTACAGCCCGGCCACGCACAGCTACGAAAGCGAGCCACAGTACGAGCAGCGCCTGCGCGCCGATCTCGGCCGCAGCGTGCAGCGCATCCAGCAGCACCTGGGCGTGCGCCCGCGCGCCATCGTCTGGCCCTACGCCGCCTACAACCAGCTGAGCAACGACATTGCCGAGCAGCTGGGCATGCCGGTGTCCTTCGATCTGGAAGGCCGCAGCACACCGGTGGCCAGCGACCTGCACGGGCTGGCGCGTTTTCTGGTAAGCGACAACCCGACCGTGGAGGGGCTGGCCTTCGAGCTGCGCCGCGATGTTGCACTCGATGGCATCCGTGCGCTGCAGGTCGACCTGGATGATGTGTATGACCCGGACCCGGCACAGCAGGCGCGCAACCTCGATGCACTTGTCGAGCGGGTCAAGCGCATCTCACCCACCCACGTCTATCTGCAGGCCTTCGCCGACCCGGACGGCAACAACACCGCCGACGCACTGTACTTTCCCAACCGGCACATGCCGGTGCGCGCGGACCTGTTCAGCCGTGTCGCCTGGCAGCTGAAATCACGCGCGGGCGTGAAAGTGTATGCGTGGCTGCCGGTGCTGGGTTTCGAGCTTCCCGACCCGGTGCAGCGCAAAGCGCTGGCGATCCACAACGGCGATCATGACGGCATGTACCGGCTGGACTTCACCAAGCCGGAAGCGCGCCAGATCATGCTCGACATCTACGAGGACCTGGCGGTCAATTCCTACTTCGAAGGCCTGCTGTTCCATGATGATGGCTACCTGCGCGACACCGAGCTGCCGACGCTGGCGGCCGGCGGTGATGGCAGCGCACGCACCCAGGCGCTGATCGACTTCACCCTGGCCCTGCGCGACAGTGCGCAGCGCTGGCGACCGAAGCTGGCGACGGTACGCAACCTGTATGCCGAGCCGGTGCTGCGCCCGCAGAGCGAAGCCTGGTTCGCACAGCGGCTGGACCTGTTCAACAAGGCCTACGACCAGACCGCGCTGATGGCGATGCCGTGGATGGAAGGCAGCAAGCACCCCGAGCGCTGGCTGGACCAGCTGCTGGCCGCTGTGCGCGCGCATGACCCCCAGCTGCAGCACACCCTGTTCGAACTGCAGACCGTGGATTGGCGCAGCGGCCAGCCAATTCCCGCCGAACGCCTGCGCGCGCAGATCCGCCAGCTGCAGGCCCAGGGGGTGCATCACTTCGCCTGGTACCCGGATGATTTCATCGCCGACCAGCCCTCCACCCATGATGCCCGCGCGGCCATGTCCGCCGGCAACTTCCCGTACCCGGAGAAGTGACATGGACATGCATCCGCTGCTGCAGGTCCTGTTCCAGTTCGCCTTCTACTACCCGATGGTGATGGCGTTCTTCTGGATGTCGGGCGGCCTGTATTACTACTTCCGGCGCGAACGCCATTCGCGTCCGCGCAACGACCCGCCGCTGATGGTCGATCCACCGTTCGCGAGCCTGCTGATTCCCTGTCACAACGAGTCCGCGAACCTCGACGACACGCTCGGCGCGGCGCTGGCGCAGCGCTACCCGGCCGACTACGAAGTGATCGCCATCGACGACGGCAGCAGCGACGACACCGGTGCGCGGCTGGACGCCCTGGCGGCAAAGCACCCACGGCTGCGCGTGCTGCACCTGGACCGCAACCTGGGCAAGGCCAATGCACTGCGCATGGGTGCACTCGCCGCGCGTTCGGAGTACCTGGTGTGCATCGACGGCGACGCGATGCTGGAGGAGCACGCGCTGCACTGGATGATCTGGCACCTGGTAAGCGGCAACCGGGTCGGCGCGGTGACCGGCAATCCGCGCATCCGCAACCGCTCCACGCTGCTCGGGCGCCTGCAGGTGGCCGAGTTCTCCTCGATCATCGGCATGATCAAGCGCGCGCAGCGGGTGTACGGGCGCATATTCACCATCTCCGGCGTGATCGCCGGCTTCCGTCGTACCGCGCTGCACCAGGTCGGCTGGTGGTCGGACGACATGGTGACCGAAGACATCGACATCAGCTGGCGCCTGCAGCGGGCGCACTGGGACATCCGCTACGAACCCAACGCACTGTGCTTCATCCTGATGCCGGAAACGCTGAAGGGGCTGTGGAGGCAGCGGCTGCGCTGGGCCCAGGGTGGCGTGGAGGTGATGCTGCGCCACGCCCGCTCGCTGCTGCACTGGAAGGAGCGGCGCATGTGGGGCGTACTGCTGGAGTACGTGCTGAGCGTGATCTGGGCTTACACCATGTTGTTCATCGTGGTGCTATGGGCGCTGGGCAAGTTCATCGAACTGCCCCCGCAGCTGCACATCGCCAGCCTGCTGCCGGAATGGCATGGCGTGATCCTGGCCCTGGTCTGCCTGCTGCAGTTCGCCAGCAGCCTGATCATCGACCGTCGTTACGAAACACAGATTGGACGCAACTACTTCTGGGTCATCTGGTACCCGATGGCGTACTGGTTGATCAGCCTTTCCACCACCCTGGTGGCGTTGCCGAAAACCCTTCTGCGCCGTCGCAGCAAGCGCGCCACCTGGACCAGTCCCGATCGGGGGATCCGATGAACGCACAACGCCCGTCCAACCGCTTCGACTCGCGGATGATCCGCAAGCCGCATCGCCAACCACGCTTCCAGCGCACCGCCTGGGGCTTCGTCACCCTCGCGTTCTGGGGGTTCTACTTCTACCTGTGGGCACCGTTGGTGACCCTGGTGTCGTGGCTGATCGGTGGACAGCTGGCCTGGCGGCAGCTGTACGAACGACAGAACCAGTTCGACCCGTACGTGCTGGTGGCGCTGCCGCTGATGCTGCTGTGTGCCAGCGTGCTGCTGATCGGCTGGGCCGAGTACAACCGCGCGCGCTTCCGTGGCCACGACCGGCGCCTGCCGCGGCCGCTGGCCAGCCTCAACGAAGTGGCCGCCGACCTGGGGGCCAGCACCGGCCTGGCCGAGCGCCTGCTCGGCTGCAAGGCCGCCACGCTGCACATGGACGATCACGCGCGGCCGATCGGCATCCGCCGCGAGGTGGTGTAGCCCGACAACCCGGTGGGTGCCGACCCTGGTCGGAACTTGCCTTGGTAGATGCCGACCTTGGTCGGCGCTTGGGCCTGGTGGGTGCCGACCTTGGTCGGCACCGGGGTCTACCGCGAAGAGCATCCATGCATGGCGTGGATCTACTTGCGCGTCTGCCCCTCACCGCGCACGACAAATCGTTCGACGGTGAGTGCCTCCAGGCCCATCGGGCCGTAGGCGTGCAGGCGCGTGGTGGAAATACCGATCTCGCTGCCCAGGCCCAACTGCCCACCATCGGAAAAGCGCGATGAGGCATTCACCATCACCACCGCCGAGCGCAGCGCGCTGACGAAGCGCTCGGCGTGGCCCGCGTCTTCGGTCGCAATCACTTCGGTGTGGTCGGAGGTATAGCGGCGGATGTGCGCGATGGCCGCATCGAGGTCATCCACCACCCGCACGGCCAGCACCAGATCCAGGAACTCGGCGGCGTAATCCGCATCGGTGGCTGCGGTGCTACCCGGCAGCAACGGCTGCGCAGCCGCGTCGGCGCGCAGCTCCACGCCGCGCTCGCCGAGCGCCTGTGCCACGCGCGGCAGGAACGCTTCGGCCACATCGCGGTGCACCAGCAGGGTCTCCAGCGAATTGCAGGCCGACGGACGACTGCACTTTCCGTCCACCAGTAGATCGATGGCTTTGCCGAGGTCGGCGCTGGCATCCACGAACAGGTGGCAGACACCCTTGTAGTGCTTGATCACCGGCACCCGCGCATGCTCGGCAACGAAGCGGATCAGGCCTTCGCCGCCGCGCGGAATCGCCAGATCGATCAGTTCATGCAGCTGCAGCAGTTCCAGCATTGCTTCGCGGCGCAGGTCGGTCAGCACGGTCACCGCCGCCGGTGGCACGCCATTGGCCTTGAGCGCGCCCGCCAACGCCTGGGCGATGGCTGTGTTGGAATGGATCGCTTCGGAGCCACCGCGCAGGATCACGCCATTGCCGGCCTTCAGGCACAGCGCAGCCGCTTCGGCGGTCACGTTCGGGCGCGCCTCATAGATCATTGCGATCACACCCAGCGGCACGCGTACCTTCTGCACGCGGATGCCGTTTGGACGCACATCGTCGCGGGTGATCTGGCCAACGGGATCGGGCAGCGCGGCGACCTCACGCACGGCTTCGGCCATCGCGAACAAGCGTGCCGGGTCCAGCGTCAGGCGGTCGAGCATGGCGCTGCCAACGCCCTTGTCGCGCGCGGCGGCGAGGTCACGTGCATTACCGGCAAGGATCAGCCCGGCATTCACTTCCAGCGCCTGTGCCATGGCCAGCAGCAGCGTGCGGCGGGCCGCACTGTCGAGGCCGGCAACGATCTGGGCCGCGTCACGGCAGGCACGCACCTGCGTTTCGATGTCGCTCATCGGGGAGTCCTTCAAACCGGTCATGGCAGCACCAGATCGTCGCGATGGACGACGCTGCCGCCGTAGTTGTAGCCCAGCACGGCCTCGATGTCGCGCGAATGGCGGCCGGCGATCCGGCGCACATCATCGGCCGCGTACTGGCTGACGCCGCGCGCGACGCAGACACGGCCCTGCGGCGCGTTCCAGCACACCTGCACCATGTCGCCACGGCGGAACACGCCCTCCGCGCCGGTGATGCCACCGGGCAGCAGCGAGGCGCCCTTCTCGCGCATGGCCTGCGCCGCGCCGGCATCGATCACGATCGCGCCCTCGACCAGCGGCGCGTGCCGCAGCCAGTGCTTGCGTGCGGCCTCGCGGCTGCGCGCGGCGTGGATACGGGTGCCGAACAGGCGATCCTGTGCCAGCGCGCGCACCACATCGCCACTGCGGCCATTGAACAGATAGGTTTCGATACCGAGGCGACCGGCTTTGGCCGCCGCTTCCAGCTTGGTCCGCATGCCGCCGGTACCGGCACGCGAGCCGGCGCCGCCCGCCATCGCCAGCACCTCGTCACTCAGTTCCGGCACGTCGTGCAACGGCCGCGCATCGGCCACGGTGCGCGGGTCGGCGCTGCACAGGCCATCGATGTCGGTGGCGATGAACAGCGCATCGGCATCGACCAGTGCCGCTACCGTTGCAGCCAGGTTGTCGTTGTCGCCGAGCTTGAGCTCGTCCACCGACACGGTGTCGTTCTCGTTGACCACCGGCAACGCGCCCAGGCGCAGCAGTTCGCTCAGCGTAGCGCGTGCGTTGAGGTAGCGGCGGCGGTTGCGCAGGTCGTCGTGGGTCAGCAGCACCTGCGCCACCGGGCGCTCGAAGAAGCGCTGCCAGAGCCCGATCAGCTGGGCCTGGCCGAGCGCGGCCAGCGCCTGCCGCGCCGCCATCGCCGCACCGGGCTCATCGGCCCGCGGCAGGATCGCGCGCCCGGCAGCGACCGCGCCGGACGACACGATCACCACCTCGCGCCCGGCCAGTACATTGGCCGAGACGAACTGGGCCAGGCCCAGCGCGTGGCGTGGCGACAGGCCACCGCCATCGGCAGCCAGCAGGCTGCTGCCGACCTTCAGCACCGCACGCCGCCATGGTGGCAGCGCTTGTTCGGGGAACGGCGAGGCGACATGGGCAGCGTGCTGGATCATCGGTCAGGCTCTCAGCGGGTGTTCCATTCGTGCACGGTCAGGTCGGAGGCCTGCATCGTCACCAGCGGATCGGTGGCGATGATGGCCTGCGCCTGCGCCAGGCTCTCGACATTGCACAGCACATAGGCGCCACCGCTGCCATCAGCGAAGCCGCCGGTCAGCTGCAGCTTGCCCTGCGCCTGCAACGCATCGAGGAAGTCACGGTGCGGCTGCACGGCGGCGGCATTGAAATCGGGCCGGCGCATGGCCAGCACCAGGTAGACCGTGCCCGCCATCAGGACAGCGCCTGCCAGCGCGCGCGCAGTTCATCCAGGCGCAGGTCGGCTGCCGAACCCGGCGACACACGGGCGGCCAGGCTGCCTTCCGGCGTGCGCCCGTGCCCTGCACTATCGGCACCGGCCGCAGCGGCCTTGTAGGCCTCGCGGAACGGCACGCCAGCCACGGCCGCTTCCACGGCAACGTCGGTGGCATACATGCCCGAGTCGATCGCTGCGCGCAGCCTGTCGTCACGCCACTCCAGATTGGCCAGCAGCGCCGGCAGCAGCTCCAGCGCGGCCAGGCCACGGCCGAAGCCGTGGAAAATGGCGCCCTTGGACGACTGCAGGTCGCGGTGGTAGCCCGACGGCAGCGACAGCAGCTGTTCGATCTCAGTGCGTGCGGCGGCGACGCTGGCATGGGTGGCGCGCATCAGCTCGATCACATCCGGGTTGCGCTTGTTGGGCATGATCGAGCTGCCGGTGGTGTACTGCGCCGGCAGCGCGACGAAGCCGAACTCGGCGCTGGTGAACAGCGACAGGTCCCAGGCAATGCGGCGCAGGTCCAGCGTGGCACCACCCAGTGCTTCCAGCGCGGCCAGCTCGAACTTGCCGCGCGACAGCTGCGCGTAGATCGGCGAAATCTGCATGCGCGCAAAGCCGAGCGCGGCGGTGGTGTGTTCGCGGTCCAGCGGCAGATTGACGCCATAACCGGCGGCGGTGCCCAGCGGGTTGGCATCGATCAGTGCATGGGTGTCACGGGCGCGGATGGCATTGTCGATGAAGGCCTCGGCCCAGCCGGCCCACCACATGCCCGCCGAGGACACCACGGCACGCTGGATGTGGGTGTAGCCGGGAATCGGCAGATCCTTCTCGGCCTGTGCGCGGTCCAGCGCGACCTTGGCCACCTCGGCGCTGAGCTGCGCCACGCGCTGCAGCTTCTCCTTAAGCCACAGGCGGGTGGCGACCAGGATCTGGTCGTTGCGGCTGCGGCCGGTGTGGATCTTGCGACCCGCATCACCAAGGCGTTCGGTCAGGCGCGCTTCGATCGCCGAGTGGCCATCCTCGTACTGCGTATCCAGCACGAAGCGGCCTTCGCGGAAGTCCTGCGCCAGGATCTCCAGTTCGCGCAGCAGGCCGGCCAGCTCGTCGGCGCTGAGGATGCCGATGTGCTGCAGGCCTTGTGCATGCGCGGCGCTGGCGGCGATGTCGTGCAGGAAGAATTCGCGATCAAGGATCACGTCGTCGCCGGCGAGGAAGGTCTGGATCTGGGCGTCGACGGCGACGCCGGGCTTCTGCCAAAGAAGGTCTGCCATGGGGGCTCCGGAATACGTGTTCAGTGCGGGATCGACGTCAGTTCGTCGATGCCCAGCGCGAGGTTGAGGTTCTGCATGGCCTGGGTGGCCGCGCCCTTGAGCAGGTTGTCCAGCGTCGCCACCACCACGACCCGCTTGCCGCCCGGGGCCAGGGTGAAGCCACCGACCTGGGCACCGTGGCGACCGGCAATGCGGCTGACCCACGGCGCTTCATCCACCACTTCGATCAGGGGTTCGCCGGCATAGGCCTGCTGGAAGCGCTCGACGATCTGCTCGCGGGTCTGCACCCGGTTCAGCCATAGATTGGCGGTGAGCGTGATTCCACGGAAATGCGGCGCGACGTGCGGCATGAACTCGACCGCCACGCCCAGCTGCACGGACACTTCGCGCTCGTGCACGTGGTTGGTCAGCGCATACGGCATCAGGTTGTCGGCCAGCAGTTCGACGTTGTTCTTGTCCGACGGCGTGGTACCGGCACCGGAGTAGCCGGAGACACCGAAGCACTGCGGCGGGCCGGCCAGCAGGTCCAGCAGCGGATGCACCGCCAGCTGCATCGCGGTGGCATAGCAGCCCGGGTTGCTGATGTGCTTCTGGCCGTTGTAGCGGCCACGGGTCAGCTCCGGCAGGCCGTAGTACCAGCTGTTGTCGAAGCGGTAATCGGCCGACAGGTCGACGATGACAGTGTCCGGCTTCGCAGCTTCAAGCGCGGCCACGAACGGCGCGGCCAGGCCATTGGGCAGGGCCAGGATCACCGCATCCACGCCCTTGGCGGCCACCGCGTCGGCGTCCAGGTTCTCGTACTGCAGGTCACCCTGGAATTCCGGATGGTGATCGGACAGGCGCTGCCCGGCGCGCTCACGCGAGGAGACGAAAGCCAGTTTCAGCCGCGGATGGGCGGCCACCAGCTTGATCAGCTCGGCACCGGTATGGCCGCGGGCACCGACGATACCCAGGGTGAAAGTCGAATCGTTCATGCGTGACTGTCCAGGCGGTACTGCAGGTGGCGCTTCACGCCCTGCCATTCCGCATCGATGATGGAGAAGATGACGGTGTCGCGCGGCGTGCCGTCGGCATGCCGCTTGTGGTTGCGCAGCACGCCGTCCTGCTTGGCGCCGAGGCGGGCGATGGCGGTGCGCGAAGTGAAGTTGAACCAGCTGGTTTCCAGCACCACGCTGATGCAGCCCATGGCCTCGAAGGCGTGCTGCAGCAGCAACAGCTTGGCTTCGGTGTTGGCGCCGGTGCGCTGCACGCGCGGCGCGTACCAGGTGTAGCCGAGACTGAGCTTGGGCACGCCGGCATCCATGTCGTAGAAGCGCGTGCTGCCGATGATCTCACCCGCCGCATCGCGGATCACGAAGGGCAGCACCTTGCCTTCAGCCTGCGCCTGCAGCGCGGCCTGCACATAGTGCTCGACCCGCTGCGGTGACGGCACCTGGGTGTACCAGAGCTGGTCCAGGCCGCTGCCTTCAAGCGCATCGCGCAGGCCCGGCACGTGCTCCATCTGCAGCGGCTGCAGGGTTACGTGCTGGCCGCGCAGGGTGGGAACCGTGTTCCAGGCATCGAGGTTGCTCATCGCTCAGCCCTGCAGGCTCGGGGTGCGCTGCGCGCAATGATCGACATAGGTCTTGATCCGGTCGATGCCATCGGCACCGAACCAGAACACCTTCCACTGATCCTGCTTGTAGCAGCCATCGGACTCGGCGTAGTAGAAGTGGTTGATCGGGTTGCCATGGCGCGAGCGCCAGAACAGCTGCGGGGTTTCCTCCAGCATTACGTTCCAGACCGCACGACCGAGGCCTTCACCCTGCGCGTCGTCGAGCACGGCGAACTTGTCCAGGTACACGCCCTCTGCCTCGTCGGTGAGGATCACCGCGGTGCGGTAGTTCTCGCTGACATAGGCACGCAGCAGTTTGGTCTTCTGGAAATAGTCAGGCACCAGGATGCGGCCGAAACTGGATTCGATCAGGCCCTTCAGGCGCGGCAGATCCAGTTCGTCCCAGGCGGTGGCGCGCAATACTTTCTCGCCCTTGCGTACCAGCGTGCCCGAGCCCTTGTGGGTGAACAGTTCCTTGGCCAGGTCGGCGGGACGGGTGATCGACACCGACGATTCCAGCGGCAGGCGATCAAGCAGATCCTTGATCTGTTCGATCTTCACCTTCATGCCGCCGTGGATCCACGGCTGCGCGATCAGGTGGTCGTACTCGGTCGACAGGTTGATCGAATCGATCACATTGCCCTGCTCGTCCAGCAGGCCGCCGGTGCCGGTCAGGAAGATGATCTTGTACGGCTGCAGCTCCTGCACCAGTTCGTTGGCGGCAAAGTCGGCGTTGACGTTGAGGATCTGGCCGCCGGCGGTTTCACCCAGGCTGGTGATGACCGGGATCGAGCCGGCACGCAGGCTGGCCTCGATCGGTGCCAGGTTGACCTTCTTCACCTCGCCGACCAGGCCGTAGGTGTCCACGTCCAGGTACTCGGCCTCGAACACGCCACCGGTGATCGAGGTGGCGCGCGCGCCGTTCTGCTGCAGCGCCTCGACCAGGCGCAGGTTGGACTGCTGGAACACCCGGCGCACGATCGCCAGCGCTTCCGGCGAGGTCACGCGCAGGCCGTTCACGGTCTGCTTCTCGATGCCGGCGGCCGACAACTCGGCATCCAGCTGCGGGCCGGCGCCGTGCAGCACGATCGGGGTCAGCCCGACCTCCTGCAGGAACGACAGCGAGGAGGTCAGCGCGTCGAGGTCGTCGCGCAGCACCGCGCCGCCGACCTTGACCACGGCGAAGCGCTTGGCGTCCAGCTGCGAAAAGCGCTTGAGGTACTGGCTGATCTCCTTCGCGCTGGCCATGCTGGAAAGCAGGCGCACGATGGTCTGGCGGGTCTGGCGGTGGGGCTGGAGGGCAGGAGACATTTCGGTTTCGTCAAGAAGGGAAGAATCAGGCGCCGGCGGCGATGATGCGGTGCACGGCGTCGGTGTAGCGCTGCAGCTGCTCCAGCGTCACGAACTCGTCGGCGGTGTGGGCCTGGGCGATGTCACCCGGGCCGAACACCAGCGTGGTGTAGCCACCGGCCGAGAACAGCGAGGCCTCGGTCCAGAAGTCCACGGCATTGCCGATCGGCAGCTCCAGCGCATCGGCCACGTCGCGTGCCAGCAGGCGGCGGTTCTCGGCCTCGGCGATGTCACCGGCCGGCAGGCTGGGGCCACGGAAGGTTTCGGTGAACAGCGCCGCTTCCGGTTCGGCAAAACCGGCAAAGGTCACCAGCAACGCATCGATATCCATCGACGGCAGCGGACGGAAACCGAAGCGCACTTCGGCAGCGGGTGCGATCATGTTGGCCTTGATGCCACCTTCGACGCGGCCGATATTGAAGCGCAGGCCGGTCAGCCCGCCGAAGCGCGCCGACGCCAGCGATTCCACATGGTCCAGCGCGCGGTTGCCCCAGCGCATGGCCTGGTGCAGCGCGCTGGCGGCGGCATCCTGCTTGCCCGAGGCATGCCCCGCGCGGCCAGCGAACTGCATCAGCACCGAGCTGATGCCACGGTGCGCCAGCACCGCCTCGCTCATGGTCGGCTCGGCCACCAGCACCGCTTCATACGGCAGGCCACGGGCCAGGAACGCAGCGATGCAGCGCGGATCGTTGGCTTCTTCATCGCTGGAGAACAGGAAGGCCGCGTCACCGTCGCTGGCATTGGCTGCGGCCACCAGTGCGGCGGCCGCGCCTTTGATGTCACACACGCCCAGACCGACCACGCGGTCGTCCAGGCGGCGCATCACGTGCGGGTCGGCACTCCAGTGCGGCGAATCGGGCACGGTATCCAGGTGTACGTTGAACAGGTACTTCGGCGTCCCGCGCACGGCGTACAGGCTGACCGCACCGGCGCCATGGTCGATCACCTCGACGTTGAAGCCGGGCAGGTTCGCGCGCAGGTAATCGAAGATGCCACCGGTGGTGATCGCACGCGGCGGGTTGCGGGTGTCGAAGGACACCAGCGCCTGCAGGTGATCGAGCGTCTGTTCAAGCATGAATCAACAATCCTGTGGGATTCCGCCGGGCATGGCCCGGCGCTACCGAAATGCGTCTGGTGGAGAGCCCCCTTCTTGTTGAAGGGGGCGCGCCAACGGCGCAGGGTTGAGGTGGAATGCGTGGTCAACCGCTCAGCGGTTGACTTGCGCGTAAAGCGTCGAACTCATGCCGAACAGCTTGATGAAGCCCTCGGCCTCTTCCACGCCCCAGTCGGCCGACTGCGCGTAGGTGGCACCCTTGGTGTTGAGCAGGTGCGGCGACTTCACCGCCACTGCGTCGACGCGGCCACCACGCGTTTCCAGCACCACTTCACCGTTGACCTTGGCCTGCGAGGACTTCAGGAACGCTTCGATGTCGGTCTTCAGCGGGTCGTGGTAGAAGCCTTCGTACACCAGCTCCACCCACTTGCGTGCCACGTCCGGCTTGAAGCGGTTCTGCTGCTTGGTCAGCACGGCGTCTTCCAGCGCGCGGTGCGCGGCCAGCAGCGAGACCAGGCCCGGCGCCTCGAACACGATGCGACCCTTCAGGCCGATCACGGTGTCGCCGGTGTAGACGCCGCGGCCAACGCCGTACGGAGCGAACAGCTTGTTGAGCTGGGCCAGGATCTGGTCACCCGGCAGCGCCTTGCCGTTCAGTTCGACGGCTTCGCCTTCGACGAACTTCAGGGTCACGGTCAGGGCCTGTTCCGGCCACTCGCTCCGCGGTGCGCACCAGCCACGGGCGCCCTCGCCCGGGGCTTCCCAACGGTCGATCTCGCCGCCGGACATGGTCAGGCCCAGCAGGTTCTCGTTGATGGTGTAGGCCTGCTGCTTGGCGCGCACGCCGAAGCCACGCTCTTCCAGGTACTTCTGCTCGTAGGCGCGGGTCTGGGTGTGTTCCTTCTGGATCTCGCGGATCGGCGCGATGATCTGGTAGTCGCCCAGGGCCTTCACGGCCAGGTCGAAGCGGACCTGGTCGTTGCCCATGCCGGTGCAGCCGTGGGCGATGATGTTGGTGCCCAGTTCGGCGGCACGCTTCAGCGCGGCATCGACGATCAGGTAGCGGTCCGAGACCAGCAGCGGGTACTGGCCCTGGTAGCCTTCACCGGCCCACACGAACGGCTTGACGAAGCCTTCCCAGATGGCCGGGCCACCGTTGACGGTAACGTGGCTGGCCACGCCCAGCTCGGCGGCGCGCTTTTCGATGAAATCGCGCTCTTCATCATCCACGCCGCCGGTGTCGGCGAACACGGTGTGCACGTTGTAGCCGCGCTCCTGCAGGTACGGCACGCAGAAGCTGGTATCCAGGCCGCCGGAGAAGGCGAGAACGACGTCTTTGCTCATGGGGGTAATGTCCAATCAGGTTGTGTAGAGTCGAGCCATGCTCGACTGATGCTTGATCAAAAAACAATCAGCGCCCGGCAACCGCGGCCATGATCGCCTTCTGCACGTGCAGGCGGTTCTCGGCTTCGTTGATGGCGATGCACTGCGGCGAATCCATCACCGCATCGGTGGCCTTGACGTTGCGGCGCAGCGGCAGGCAGTGGCTGAACACACCGTTGTTGGTCAGCGCCATCTTCCGCTCGTCCACGATGAAGTGCTTGAACTGGTCGCGGATCGGCTTTTCCGGCTCCCAGTTGCCGAAGAACGGCAGCGCGCCCCAGCTCTTGGCATAGACCACGTCGGCGCCGGCGTAGGCGCTGTCGATGTCATGGCTGATCTTCAGCGAACCGCCGCTCTCGGCCACGTTCTGCTCGGCCCAGCCCATGTAGCGGTCGTCGAGGATGTAGTCGGCGGTCGGGCACAGCAGGGTCACGTCCATGCCCATGCGGGTGGCGATGGTCAGCGCCGAGTTGGCCACGGCGGTGTTCAGCGGCTTGGGGTGGTAGGTCCAGGTCAGCACGTACTTCTTGCCACGCAGGTCCTGGGCGCCGAAGTGCTCCTGCAGGGCCATGATGTGGGCCAGCTCCTGGCACGGATGGGTGATGGTCTCCATGTTGATGACCGGCACCGGCGAATACTTGGCGAAGCTGTTGAGGACGATGTCCTGGCGGTCGTAGGCCCAGTCGATGAACTTGGGGAACGCGCGCACGGCGATGATGTCGCAGTAACGGCCCAGCACCTTGGCCACTTCAGCGATGTGCTCTTCGGTATCGCCATCCATCACCGTGCCGAGGTTGAACTCGATCGGCCACGCATCCTTGCCCGGCTGCAGCACCACCGCGTGGGCACCCAGCTGGAACGCGCCCAGTTCGAAGCTGGTGCGGGTGCGCATGGACGGGTTGAAGAACACCAGCGCGATCGACTTGCCCTTGAGCTGGTCGCCGAGCTTGTTGCGCTTGAACAGCGCGGCCTGGGTCAGCAGCGCGTCGAGATCGCTGCGGCTCCAGTCCTGGGTGTTCAGGAAGTGCTTGGGGGACATCATCTTTCCTTGCGTGGCGGCGCCGGGTTCGACGCGGTGGAAGGGAAAACAGGAAGCAAAGGTGGAACGAAAAGGTTGCAGTTGCAGCTTTCAGAACGCAGAAACGAAAAAACCCAGCCGGGCGGCTGGGTTTTTTTCGGACGAACAGCAAAAAGCTCCGGTTACCCAGCGAGAATGTGGGGTTCCGGTCGACGCGCACGCGAGGTCATGCCCGACGCCTGTCGGGCTGCGCTGCTGTCGTGCTGGAAGTCGGTGAGCTTCATGGTCAACCATCTTTGCATGCGGCCGGGGCCGACGCAAGGGGCCGGGGTCGCAGAATCAGGGATTGCCCGTGGCGCCCTGCTCGGGGCCGACCCAAGGGGTGATCGACACCCGGATCTTGAGCCGGTTGCCGGGGTCTTCCGGCAGCCGTGAGCGGTACTTGGTGCCCTTGTAGACGTAATCCACGTCGTAGGCGATGGGCCTGCGGAATTCACGCCCCACCGGCACGATACGGCAGTCACGGGTCAGCATCGGGCCATTGTTGGCCGGTGCCGGCGCCGGGGCGGGTGACTCGGCGGCGGTGTCCTCGGAGACCTCTTCATCGCTGCGCTTGAACATCGAGCGCACCGAGTCCCAGAAGCGGCTGATCCGGCCCTTGTCCTCAACCGGCTCCTCACCGGTGACATTGACCGGCGCCAGGGTCCGGGTCGAGACCGGCTCGCAGTGTTCTTCGGTGCGGGTCGCGCGCAGGGTCTGGAACACGGGCTCGACGTTCAGCACCTGCGCGTAGTCGAACTTCACGTTCTCCACGATCACCACCCGGTTGCGGGGCTCGGCCTCCTGCGCCTGGGCCACGGCGGCCAGCGCCGACAGGCAGGCCAGGGTCAGCAACGCGGTGGATTTCATTGGCGAAGGGAGCAAGGACACGGCAATAGTGTAGGCAGTGGCGAGCGCAAGGGGCTGAACATTACCCGTCCACGCTGCTCCTGCCCACCCCACCTTGGACGGACCCGGCGTCCACCGGTGGCAGGCGGTGCCCCCAAAGGGGGCCGACACGTTCTAAAATCACAGGCTTGTCCCCCAGCCACAGCCCCATGACCCTGCGCCTGCACAACAACCTGACTCGCCAGCTCGAACCGTTCACCCCGCTCGACCCGGCCTGTCCGACCCTGTATGTGTGCGGCCCCACGGTCTACAACTACGTGCACATCGGCAACGCCCGTGGCCCGGTGGTGTTCGGCGTGCTGGCCGACCTGCTGCGGCGCCGTTTCGGTGGCCTGCGCTACGCGCGCAACATCACCGACGTGGACGACAAGATCAACACCGCCGCGCGTGAGCAGGGGGTGCCGATCAGCACCATCACCGACAGGTTCGCCGCCGCCTACCGTGAAGACATGGCCGCGCTGGGCGTGGTGCCGCCGGATATCGAGCCGGAGGTGACCGCGCACATTCCGCAGATCATCACCATGATCGAGCAGCTGATCGCCAATGGTCATGCCTACGCCGCCGAAGGCCACGTGCTGTTCGCGGTGGCCAGCTTCGAAGGCTACGGCAAGCTCTCGCGCCGCGACCCGGACGAAATGCTGGCCGGCGCCCGCGTCGACGTGGCCCCGTACAAGCGCGACCCGGGTGATTTCGTGCTGTGGAAGCCGTCCAGCGACGACCTGCCCGGCTGGGCGTCGCCCTGGGGTCGTGGCCGTCCGGGCTGGCATATCGAATGCTCGGCAATGGCCGCCGCTCATCTGGGCGAGACCATCGACATCCATGCCGGTGGCGTCGACCTGCAGTTCCCGCACCACGAAAACGAGCTTGCGCAGAGCGAATGCGCCCACGGCGGCAAGATCTTCGCTCGTTTCTGGCTGCACAACGGCATGCTCAACTTCGGCGGCGCCAAGATGAGCAAGTCGCTGGGCAACATCGAGCGCGTGCACGACCTGGTGCGCCAGCATCCGCCGGAAGCGCTGCGCCTGGCCCTGCTGTCGGCCCACTACCGGCAGCCGCTGGACTGGTCCGATGGCCTGATCGAGCAGTCGGTGCGCACCTTGGATCGCCTGTACGGCACCCTGCGCGAACTGGCGTCGGTCGAGGCGGTCGTGGTGATCCCGGCCACGGTCGAGGCGACCCTGGATGACGACCTGAACACCCCGCAGGCGCTGGCCGAAGTGGCCCGCATCGCTGCCGACGCACGCCGAGCCACCGACCCGGCCGAACAGGCGCGCCTGAAGGGCGAGCTGCTCGGTGCCGGCCTGGCCCTGGGCCTGCTGCAGGCCGACCCGGCACAGTGGTTCGGCACCGCCGCTGGCGATGACGGCGACGATGCGCGCATCCAGGGCCTGATCGACGAGCGTGCCGCTGCCAAGAAGGCGCGCGACTTCGCCCGTTCCGATGCCATCCGCGACCAGCTGGCCGCCGAAGGCATCGTGCTGGAAGACACCCCGCAGGGCGTGCGCTGGTCGCGCAAGCGCGGCTGACCTGCCCTGCCCCGTGGCCGGTACGCCGGCCACGCCCCACCGTAGAGACTGTTGTGACCGACTCCCCGTTCCCGCTTGAACCCACCGCTGCCGAGGCCCAGGCCGCCATCGCCGAGGAATTCGGCTTCTTCGGCGACTGGTCCGAGCGCTACCAGTACCTGATCGACCTCGGCCGCAAGCTGCCCGCCTTCCCGGACGAATGGAAGACCGAAGAGCACCGCCTGCTCGGCTGCCAGTCCATGGTCTGGATCGTGCCGGAAGGCAACGCACAGTCGCTGCGCTTCCACGCCATCAGTGATTCGGCCATCGTCTCCGGCCTGATCTTCCTGGCCCTGCGCGTGTACTCGGGGCGCTCGGCGCAGGAGATCCTGGATACCGAGCCCAGCTACATCCAGGACATCGGCCTGGCCCGACACCTCTCCCCCACCCGCAGCAACGGCGTGGCGGCGATGCTGGCCTTCATCCGCGAGACCGCGCAGGCCCAGCTGCAGCGCGACCCATCGTGAGCGAGCCTGCCACAGCCGAAGACACCGCGCTGGGCCTGCTGTCCCGGCCCGGTTTCGCCAAGCTGCTGGCCTACCGCATCTTCGCGATGCTGTCCTACCAGGTGGTCGCGGTCACCGTCGGCTGGCACATCTACGAAGTCACCCGCAATCCGTTCTCGCTGGGCCTGGTCGGCCTGGCCGAGGTGCTGCCGTTCTTCTGCGTGGCGCCGTTCGCCGGCTATCTGGTCGACCACCTGCCACGGCGCCGGCTGGGCATGGTGGCCTGTTCCGGGTTGATCGCCACGGCGCTGATGCTGACCGGCGTCGCCACGGGCTGGCTGCCGTTTGAAGGGGTATGGCCGATCTATGCGGCCATCGCCCTGACCGGCATGGTCCGTGCGTTCCTGTCGCCGATCTACAACGCACTGTTCGCCCGCGTGCTGGCCCGCGACCAGTTCGCGCGTGGCGCCGGACTCGGCGCGGTGGTGTTCCAGGCCGGCATGGTTGCCGGCCCGGCGCTGGGCGGCGTGCTGGTCGGCTTCGGCGGCAAGGGCCTGTCCTATGCCGTGGCGACTGCCTTCGCACTGGTGGCGATGGCCTGCCTGGCCATGCTGAAAGTGGAAGAGCCAGTGCACACCGGTCCGGCCGCGCCGATCTTCAAGAGCATCGCCGAAGGCGCGCGCTTCGTGGTCGGCAACCGGATCATGGTCGGCGCGATGGCGCTGGACATGTTCTCGGTGCTGCTGGGCGGCGTGGTGGCGATGCTGCCGGCCTTCCTGCACGAAATCCTGCACCACGGCCCGGAAGGCCTGGGCATCCTGCGCGCGATGCCGGCGCTCGGTTCGGTGTGCGTGGGCCTGTGGCTGGCCCGCCACCCGCTGCATCGCAATGCAGGCCGCGTGCTGCTGTTCGCGGTGGCCGGCTTCGGCCTGTGCGTGATCAGCTTCGGACTGTCGCAGCACTTCTGGCTGTCGGCGCTGATCCTGCTGTTCTACGGCGCCTTCGATGGCGTCTCGGTGGTGATCCGCTCGACCATCCTGCAGTTGGCCACGCCGGAAGAGATGCGCGGACGGGTGTCGTCGATCAACGGCATCTTCATCAGTTCGTCCAACGAGCTGGGCGCGTTCTATGCCGGCACGATGGCGAAGCTGCTCGGCCTGGTGCCGGCCGTGGTGCTGGGTGGGTTCGCCGTGCTGAGCGTGGCCGGGATCACCGCGTGGAAGAACCCGACATTGCGGAAACTGAATCTTCGCGACCTGCAGTGACGCTGCGAACAGCGGATTCGGCGGCGCCGGGCGTTTGGCTGGGGCCGTTGCTCTCCCTCGATGATTGGGCTTGTCACTTTCTTTTCGCGAAAAGAAAGTAACCAAAGAAACGCTCCGCCATCCGCGAGCCGGTGCTGCGCACCGGTGCCCTGCGCTCCTCGGCGAATCAGGGGACGGCGCGGAACTCGCTTCGCTCGGACACCCGCGCCTCTTCGCCCCTGATTCCCCTGCGGTGCTCGGCTCGCTACAAGGCGGACCCAACAGCCGCGAGCGCACGCATGACCGCTCCTGGTAGAGCCAAGCCATGCTTGGCTGCTTTTACTTTTGCTTTTGCTCTTCCTTGCCCTCCGGCTTCGGCCTGAGCCGAGCGTGGACTCGACTCTACATCGGACCCACCCGCAGGCTCCCTCCGATACCCGGAAGGCGCCGTTCTACCCAGCCAACCACCCCCAACAAAAAACCCGGCCGAAGCCGGGTTTTATGCATGACCAGACAACAATCAGGAATCAGTCGCCCTGCTGCTTCTGCAGGTGCTCCCAACGCTCCTGGGCGTCGATGGTGCGTTCGGCGGTGAGGCGCGCTTCCAGGCGCTCCAGGCCGATTTCTTCGCCGGTGTCGACGCAGTAACCGTAGTCGCCCGCTTCCAGGCGCTTCAGGGTGCTGTCGATCTTGCCGATCAGCTTGCGGTAGCGGTCGCGGGTACGCAGTTCCAGCGAGTTCTCGGTCTCGCGGGTCGCGCGCTCGGCTTCGTCGCCGATGTCACGCACTTCCTCACGAAGATTCTCGATGGTCTGCTTGGACTCTTCCACCAGGTCCGCGCGCCAGTTCTGCAGACGCTGACGGAAGTACTCCTGCTGCAGCGGGCTCATGTATTCCTCTTCCGAGGACGGCTTGTAGCCAGCCGGCAGGATCGGGCGGCCGGTGGCCTCGTCGGTCTTGTACTCGACCACCTTGTACTTGCTGCGCGGGGCCGGTGCAGCCGAGCGGGCGGCGACGGCCACGGCAACCTTGCCGACAGGGCGCGACACGGTCTTCGGGGCGGAATCGGATTTCACGGCGGTTTTGGCAGGCGATTTCGAAACGGGCACGGGATTCTTGGATTGCGGGGCCTTCGAAGCGGCAGAAGCGGCGGCCGGGGCCGGCTTGGAAGCCGGTTGGGCTGCTGCCACTGCCACGGTCTTGGCCGGGACAGGCTTGGCCGGAGCCGGCTTGGCAGCAGGCTTCGGTGCGGACTTCACTACTGGGGCCGGGGCCGGCTTGACGACCGGCGCGGCAACATTCTTGGCAACCTTCTTTACAGCGGCAGGCGTGGCAACCGGTTTAGCTGCAGCGACCTTCTTTGCCGCAGGCTTGGCGACCGGCTTGACCGCAGCCTTCTTCACCACCGCCTTCGGCGCCGGCTTGGCTGCTGCCTTCTTCGCCACCGGCTTGGCGGCGGCCTTCTTCACCGGCGCGGCCTTGCTGGCGGCCTTCTTCACCACCGGCGCCTTCTTGCTGGCAGCGGCAGGCTTGGCCTTGGCGGGCGCAGCAGCCTTCTTCGCCACCGGCTTGGTTGCCTTGACCGGCGTTTTCTTTGCGGTGGCCTTCCTGGCCGCCGGTTGCGAGGACGCTGCCTTGGTCGCCGGCTTGCTGGCCGGTTTCTTGGCAACGGGCTTTGCCGCCAACTTCTTCACAACAGGCTTGGCGGTTTTCTTGGCGGCCGTTGCGGCCTTCTTTGCAGTTTTTTTAGCAGCCACGAAACGCTCTTCCTTGGATTCCCCGGGGCCCGGGAAAGCGGGCCTTTATAGCCTACCCGACCCGCAGCAGCAACCTCGACCCCCTGCTCCATTCAGTCCTGGAGTCAAGGCGCCCTTGGAGGCAGTCCGACGAACACGGACCGCCTTGCGCGGTACGGAACCTGGCCAGCACCCGAAGGTGCTGGTACCGGTCGCAGGCCATCGGCGACATGCGACCAACGGCCCATCCTGCACAAATGCGGCCTTCATGCCAACTGGCATAAGATGACTGGGTGATCTCGCGCCTGCTCATTGCCCTGCTGCGCTTCTACAAGCGCTTCATCAGCCCCCTGCTGGGGCCGCGTTGCCGTTTCGTGCCGAGCTGTTCTGAATACGCGATGGACGCCATCTCCCGACACGGTCCGCTGCGCGGCAGCTGGCTGGCTGCGCGCCGGCTGGGCCGCTGCCATCCGTTCCATCCCGGCGGCTTCGACCCGGTGCCCGAATCCACCCACGCCCCCTCTTGCCGTTGCACAGGAAAACACTGACATGTCCTCCACCCTCATCACCAACGCCCGGATGGTCAACGAAGGCCGCACCTTCGACGGCGACCTGCGCATCGAGAACGGCCGCATCGCGCAGATCGGCAGTGGGCTGGCGCCGCGCGATGGCGAGCAGGTGGTGGACGCGGCCGGACGCTGGCTGCTGCCTGGCATGATCGATGACCAGGTGCACTTCCGCGAACCGGGCCTGACCCACAAGGGCGACATCGCCAGCGAATCGGCGGCGGCCGTGGCCGGTGGCCTGACCAGCTTCATGGACATGCCCAACACCAACCCGCCGACCCTGGATTCGACCATCCTCGAAGCCAAGTACGAACTGGCGCGCGGCCGCGCCTGGGCCAACTACGGCTTCTACCACGGCGCCAGCAATGACAACCTGGACGCGATCCGTGCGCTGGACCCGAAGAAGGCCCCGGGCGTAAAGGTGTTCATGGGCGCCTCCACCGGCAACATGCTGGTGGACAACCCGGAAACGCTGGATGCGATCTTCCGCGAATGCCCGACCCCGATCATCACGCACTGCGAAGACACGCCGATGATCGATGCCAACCTGAAGGCCTTCCAGGAAAAATACGGCGACGCGCTGACCCCGGACATGCATCCGGACATCCGTTCGCGCGAGGCCTGCATCAAGTCGACCCGCCTGGCGATGTCGCTGGCGCGCAAGCACGGCACCCGCCTGCATGTGCTGCACATCTCCACCGCCGACGAACTGGCGCTGTTCGAGAAGGGCCCGCTGATCCGCGCCGACGGCAGCCGCAAGCAGATCACCGCTGAAACCTGCGTGCACTTCCTGCACTTCGCGCGCCCGGATTACGCGACCAAGGGCAACCTGATCAAGTGCAACCCGGCGATCAAGGAAGTGTCCGACCGCGAGGCGATCACCGCTGCGCTGGCCGACGACGTGCTGGACGTGCTGGCCACCGACCATGCGCCGCACACCTGGGAAGAAAAGCAGAAGCCCTACGCGCAGGCGCCGTCGGGCCTGCCGCTGGTGCAGTACGCACTGGTGGCCGCGCTGGAGCGCGTGCACGAAGGCAAGCTGACCCGCGAGCAGGTGGTGCAGAAGTTCGCACACGCACCGGCACAACTGTTCGACGTGGAAGAGCGCGGCTTCCTGCGCGAAGGCTACTTCGCCGACCTGGTGCTGGTCGAAGACGTGCCGTTCACGGTCAAGCGCGAGGACGTGCTGTCCAAGTGCGGCTGGTCGCCGTTTGAAGGCACCACCTTCCGTTCGCGCGTGGCCTCCACCTGGGTCAACGGCCAGCTGGTGTGGGACGGCAGCAAGCTGGTGGGCAAGCCCGTCGGCCAGCGCATGACCTACGACCGCTGATGCGTTCGGCACTGATGATCGGGGCGCTGCTGCTGGCCGCGCCCCTGCTCACCGCACCCCAGGCGCAGGCGCAGGATGGCATCGGCAGCCTGATCGACAGCCACGTGGTGTTTCCGGCCAGCGCGTCGCAGGGCGCGCTGGTGATCGGCAAGGTACCCGCCGGCAGCCGCGTACAGTACGCCGGCCGCCAGCTGCGGGTGAGCGGCTATGGCAGCGTGGTGTTCGGCATCGGCCGCGACGAGAAGGGCCCGCTGCGCGTACAGGTGCAACGCCCCGATGGTGGCAGCGAGACCGCGACCATTGCGGTGACGCCGCGCGACTGGCCGACCGAGCGGGTCAACGGCGTGCCACCGAAGACGGTCAATCCGCCGCCGGCCATTGCCGAACGGATCAAGCGCGAACAGGCGCAGGTGACCGCGGCACGTGCCCGCGATGACGAACGTACCGATTTCACCCAGACCTTCATCTGGCCGGTGCAGGGCCGTATCAGCGGCCGCTTCGGCAACGCGCGCGTGTACAACGGCCAGCCTGGCGCCGGTCATTCCGGCATGGACATCGCGGTGCCGACCGGCACCCCGGTGAAGGCACCGGCCGCCGGCATCGTCACCTTCGCCGGCCCGGACCTGTACCTGACCGGCGGCACGCTGCTGCTCGACCACGGCTTCGGGGTCAGCTCCAACTTCCTGCACCTGTCGCGCATCGACGTAAAGGTCGGCGACCGGGTGGAACAGGGCCAGGTGATCGCTGCGGTCGGTGCCACCGGTCGCGCCACTGGGCCACACCTGCACTGGGGCATGAACTGGTTCGATACCCGTATCGACCCGCTGCTGGTGCTGGAACGTAAGTAACGCGCGCAATGCGCTGTAGTAGGTGCCGACCTTGGTCGGCACAACCTCATGGAGCGTGCGGACCAAGGTCCTCACCCTCCAGAAGCAGTCAGCAGGGCCGATCGATCAACCGCGGGCAGCCCACCACACGCGCAGCAGGGTGCGCACGGGAGTAGCTTCAATCGGCTTGCCTGCGGCCTGCGCCGCCACGCGGGCGCGCGCCAGACTGGACCACACACGGCGCGGGCGCGGGCCTGGCACGCGGGTGCCCCACCCCTTCAACAGATGCTGCGCCCAGCGCTGCGCGGCGCTGCTGGCATCACCGTCCAGCAGGCTGCGCGGCACACCGGCCACGCCGGCATCCTGCAGGCGCTGGGCCAGGGTCTGCAGCTGCACCGCACGACCGGCGCCGGTGCGCGGCTTGTCGTTGAACAGCGCCGCTTCCACCGCGGCAACCGCGTCGGCGTAGTTGGCCAGCGCGCGCTCGGCACTGGCCGCATCCAGTGCGACGGTGCGCGCTTCAACCAGATCCGGCAGCGCTTCGGCCAGCTGCGCCCACGGCGCACGCACCGGTTCCAGCAAACGACCCAACGGGTGGCGCGAACGATGCGCAGCCCAGCTGCGCAGCTCCTCGCCCCACCACGCCAGCTTGGCGTCGGCCGGCAACGGATCGCCGCCGGTGTTGAGCATGTCGTCGAATTCCTGCAGCAGCGCGAACCACGCCACCGCAAGCTCGCGTTGCGATTCGGCCACGAACGGGGCGGCCACCGACCATTCCGGCCAACGGCTGCGCCACTTGTCGAGGAAACTGTCCAGCGCGGTACTGCTCACTACGTCATTCCTTACGGCTGGGCCGGGGCTGCCGGCCGGGTCGGCCAGAGACTGGCCAGTTGCAGAAGTCCGGCGTTCTCGACCAGCACGTCGGCCTGCCAGGCCAGCGGGTCGTCGCTGTGCAGGCGATAGCCCCACAGTGCCGCCACCGACGGCATGGCCGCGGCACGCGCGGCGATGATGTCGCGCTCGTCGTCGCCCACGTACACGCAGTCTTCGGCGGCAACGGCGATCGCCTGCGCCGCGTGCAGCAGCGGCAGCGGATGCGGCTTGCGCTCGGCCAGGCTGTCACCACCCACCAGCACCGCACAGCGCTGCTGCCAGCCGTGCTGCGGCAGGATCAGGCGCGCCAGGTACTCGGGCTTGTTGGTGACGATGCCCCACACCGTACCGGCGGCATCCAGTGCAGCAAGCATGCCGGCCACGCCATCGAACAGCACCGCATGCTGGCCGATCAACGCCTCGTAGCGCTGCAGGAACTCCGGAATCAGCGCATCACGCGCCGCCGTGTCCAGTTCGGGGAAGGCTGCCGAGACCATCGCGCGCGAGCCCTTGGACACCACCGGGCGCAGCAGTGCCGGATCGATCGGCGCACGGCCACGCTCGGCCAGCATCGCATCACACGTGGCGACGAAGTCCGGCGCGCTGTCCAGCAGGGTGCCGTCCAGATCGAACAGCACCGCGCGCGGGAAGCGGGCAGAGGTCATGCCGGCTTGACCGCGTAGGCGAGGTAGTTGATGTCGGTGCGGCTGCTCAGGCGGGCATGGTTGCGCCACGGCTCGTAGGCCATGCCGCTGACATCCACCAGCTGCATGTCGGCCTCGCGCAGCCAGCGTGCCAGCTCGGCCGGCTTGATGAATTCCTGGTAGTGGTGCGTGCCCTTGGGCAGCAGCCGCGCCACGTACTCGGCGCCAACAATCGCCACCGCGAATGCGGCAGCGGTGCGGTTGATGGTCGACAGGAACAGGTGGCCGCCCGGCTTCAGCAGCCGCTTGCAGGCCTCGATGATCGCGCCCGGATCGGGCACGTGCTCGAGCATTTCCATGCAGGTGACCACATCGAAACTGCCCGGCTGCTCGGCAGCCAGGTCCTCGGCGGCCTGGACGCGGTAGTCGAGCTTGGCGCCGCTTTCCAGCGCATGCAGCCGCGCGACCTTGACCAGTTCCGGGGCCAGGTCGATGGCGGTGACGTCGGCGCCGGCCTGGGCCAGCGCTTCGCTCAACAGGCCGCCACCGCAACCGATGTCGAGCACGCGTGCGCCGCGCAGCGGCACGCGATCGGCCACGTACTTCAGGCGCACCGGATTCAGCGCATGCAACGGCTTCTGCGGGCCGTCAGCGTCCCACCAGCGGTTGGCCAGCGCGGCGAACTTGTCCAGCTCGGCCTGATCGAAATTGGAAGAAGCGTGGGGGGCAGTCATGAGGGGTCCTTGCGGCGCCAGGGATCAGGCGCGGATATGACGGATGCGCTCGCGCCACTGGCGCGCGTTGGCGATGATGCCCGGCAGGTCCATGCCGACCAGCTCGCGCTGCACCAGCTTCGGCTTGCCGGCGATCCAGACGTCGCTGACCTGCTGGCGGCCGGTGGCGTACACCAGCTGCGACAGCACGTTGTGCAGCGGCTGGGTTTCCAGCGCCGAGAGGTCAACGCAGACCAGGTCGGCCTGCTTGCCGACTTCGATCGAGCCGATGCGCTCGCCGAAGCCCAGCGCGCGGGCACCGCCCAGGGCGGAGGCGCGCAGCGTGGTGGCTGCATCCAGCGCGGTGGCGTCGTCGGCCACGGCCTTGGCCAGGATCGCCGCAGTGCGGTTCTCGCTGAACATGTCCAGGTCATTGTTGCTGGCGCAGCCGTCGGTGCCTATCGCCAGGTTCACGCCAGCACGCTGCAGGGCGCAGGCCGGGCAGAAACCGGAGGCCAGCTTCAGGTTCGATTCCGGGCAATGCACCACGCTGACACCACGCTCGGCGCACAGGTGGATTTCCGCATCGGTCAGCTGGGTCATGTGCACCGCGATCAGGCGGTCGTTGACCAGACCGAGCCGATCCAGCCGCGCCAGCGGGCGCTGGCCGTGCAGCTTGATCGAATCGGTGATTTCCTGCGCGGTCTCGTGGGTGTGCAGGTGCACCTGCATGTCGAGCTGGTCGGACAGCATCCGCACCCGCTCGAAGTTGGCATCGTTGACGGTGTACGGCGCATGCGGCGCGAACGCGGTGCCGATCAGCGGATCGGTGCGCCACTGGTCATGCAGTTCACCGGCCTTGGCGAAGTACTCGTCGTCGGTCTTGGCCCAGGCGGTGGGGAAATCGATGATGACCGCGCCGACCAGCGCGCGGAAACCGTGCTTCTTGTAGACCGCGGCCTGCACGTCGCCGAAGAAGTAGTTCTCGTTGGCGCAGGTGGTGCCGCCGCGCAGCATCTCGGCGATGGCCAGGGTGGTGCCGTCGGCAACGAATTCGGGGCCGATCACCGCCGCTTCCACCGGCCAGATGTGCTGCTGCAGCCAGGTCATCAGCGGCAGGTCGTCGGCGACGCCGCGCAGCAGGGTCATCGGGTTGTGCGTGTGCGCGTTGACCAGGCCCGGCATCAGCGCGGCCTCGGGGCGGCTGACCACCTGGGTGGCGCGGAACCGTGCGCGCGCCTCGGCACGCGGCAGGATCGCGATGATCTCGCTGCCACGCACGGCCACGGCATGGTCTTCCAGCACCACCGCATGCGGCTCGATCGGAACGACGTAACCGGCTTCGATGAGCAGGTCGCAGGCTTCGGGGAGGTGCGGGCTATCGCTCATGCGGGCTCACTGGCTGGGGGGGCGGCGAGATACTTCTGGGGGACACGCCCCTGAATCAGGGGCTGCCGCGAAGCGGCGGGGTCTGGAGACTCGTGAAGCGGGGCCCATGATCTGCCGAAGCAGATCATGGGAGCGCCAGCGCGAATGCGATGGCGCTTACCCGAGCATGGCTCGGCTCTACAGTAAGGTCGGCCTACGGCCGGGACCTTACTTGACGCGTGCGGAGTATTCGCCCGAACGGGTATCGACGCGGATCACTTCGTCCTGGTTGACGAACAGCGGCACGCGGACCACGGCGCCGGTTTCCAGGGTGGCCGGCTTGCCGCCGCCGCCCGAGGTGTCGCCACGGACGCCCGGATCGGTTTCGGTGATCTTCAGTTCGACGAAGTTCGGCGGCTGCACGAAGATCGGCTCACCGTTCCACAGGGTGACCACGCAGGACTCTTCGCCCTTCAGCCACTTCTCGGCGCCGCCCATGCCGGCCTTGGTGGCCTGGACCTGCTCGAAGGACTCCGGGTCCATGAAGTGCCAGTACTCGCCGTCGCTGTACATGAAGTTCATGTCGGTATCGACGACGTCGGCTGCATCCAGCGAGTCGGTCGACTTCATGGTGACTTCCTGGGTACGGCCGTCCTTGATCAGGCGGTACTTCACGCGGGTGAAGGCCTGGCCCTTGCCCGGCTTGACGTATTCGGTGTCGATGATGACGGCCGGTTGGTTGTTGACCAGGATCTTCATCCCGTTCTTGACGTCGTTCATGCCGTAGCTGGCCATGCGTAAACTCCTGAGTGGCGAAAGCGCCGCGGGTGCGGCGAGCCGTTAGAATGGAAAGCCCACCGGATGCCGGTGGGCGACTGTTTTTCTGCCCCCATGATAACCGCAGGCCCCCTCTCCATGCAGCTTTCCGCCTTCCCACGGCCCCAGTCGCCAGGTGCGCCCGCGCGCTGGCAGCAGCTCTGGCGCCAGGCGCTGCGCGACCCGCACGCGCTGCTGGCCCGGCTGCAGCTGGACCCGGCCGCGCTGGGCGTCTCGGAGGCGGCCATGGCCCAGTTCGCGCTGCGCGTGCCGGAAGGCTTCGTGGCCCGCATGCGCCCTGGCGATGCGGCCGACCCGCTGCTGCGCCAGGTGCTGCCGATCGACGAGGAAATGCGCCCGGCGCCCGGGTTCAGCTTCGATGCGGTGGGCGATGGTGCCGCCAAGAAGGCCACCGGCGTCATCCAGAAGTACCGTGGCCGTGCCCTGCTGGTCGCCACCGGCAGCTGCGCGATCAACTGCCGCTACTGCTTCCGCCGCCACTTCGACTATGGCGCGGAGAATGCCGCCAAGGGTGGCTGGCAGGAGGCCGTAGCCGCCATCGCCGCCGACCCGGACATCGACGAGGTGATCCTGTCCGGCGGCGACCCGCTGTCGCTGGCCACGCACAAGCTGGTGGAGCTGACCGACGCCCTGCGCGCGATCCCGCATATCCTCCGCCTGCGCATCCACACCCGGCTGCCGATCGTGCTGCCCGAGCGCGTGGACGATGAGCTGGTCTCCTGGCTGGGCAGCCTGCCGTGGCCGCTGGCGATCGTGGTCCACGCCAATCATGCCAATGAATTCGATGCCAGCGTGGACGCGGCGATGGCCCGCCTGCGCGGCATCGGCGCCCAGCTGCTGAACCAGGCGGTGTTGCTGCGCGGGGTCAACGACAGCGTGCAGGCCCTGCAGGACCTGAGCGAGCGCAGCTTCGCCGCCGGCGTGCTGCCCTACTACCTGCACCAGCTGGACCGGGTCGAGGGCGTGGCCCATTTCGAAGTGGACGATGCCCAGGCCAAGGCACTGATTGCCGGCCTGACCGCACGCCTGTCCGGCTACCTGATCCCCAAGCTGGTGCGCGAACTGCCCGGCGATCCGAGCAAGCGCCCGGTGTAGCCCCCAAAAAAGGGGGACGGAGGGGATTAAGTCGCTTATGCATTTGCGACTTAATCCCCTCCGTCCCCTTTTTTGTGTCGGTCAGATGCCCGATTCGATCATCCGCACCACTTCGGTGGCGGTCACCGGGTGGCTCAGCCAATAGCCCTGGCCAAGGTCGCAGCCGCGCTGCGCCAGCAGCTCGAACTGCGCCTGCTGCTCGATGCCTTCGGCCACCACGGTGATGCCCAGCGCGTGGGCCATGGCAATGATCGCCGTGGTCAGCGCGAGGTCATCGGGGTCACGCTGCATGTCGGCCACGAAACTCTTGTCGATCTTCACGCCGTCCACGGGTACCTGGCGCAGATGACTGAGCCCGGAGAAGCCGGTCCCGAAATCATCCAGCCAGACCTTCACGCCGGTGCGGTGCAGCTTGTCCAGCAGCTGCGCGGCAACCATCTCGTCGCCGATCACGGCGGTTTCGGTCAGCTCCAGATGCAGGCGCGACGCCGGCAGCCCGGACTCATGCAGGCACTGCGCGACCAGTGCCGGCAGCTCACCGCCGCGCAACTGCCGTGGCGACACGTTGACCGACACGAACAGGTCGTCCCCGGCCGCCCCGCGCGGCCACTGCGAGGCCTCCATGCAGGCCGCACGCAGGACCTTCGGGCCGATGATCTCGATCAGCCCACTCTGCTCGGCTACCTCGATGAACACCGAGGGCGGAATCGTGCCCAGGGTCGGGTGCTGCCAGCGCAACAGTACTTCAACGCCGACCATCCGGCGGTCGCGCATGCGGAAGATCGGCTGGTAGGCCAGGCGCAGTTCGCCGCGCTCCCAGGCCCCGCGCAGTTCCTGCTCCATGTGCACGCGACGCTCGACCGCATGGTCCATCGCCCGGCTGTAATAGCGATAGCAGTTCTTGCCGGCCATCTTCGCCTGGTACATGGCGATGTCGCCGTTCTTCAGCAGGGTGGTCGCATCGGCTGCATCGTCGGGGAACAGGGTCACGCCGATCGAGGTGCCCAGGAACAGTTCCCTGCCCTGCACCACCAACGGCTTGCCCAGCTCGCGCACCAGCACTTCGGCCAGCAGCCGCGCGTTGGCGGCCACATCACCGTCGCCCACCAGGATCACGAACTCGTCACCGCCGAAGCGCGCCAGCAGGGCCTCATCGCCCCCGGCCTCGGTGACCGCGCGGCCGATACGCTGGGCGAACTGCAGCAATGCCTCATCGCCGGCCTCGTGGCCAAGGGTGTCATTGACCCGCTTGAAGTCGTCGATATCGGCGAACAGCAGGCCCAACCGGTGATTGGCGGCACGGGCGGCCATCAACCGATGATCAAGCGCCTCGCGGAATGCCAGCCGGTTGGTCAGCCCGGTCAGCGCGTCGGTATAGGCCATGCGCCGAACTTCGCGGTCATGGCGGGCGATCGCATCACGCATCCGGGCGAAACCGCGTACCAGTTCGCCGACCTCGTCGTCGCGGGTGTTCTCGGCCAGGGGCGTCTGGTAGTCACCGGCCTCGATGCGACGGGCGGCGACGGCAAGGTCACGGATCGGCGCGACCAGGGTGCGCTGCACGTACAGGATCACCACTACGCCGATCACCACCAGCAGGCCCAGCATCAGCAGCAGCCAGCCCAGGTGACGGCTGCCGACCTGCTGCAGGCGCTCGCCCAGGGTGGCATTGGCCGCCTGCTCGCGCTGCTGCACCTCATCCAGCGCCATGCCGACCCGGACGCCGCCAATGCGCTGGTTGCCGATCATGATCGGCATGGTGTTGTCGAGCACCTTCGGCGATTCCTGCACGACCAGCATCTGCGCGGCTGCGGCCTTGGGTGCCAGTGGATCGGCCATCGGCTGGCCGAATCCGGATACCTCGACCGAGCCATCGTGTACCAGCCGGCCGCGTTCGTCGAACACCAGTACATAGCGCACCACGGGCTGGCGCGCGGTACTGCGTACCAGTACGCCGACCTGGTCCAGATCGCGGTAGTACAACGGGTTGGCCAGGGCGTCGGACAACTCACGCGCCATCGCCTCGCCGCGGCTGCGCACGCTGCGGTCGAACAGTTCATGGATGACGCCGCCGCTGAGGTTGCGCACCTCGCCCTGCATCGCCGTCTGCCGCCCCAACAACACTGCAAGGATCGCGATCACCACGACCATCGCCCCGCCCATCGCGAGCAGGAACCGGGCCTGCATCCCCGAGCCAAGCCACTTCATTCCACTTCCATCCGCACGCGCGTCAATCCTTGTTTCAATTCATCCAACCGCTGCTGCGCATGCGCATCGACGCGGTGGAACCCGGAAGTGCCAAAAAACCGATGCAGCGCCCCCTGTGCCTGCGGGTCGCTGGCTGCCTGCAGCAGCACTTCCTGCAGGCGATCACGCACGCGTGGATCAAGGTCGGCGCGGACCATCTCCACCGCACGCGGGTAGGGTTCGGTGCGCAGCAGCTCGCGGAAGTCGCGCCGGAACGCTGCCGGCATCCGCCGCTCGTCGTTCCAGTCCACGCTGCTCACCGCTCCCACGTCAACCACCCCCTTGTGCACGAACGTCGCGATGTTCAGCTCGCTGCGTGCAAATACGTAACCCACACTGTCCCGGCCCGGCATGTCCCATGCACCGGCCAGGATCTGGGGCGACAGGCCCTCCTGCAGCAACGTCATCACCGGCACCAGATAGGCACTGGTGGACGCCGTGTTCTGCAGGGCCAGGCGATGGCCCCGCAGATCCTGTACGCGCTGGATCGGGCTGTCGCGGCGCACGAAGAACACCGTCTGGTAATCACGCACGCCGTTGCGCTCGGTCAGCAGCAGTGGGCGGGCGCCACTGCGCTGGCCCAGCGCCACCGCCGTACCCGAGGTTTCGGTGACCCAGTCGACCCTGCCCCGCCGCAGATAGCTGGCCATCTGCTGCGGGTCGCGTGCCATCAGGATCCTCCCCTCCTTGATGCCAACGTCGTGCATGCGCGCCACCACATAGTCCAGCAAGGGCTGCAGCTGCTCGTAATGGGTCTTGGGATCATCGCTGATCCGGCCCAGCACCAGTACCGGGTCCGGCGCTGCACGCACCGTCCCGGCCAGCAGGACCATGGCCAGGCTCAGCAGTCCCCCCTGCATTGCCTTTCGCAGACCCGACACAGGCTTCATCCCCCCTGGGTATCCAGACAGACTACCCGAAAAAATGAGAACGTCGTCAGCTGTCCTTGTTGCCCGCTTGTGCCAGTCGCGCCATGCGCTGGGTGTCGGCGAGGATGCCGCGCAACAGGCGCACTTCCTGCTCGCTGGGTTCGCTGCGCAGGAACAGGCGGCGCAGCTTGCGCATCGCCGATTCCGGGGCGCGGCCCTTGTGGAAATCGATCTCATCCAGCGTGTCGCCAAGCTGGGCGAAGAAGCTCTCCATCTGCTCGTGGCTGGCCGCCTGTTCGCGGAAGCCCGGCTCGGCGTCGGCTGCAGGCTGCGCACCCAGCAGCTGCATGCGCGTTTCATAGGCCAGCACCTGCACGGCAGCAGCCAGGTTGAGCGAGCTGAACTCCGGGTCGGACGGGATATGCACCGCTGCATGGCACAGCTGCAGTTCCTCGTTGGTCAGGCCGGTGCGCTCACGGCCGAACACCAGCGCCACCTCGGCACCCTCGCAGGCCTTGGCCACCGCGCGGGCAGCGGCATCGGCCGGCAGGTACTCCTCCAGCTGGACGCGGCGGGCACGGGCGGTGCAGCCCAGCACCAGGCGGCAGTCAGCCACGGCCTCGGCCAGGGTGGCCACCACCGGGGCGTCCCCCAGTACGTCTTCGGCACCGGCCGAGCGCCGGAAGGCCTCCTCGTCCAGCGGCTTTTCGGGAGCGACCAGTACCAGGCGGGCCAGGCCCATGGTCTTCAGGGCACGGGCGGCGGCCCCCATGTTGCCGGGGTGCTGGGTACCGACCAGGACGAATCGGAGGCGGGTGGCGGCGGGAAACTGGGACATGAACAGGGAAAAGGTCGAGCTGGACGATGACCAATGGTAAACTGTGCGGCCGGCCACTGCGCCGGACCCGCTCTTTTCCCCCGCCAGTCCATCTCTTCTGCCTTTCCGGGAGCCCACGCCATGCAGAAACCCGCCGTAACCGTCATGGTCAAGGCCGCCCGCCTCGCCGGCAACGTCCTGTTGCGCAACATCAACAAGCTCGAGGCACTGAACGTGGTGCAGAAGGGCCGGATGGACTACGCCAGCGAAGTGGATGCGGACGCGGAAAAGGTCATCGTCAAGGAACTCAAGCGCGCCTACCCGGACTACGGCATCTTCGGTGAAGAAGGTGGCGTGCAGGGCGAGCGCCGCCAGATGTGGGTCATCGACCCGCTGGACGGCACCAGCAACTATCTGCGCGGCGTGCCGCACTACTGCGTGTCGATCGCCTTGGTCGAAAACGGCGAGCCGACCGATGCGGTCATCTTCGACCCGCTGCGCAATGAACTGTTCACCGCCAGCCGTGGCGCGGGTGCCGTGCTGAACGACCGCCGCATCCGCGTGGCCGACCGCAAGGATCTGGAAGGCACGATGATCCACACCGGCTTCGCCCCGCGCGAGCGTTCCCGCGCCAGCGCCCAGCTGAAGGCGGTCGACGCCCTGCTGGTGCACGGCGAGGACATCCGCCGTACCGGTTCGGCGGCACTGGACCTGGCCTACGTGGCCTGCGGCCGTGCCGACGCCTACTTCGAAGCCGGCGTGAAGGCATGGGACATCGCTGCCGGCCTGCTGCTGGTCCGCGAGGCGGGCGGCAAGGTCTGCGACTTCAAGGGCGCGACCCTGGGCCGCATGGACAACCGTGGCCCGGACACTCATCAGATCGTGGCCGGCAACCTGAAGGTGGCCGAGTCGCTGCAGAAGGTGCTGGTCAACACCGGCTACGCTGCCGAGTTCGACGCGAAGTTCTGAGGTTCCGTGTAAAGCGGTTCATGGAGACGGCACCTGCGAAGGTGCCGTTTTCGTTCGTGCGCACTGAGATTCGTTTCCGCGACCGCGGAGGGGTGTCACTTTCTTTGCGCGCAAAGAAAGTAACCAAAGAAACGCTCCGCCGGCCGCGAGCCGACGTGCTGCGCACGCCGGTGCCCTGCGCTCCTCGGCCCGTCGAGGGACGGTGCGGGAACTCGCTGCGCTCAGACACCCGCACCTCTTCGCCCTCGCCGGACCTGCGGTGCTCGGCTCGCTTGAAGGCGGACTGGAAGGTCAAGATCAAGAGCAACAGCATCCACGCGTGACGTGGATCTACTGGGTGCAGCTGCGGCATTTGACCTTGGGTCCGCCTTGAGCGAGCCGAGCATCGCAGGGGAATCAGGGGCGAAGAGGCGCCGATGTCTGAGCGCAGCGAGTTCGGCGCCGTCCCCTGATTCGCCGAGAAGCGCAGGGTACCGTCGCATAGCGACGGCTCGCGCCCCGGCGGCGTGTTTCTTTGGTTACTTTCTTTGCACGAGCAAAGAAAGTGACACCTCCCCGCAGGCGCGGAAACGATCCGCCGGGCACGACCCGGCATCAGCAATGCATCCCCACAAACAAGAACGCCCGGCGCGCGGCCAGGCGTTCCTGCACTACCTTGAAAGCAGAAGCTTACGCCACCGTCGAAGCCCGCAGCGCGGCGATGCGCTCTTCCAGCGGCGGGTGGCTCATGAACAGCTTCTTCGCCGTCGAACCGGCAATACCAAACGCCGCGATCTGGGTCGGCAGCGTGCTCTGGCCGTGGTTGAGCTGCAGGCGCTCCAGCGCGGCGATCATCTTCTGGCGGCCGGCCAGCGAGGCACCGCCGGCGTCGGCGCGGAACTCGCGGTGGCGCGAGAACCACATCGAGATCATGGTGGCGAACAGGCCGAACACCATCTCCAGCACGAACACGATGATGTAGTAGGCGAAGCCGCGGCCGCCACCTTCGCGGTTGCCCGACAGCGCGCTGTCGATGATGCCGCCGACCACGCGGGCCAGCACGATCACGAAGGTGTTCAGCACGCCCTGCAGCAGCGCCATGGTGATCATGTCACCGTTGGCGACGTGGGCGATCTCGTGGCCCAGCACCGCTTCGGCTTCGTCTTCGCTCATGTTGTGCAGCAGGCCGGTGGACACCGCGACCAGCGCGTTGTTGCGGTTGGCGCCGGTGGCGAAGGCATTGATCTCCGGGCCTTCGTACACGGCCACTTCGGGCATGCCGATACCAGCCGCCTTGGCCTGCCGCTCGACCGTGGCCAGCAGCCAGCGTTCGGTCTGGTTGCGCGGCTCGGTGATCACCACCGCACCGGTGGAGCGCTTGGCCATCCACTTGGACAGCAGCAGCGAGATGAAGGAACCACCGAAACCGAAGATGCCGGCCATGATCAGCAGACCGCTCATCTTGCTCGGGTCGGTTCCCAACAGCGACATCACGATGCTGGCGAGGATCAGGACCGCGAAATTGGTCGCCAGGAACAGGGCAATGCGGGTAAACATGGGAAAATCCGGCTCGGAAGGGGTCGATACCGGTCAATTTGCGGTGTGGTCAGCTTGAATTCAAGCGCCAACCTGACCGACGATTCAGCCAGCATGACCTCCCCCATTCCCTGCGGCCGCTTCGCGCCCTCGCCGACCGGCCTGCTCCACCCCGGATCCCTGCTCGCCGCCTTCGGCAGCTGGCTGCTCGCGCGCCATCACGGCGGCCTGTGGCGGCTGCGCATCGAAGACGTCGACCCGCCGCGCACCGTGCCCGGAGCCGCCGAGTCACAACTGCAGGCACTGGCGGCGTTCGGCCTGGTCCACGATGGCCCGATCTTCTGGCAGAGCGCGCGCGGCGAGGCCTACCAGGCTGCGCTGGATGTACTGCTGGCCAGCGAGCAGGCCTTTGTCTGCCATTGCAGCCGCAGCGACCTGGCCGCCAGCGGCGGCATCCACCATCACTGCGTCGCCCGGCAACCGCGACCGGACCCCGCCGTCCGCTTCCGCGTGCAACCGGGCAGCATGGTGCACTTCGACGATGGCCTGCGTGGCCCGCAGCAGCAGGACGTGCATGCCGACGTCGGCGACTTCGTGTTGCGCCGCGCCGATCGCTGCTGGGCCTACCAGTTGGCGGTGGTGGTCGATGACGCTGCGCAGGGGGTGACCGAAGTGGTGCGCGGCGCCGACCTGCTCGACTCCACGGCACGGCAGATCCTGCTGCAGCAGGCACTGGGGCTGGCGGTGCCGCGCTACTGGCACCTGCCGCTGCTGCTCAATGCCCCGGGCCACAAGCTGTCCAAGTCGCTGGCGGCGCTGCCGGTGGACAGTTCGCGCCCGCTGCCCGTGCTGCGCCGGCTCTGGCAACTGCTCGGCCAGGCACCTGAAGCGCTGGAACCTGCGCACGATCTGGACACGCTGCTGGCGGCCGCTCGGAATGCCTTCGACCCAGCGCGGCTGCCGCGTACCGACATCCTGCGGCCAGCCGGCGCACTTTCCGCGCCGATGTTGCAGAATCACCCTTCCCCCACCTGATACCCGGACAGCACTCCATGACATCTCGCGTCGCACTGGTCACCGGCGGAACCGGCGGCATCGGTACCGCCATCTGCCAACGCCTGGCCGACCAGGGCCACCGGGTCGCCACCAACTACCGCGACGAGGCCAAGGCCCGCGCCTGGCAGCAGGCGATGACCGAACGCGGCTACAGCGTGTCGATCTTCCCGGGCGATGTCTCCGATCCGGGCAGCGCCGAAGCGCTGGTGCGGGCGGTCGAAGCCGCGCTGGGCCCGGTCGAGATCCTGGTCAACAACGCCGGCATCACCCGCGATACCACGTTCCATCGCATGCGCGCGGACCAGTGGCACGATGTGATCAATACCAACCTCAATTCGGTGTTCAACGTCACCCGTCCGGTCATCGAGGGCATGCGCCGCCGCGGCTGGGGCCGGGTCATCCAGATCAGCTCGATCAACGGCCTGAAGGGCCAGTACGGCCAGGCCAACTACGCGGCGGCCAAGGCCGGCATGCACGGTTTCACCATCTCGCTGGCGCGCGAGAACGCCGGCTTCGGCATTACCGTCAACACCATTTCGCCCGGCTACGTCGCCACCGACATGGTGATGGCGGTTCCGGAGGAAGTGCGCGCCAAGATCATCGCCGATATCCCCACCGGACGCCTCGGCAAGCCGGAGGAAATCGCCTACGGCGTCTCGTTCCTGGTTGCCGACGAAGCCTCGTGGATCACCGGTAGCAACCTGGACATCAACGGCGGCCACCATATGGGTTGGTAAGCCGCGCAGCGGGCCCTTTCGGCGAACGCCGCCGGCCCCTGCCAAGAGTCATGCTGCGCAGCACGCAAACCCTTGTTGCGCAACATGATCGCCGCCGAAAGCCAAGCCTGGCGGGGGCTGAGGCGGTTGCAACGGCTGCTGCACTGCGCCATGCTGCGCGTCTACTGTGACGAGTACCGCTTCATGGCTGCGACCCGCATCATCAAGAAGTATCCGAACCGCCGTCTCTACGACACCGAGATCTCCAGCTACATCACCATCGAGGACGTGCGCCAGCTGATCCTGGACGGTGAAGACTTCGAAGTCCGCGACGCAAAGAGCGGCGACGACCTCACGCGATCGGTCCTGCTGCAGATCATTGCCGACCAGGAACAGGACGGCGAACCGATGCTGTCCACCCAGCTGCTGAGCCAGCTGATCCGCTTCTACGGCGATTCCCTGCAGGGCTTCATGGGCAATTACCTGGAGCGCAGCATGCAGGTCTTCCTCGACCAGCAGCAGCAGTTCCGCCAGCAGATGGGCAACCTGCTGGGCCAGACCCCGTGGGCGATGATGAACCAGCTGACCGAGCGCAACCTGGAGCTGTGGCAGGAATTCCAGCGCAACATGGGCACGGGCTTCGGCGGCCCGCGCCCGGGCGGCACCGGAACGGGAACCGGCGCAGGTACCGGCAACAAGCCGAACGAACCGGGCACCGGCACCGGCGGCAAGACCCGCCGCTGAGCTGCAGCAACGGTTGATACGAAAACGGCGCGCCCCCTGGCGCGCCGTTTTGCTTGAATCGCGTCAGCGATACATCAGCGTTTCGCCTTGCACCCCGTGCATACACGCTCGACCTTGTAACCCTTCGCCTTCAGCTTCTCGACCACGCCGTCGTTGCCCAGCAGGTGCAGCGTGCCCACCACCACCAGCGTGCCGCCCTGCCCGGCCTGCAGGTACGGCAGCAGCTTCGGCACCCAGGCGTCATTGCGGCCGGTATTGATGCGCTGGTAAAGCTGCGGATACTGCTGGCGCATTTCCGCCGCCATCCTGGTCCACAGCAGGCGCTCGTCACCCCGGCGCCAAGCATCATGCAGCTGGCGCGCCTGCTCGTCGGCCTTGCCAGCCTGGTCCAGCGCTTCGGCCAGCATCTGCCGCTGTTCCTGCAGCGTCATTCCGTCGAGCATGCCGATCTGGGTGTCGATGTCTTCCAGTCCCGCGGTCTTGCGCCCGGTCTTCTGCGCACGCTCCATGAAGTGACGGTCCAGACCCAGTGCGGGGTCCAGGCCCAGCTTCTGCATCTGCCCGACCGAAATGCTCAGGCCGACAAACCACGGCTTCATGCCCTGCATCTGCGCCAGTGGCAGCTTGTTCTCGGTGGCGAACACCTGCAGCTTCTGCCAGGTCGCAGCATCCAGATCACGCTTGAGTTCGCTGCCATCGGTGCGGACCGCTGCCTGCACCATGCGGCTGGCCAGCTGTGGCGACTGCATGTCTTCCGGCGACAGTTCGAACACGACCCGCTGCGAGGCCTCGAACGCCTGTTCGACATCGGGCGACAACGGGTAGTCCTGCGGCTTCAGCAGGTGGAAGGAACCGAGCAGGTAGAGGCGCGAGTCGCCTGGTCCAGTCACTTTCCACAGCAACGGCACCGGCGGCTTGGCCGCCGCTTCGCCAGCGCTGTCGGCTTGCGCGGTACGCGCTGCAACCAGTGGTGCCAGCGCACAGGCCGTCAATACAACGGCGGTACGCAACAGGGATCTGATCGGCATCTCAGCCTTCTCCTTCAGGCAGGTGGTAAGCCTTCTCGCCCGCTTCCACGCGCAGGTCCAGCCGGTTTTCCGGCGGCGCCAACGGGCAGGTCGCGTAGGCGGTGAACGCACACGGCGGGTTGTAGGCATGGTTGAAATCGATGCGCACCGTGCCATCGGCTGCCGGCGCATCGGTGTCCAGGTAACGCCCGGCCGGATAGCTGCCGCGGCCACTGGTGCGATCGGCAAAGATGAGGAACAGTGGCTGCCCCGGCGCACCGATCGCCTCCAGCCGCCAGCTGCGGCCATCCCGCTGGAACTCGACTGCGCCGGCATTGGGCATTTCGGTGGTCAGGCCAGTGATATCGACGATCGGCAGGGTTTTGCCCGGCGGGTGCGCGATGAAGCGCGCCTGTACTTGCCAGTCAGGACCACCCGGCCAGTACTCCAGTCCTCCAAAATCTCGGCGTGCCGGCGCGTCGGCATGCTTGACCCGCAGCGCATCGCGCGGGCCGCGGCGGATGATGCTGAGCTGCCCCTTGCCACCATCGAAGGCCAGCAGCGTCGGCTGCGGATCCTTGTCCGTGTCGACACGGATGCGGCCGCGCACCGGCTGCCCGTCATGGCTGACGTCAACGCCGGCCTCAGGCGTGAACCACCATTGGCTGCCTTCGCGGCGCAGCAGGCCCAGCTTGTCCGGCCCGACCGCCAGGCGGATGCCATTGGTCGTGCCGCTTCCGACGAAGTGCGATTTGTTCTGCAGCCAATGCAGGCCGACCAGCGCTGTCCAACCGTCCGGCCGGGTCAGGTCCTGGTAGCGAGCTACCCGCCACTGCTGCTGCGTGGCCGCATAAACCGGATCTTCAGTAACCGTCGGCGCCGGCGGTGTCGCCGGACTGCAGGCGGCCAACACCAAAGCGGCCAGCAGGCCGCCCATTCCCCGATAACGCATCGATGCTCCCCTCAACGTCCGCGCAGGAACCAGCGGTCGATCTCCGCCAGCGAAAAACGGGCCCAGGTTGGCCGGCCGTGGTTGCACTGGCCCGACCGTTCGGTGATTTCCATGTCGCGCAGCAGCGCGTTCATTTCCGGCACGGTCAGCCGTCGGTTGGCACGCACCGCGCCATGGCAGGCCATGGTCGACAGCAGCTCATCGCGTGCACTCGCCACGCGCCGGCTCTGGCCGTGTTCGCGCAGGTCGGTCAGCACGTCGCGCAGCAGGCCTTCCGGTTCGGCATGCGCCAGCAGCGCCGGAATGCTGCGCACGTGCAGCGCACCGGGGCCGGCACGGGTCACTTCGAAGCCGAGTGCGGCCAGGGTTTCACTTTCACTCTCGGCGGTGTCGGCTTCGCGCTCGCCCACCGCGAGCGTGATCGGCACCAGGAGCGGCTGCGACTGCAGGCCGATGCCATCGTGCGCGTTCTTCAGCCGCTCGTAGCCGATGCGCTCGTGCGCCGCGTGCATGTCGACCACGATCAGGCCTTCGGCGTTCTCGGCCAGGATGTAGATGCCATGCAGCTGCGCGATCGCGTAGCCCAGCGGCGGCACGCCTGCGTCGGCACGGGTGACCGGCAGTCCGTTCTCGGTCGGCATCGGCGGCAGCGCAGCACCGCGCTCGGCGCCGGCCGGTGCGGCATACAGCGCGGCATAGGCAGCCGGAGCATCGGCCACCTGCAGCCCCAGCGGTTGCTGCGGGCGCCAGCCAGAGAATCCACCACCGCCGCCACTCGAACCGGCACCCGGTGCGGCACCGCGGACCAGACCGAAACCGGAGGCGCCTGCGCTCGATGCCATCGGTGCGGCACCGGCGTCCACCTGATGCACGGGACCAACACCGATGTCCTGCGCCGACATGCCGGCACGGGTATCGGCCAGCGCATCCTTCAGCGTGCGGTAGACAAAATCATGCACCAGCCGCGAATCACGGAAACGCACCTCGTGCTTGGCCGGGTGCACGTTGACATCAACGCGGGTCGGGTCGAGCTCAAGGAACAGCACATAGGCCGGCTGGCGGCCGTGGTACAGCACATCGCCGTAAGCCATCTTCACCGCATGGGCGACACTGCGGTCGCGCACCGAACGGCCGTTGACGTACAGGTACTGCTGGTCGGCACTGGCGCGCGAATAATGCGGCTGCGCGATCCAGCCGTGCAGGCGCAGGCCGGCACCACTGTGGTCGACGCGCACGGCCTGGTTGGCGAAATCCTCGCCCAGCGTTTCGGCCAATCGCGCATCGGAATACAGATCGCCCGGCTTGTAGCGGCGCGAGGCCTTGCCGTTGTGCGACACGCGCAGTTCGACATCCGGCCGTGCCAGCGCCAGCGAACGCAGCCATTCTTCGATATGGCCCAGCTCGGTGCGCTCGGCGCGCAGGAACTTGCGCCGCGCCGGTACGTTGTAGAACAGCTCGCGCACTTCCACCGTGGTGCCAGGCGCATGCGCGCGCGGGGTCACTTCACCGATCTTGCCGCCTTCGATCTGCAGCGCCGAACCGTGTTCGTCATGTGCGCGACGCGAGGACAGGGTGAAACGGCTGACCGAGGCGATCGACGGCAGCGCTTCACCCCGGAAGCCGAGCGTGGCCACCGATTCGAGGTCGTCCAGATCGGCGATCTTGCTGGTGGCGTGGCGCGATACCGCCAGCGGCAGCTGTTCCGGTGCGATGCCACTGCCGTTGTCGCGGATGCGGATCAGGCGTACACCGCCCTCTTCAAGATCGATATCAACGCGGCTGGCACCGGCGTCGATCGCGTTCTCGACCAGCTCCTTGACCACCGACGCGGGACGTTCGACCACTTCGCCGGCGGCGATCTGGTTGATCAGGATCTCCGGCAACGGCCGGATCGGGCGCGGGCCGGGCGCGCTCATGGGAGAGGAATGGCAGCAGACTTCATGGGTTGATGATAGCGGAGCCACACGTCCGCCGGGCATCGCCCGGCGCTACCCGGCGCGTGGAACGGGTTACTTGCTTCCGCCGGCCATGGTGCCGGCTGCATCGATCTCGGCCTGGGCGCGGGCGGCGTACAGCGTCCCCGGCGGCGGCTGGCGGCTGAAGAAGGTATGCACACCGTCCAGCACCGCACCGGCGATCTTGCGCTGGTAGGCCGGGTCGATCAGGCGGCGTTCTTCATCCGGGTTGGAGATGAACGCGGTTTCCACCAGCATCGCCGGCATGTCCGAGGTGCGCAGCACCGCGAAGTTGGCGCGCTCGATGTTCGGCTTGTGGTTGTTACCGATCCGCTTCAGGCCGCCCAGCACGTGGCCGGCCGCGTCCTCGGACGCCTTCATGTAGCCGCTCTGGGCCAGGTCCAGCAGGACGTTGGCAAGCGTGCCTTCGGTCTGCTGCAGGCGCACGCCACCGACCAGGTCAGCCGCGTTTTCCTTGTCCGCCAGCCAGCGGGCGCGCTGCGAAGAAGCACCCTTGGTCGACAGCACGTACACCGACGAACCGGTGGCCGAACGGTTTTCGGCCGCGTCGGCATGGATCGAAATGAAGATGTCGGCCTTGTTCGCACGTGCCTTCTGCGCGCGCATCGGCAGCGGGATGAACACGTCGCTGTCGCGGGTCAGGTACGCCTTCAGGCCCGGCGTCGCATTGACCTGGCGGGCAAGCTCACGCGCCACCGCCAGGGTGACATCCTTTTCGCGCTTGCCGGTCGGGCCGATCGCGCCCGGATCCTGGCCGCCGTGGCCCGGATCGATGGCCACCACCAGATGGCGCATGCCGGCCTGCATGCGAATGCGCGACGCATCGCTGGGCATGGCCGGGCGCGGCGGTTCCACCGGCGTCGGTGCCGGTGCGGGCACCGTGGCCGGTGGCGTGGTCACCACCGCTGCGGTGCGCTGCCCAGCCAGGATCGCGGCCGGCGAAGAAGAAGGCGAGCTGCTGGCCACGGTACCGGCCGCCGCGACCTGGGCCGGTGCAGTGGACGGCGCCGGGGTGGGCGTGGCCGGCGCGGCGGCAGTGGCACTGGCCTGCTGGCGCACCTGGGCAGTCAGCAGCGCGGTGGCACGCGCGGCATCGGAACGCGACTGCGCGCTCTCCGCCGGCGTCGGTGCGGGCGTGCTGACCGGTGCCTGCGGCTGCACCGCCGGCGTCGCTGCCGGACGGCTGGCGGCCACGGCCGGGCCATCGCCCGGCCATTCGATCACCAGCTTGGATTCATTGCCCTCGCGCTGCATCTGCGGGCGGAACGGCGCCACCGATTCAGCGAGGTCGAAAACGACACGGAAGGTGCCCGGCACCGGCTGTCCGGTACGCACCGCCGTAACCACGCCCTGCGCGGCCGGCATCTTCAGGTTGCGTATGGCGCTGGAGTCCGGGAAATCGACCACCAGGCGGTTCGGTCCGGCCAGCGACAGGGTTTTGTAACCGCCACTGCCTACCAGCGAGATTTCGGCACGGGTGCCGGTGGCGCCGGTATTCAGCAGGACCTGGCGGACTTCACCGGCCCACGCACTGACGCTCGCCAGACCCAGTCCGACGGCGGCACAGATAGCGATGAGACGGTTCCCCGGGCGCATGGCTCAGGATTCAATCACCGCGCTGAACGGAATGCAACACCTTTTTCCTTAATAATCCGTAACCTGCCGGTCTTTGTTCTCGTCAGCCGACAGAAATGGCCTGCAAGTCACCCCCTTGGGGAAGCCGTTTCAGCCATTCATGTCCGACGTCGCTGGCGCCAGTGAGGCGGACGCGACGCCCCTGCCCCTCGATCTCCAGCGCCACCACCAGGTCGGTCGGCGGCAGCGCGCCAGCGCCGCGTTCCGGCCATTCCACCAGCCACAACACCGCGCTGCCTTCGTCCAGGCCCAGGAAATCGAGTTCGCCGGCCTGGCCGATCCGGTACAGGTCCAGATGCCAGGCCTCGCCACCGCTGGCCAGCGGATAGCGCTCGACCAGGGTATAGGTCGGGCTGCGGATCGCGCCCTGCACGCCCAGCGCGCGCAGCAGTGCACGGGCCGTGGTGGATTTGCCGGCGCCCAGGTCGCCGCGCAGTTCGACCTGCGCCTGCGGCGGCCGGGTGGCCGCCAGCCATTGCCCGAGCAGTTCAGTGGCATCGCTGTCGGCAAGGAAGAAATCGATCATCGAGAGAGTTCCGGGTTGGCCAGTCGCCGCAACGGCGACAGCAGATCAGTAGGAAGCAGGCCGCGCGCGCCATCGGCGGCCGCGGCGTCGCCCGCGAGCGCATGCAGCAGTGCACCAGCGGCGGCAGCGTCGAAGGCGGCCAGCCCCTGCGCGCGCAGGCTGGCAATGATGCCGGTGAGCAGGTCGCCCATGCCTCCCACGGCCATGCCGGGATTGCCTGCAGCGATCAGCCGTGGCGCCTGCCCGGGTGCCGTCACGATGCTGCCTGCGCCCTTCAGCACCACCACGGCGTGGAAGCGTTCGGCCAACGCCTGTGCACAGCGGTAGCGATCGGCCTGGATGTCAGCGGTACTGCAGCCGAGCAGGCGCGCGGCCTCGCCCGGATGTGGCGTAAGGATGGCGTCGGGCAGCGCGCGCGGATCCTGCGCCAGCAGGTTCAGTGCATCGGCATCGACCACCAGCGGTTTGGCGCTGGCCAGCACCCGCGCAAACAGCGCGCGCCCCCATTCGTCCTGGCCCAGGCCCGGCCCGATCGCCACCACCCTGGCCTTGTCCAGCAGCGCCGGCAGCACATCGCCGTCTTCCAGCGCATGGGTCATCGCCTCCGGCAGGCGCGCCAGCAACGGGCCGACGTGATCGCGGCGGGTACCCAGGCTCAGCAATCCCGCGCCCGCACGCAACGCGGCCTCGGCCGCCATGGCGATGGCACCGCCGCTGCCATGGTTGCCGCCAACACACAGCACGTGCCCGGATTCGCCCTTGTGGGTGTTGGCGCGGCGCGGCGGCAGCAGTGCCGGCAGGCGGGCCTGGGTCCAGTGCTCCACGGCGGGTGACACGCCCTGCCATGCGGCCGCGGGCAGCTGCAGCGGCGCCAGCGCCTTCTGGCCGCAATGATCCAGCGCGTCGCCGGTATACAGCCCGCGATGCGGCACGATGAACTGCAGGGTCAAAGCGGCCTTCACGGCCACGCCCGGTACGGCACCGCGGTCGGCATCGACGCCACTGGGCACGTCCAGCGCCAATACCGGTGCCGCCTGCGCGTTGAGCGCGACAATCAGCGCCTGCGTCACGCCTTCCGGCGCGCGATCGAAGCCCAGACCGAACAGGGCATCGACCCAGATATCGGCCTCGGGCAGCACGCCGGCGAAATCGGTGATGGTGCCGCCGCCGGACCTGAATTCCGATGCTGCACGCTGTGCCAGCACGGTTGACGGCGACTTCCCCGGCAAGGCGACCACCATCACCTCACGCCCGGCCTGCAGCGCGTGACGGGCCAGCACATGGCCATCGCCACCGTTGTTGCCCGCACCGACCACCACGCCGATCCGCCGCGCCTGCGGCCAGTGCTGCAGCAGGCACTGCCAGGCGGCCTGGCCGGCCTGCGCCATCAGGCCCCAGCCGCCCTCGGCAGCCAGTGCCGAGGCCTGCGCATCAAGCGCACGCGCGGCAGCGGAATCGAACAGATTGGCAAGGTTGGCCATGCAGGGATTTTATACTGGTGCACATGTCCCCTGCCCCCACCCCTGTCGATCCGGCCCAGGCCGTGCAGCGCATCCGCGAACTGGCCCGTGCGCATGGCTTCCAGCGCTGCGGCATCGCCGGCATCGAGCTGGGCGAGGATGAAGCGCACCTGGCCGACTGGCTGGGCCAGGGCCTGTACGGCACGATGGACTGGATGGCGCGCCACGGCACCCTGCGCGCGCGCCCGGCGGAGCTGCTGCCCGGCACCATACGGGTGATCTCGGTGGGCATGGACTACAGCCACAAGGACGACACCGAAGCCTGGGCGACCCTGGCCGACCCGGGACGTGCATACGTGGCCCGCTACGCGCTGGGCCGCGACTACCACAAGCTGATGCGCAACCGCCTGCAGAAGCTGGCCACGCAGATCAACGATGAAGTGGCACCGCTGGGCTACCGCGTGTTCGTCGATTCGGCCCCCGTGCTGGAACGCGCACTGGCGCGCAATGCCGGTCTCGGCTGGATCGGCAAGCACACCTGCCTGATCGATCGTCATGGCGGCTCATGGTTCTTCATCGGCGAGATCTACATCGATATCCCGCTACCGATCGATGCCCCGGCCACTGCACATTGCGGTACCTGCACGCGCTGCATCGATGTCTGCCCGACCCAGGCCATCACCGGCCCGCAGCGTCTGGATGCACGACGCTGTATCTCCTACCTGACCATCGAGCACGACGGCGCCATTCCCGAAGAGATGCGCCCGTTGATCGGCAACCGCATCTACGGCTGTGACGACTGCCAGCTGGTCTGCCCCTGGAACAAGTTCGCCAAGCGCACCGACGAAGCCGACTTCCGCGCACGCAACAACCTCGACACTGCTCGTTTGGACCAGCTGTTCGCCTGGGATGAAGCCGAGTTCCTGCACCGTACCGAAGGCAGCCCGATCCGGCGCAGCGGCCATGAGCGCTGGCTGCGCAACATCGCCGTGGCGCTGGGCAATGCACCGTCCTCGGCCGAAGCGCTGGCTGCACTGCAGACCCGCGTCGATGATCCCTCGCCGCTGGTGCGTGAACACGTGCAGTGGGCGCTGGGCCAGCACACGGTGCGCTGACGTGCGATCCTGAGCCCCCGTTCCGCCCGCAGCACGCCGTTCCCATGCAGCCACGCAACAACGACATCCTCACTCCCAGCCAGCTCAACACCCTGGCCCGCGACCTGCTGGAAGGCAGCTTCCCGGCGATCTGGGTCGAGGCCGAGCTGGGCAGCGTGGCGCGTCCTTCTTCCGGGCACCTGTATTTCACCCTGAAGGACGCACGTGCACAGCTGCGCGCGGCGATGTTCCGGATGAAGGCGCAGTACCTGAAGTTCGTGCCGCGCGAAGGCATGCGCGTGCTGGTGCGCGGCAAGGTGACCCTGTATGACGCCCGTGGCGAGTACCAGATGGTGCTGGACCACATGGAGGAAGCCGGCGAAGGCGCATTGCGCCGCGCCTTCGAAGAGCTGAAGGCACGCCTGGAGGCCGAGGGCCTGTTCGACCCGGCGCGAAAGCGGCCGATGCCGGCGCACGTGCAGCGCCTGGCGGTGATCACCTCGCCCACCGGCGCCGCCGTGCGCGATGTACTGAGCGTGCTGGCCCGCCGCTTCCCGCTGCTGGAAGTGGACCTGCTGCCGACCCTGGTGCAGGGCAGCAGCGCCGCTGCACAGATCACCCGCCTGCTGGAGGCCGCCGATGCCAGTGGTCGCTACGACGTGATCCTGCTGACCCGCGGCGGCGGTTCGCTGGAAGACCTGTGGGCCTTCAACGATGAAGCACTGGCCCGTGCGATCGCCGCCAGCCGCACCCCGGTGGTGTCGGCGGTTGGCCACGAAACCGACTTCAGCCTGAGCGACTTCGCCGCCGACCTGCGCGCGCCGACACCATCGGTGGCCGCCGAACTGCTGGTGCCGGACCAGCGCGAACTGGCGCTGCGCCTGCGCCGCACGGCGGCACGCATGGTGCAGTTGCAGCGGCACACAATGCAGCAGGCCATGCAGCGCGCCGATCGCGCGCTGCTGCGCCTCAACGCACAGAGCCCGCAGGCCAGGCTGGATCTGCTGCGTCGCCGCCAGCTGGACCTGGGCCGGCGCCTGCATGCCGCGTTCAACCAGCAGCAGGAACGCCGTGCCGCACGCCTGCGCCATGCAGCGGCGGTGTTGCGCGGGCACCATCCGCAGCGCCAGCTCGACGCGATGCAGCGCCGCCTCGCCGCCCTGCGTGGGCGTCCGCAGGCTGCAATGCAGCGCCTGCTGGAACGCGATGCACTGCGCCTGCGCGGGCTGGCGCGTTCGCTGGAAGCGGTCAGCCCGCTGGCGACCGTGGCCCGTGGCTACAGCATCCTGACCCGCAGTGACGATGGCACCCTGGTACGGAAGGTCGACCAGGTGCAGCCTGGCGATGCGCTGCAGGCGCGCGTCGGCGACGGCGTGATCGACGTGCAGGTCAAGTAGAGGGTTGTTCGGCAGGGCTGCGCCCTGCACCTGCAGAAGCAAATGCAACAGCCGAAGCAACAGCGAAAGCGGCTCTGGATTGCTGATAGCTTGGCGGGGTGGTGTGGCTGTGCAGGACACGCCGTAAACCCATCCCTGGGGGCTCGATGGCGCCATCCATGGCGCCAACGGTCCTGCACAGCCACACCGCCCCACCCCCGACAGTTTCCCGATGACGGTCGGTAGATCCACGCCATGCGTGGATGAATCTCTTTCAGATATCGAATCAATTCGGGGTCAGATCCGTTTTCCTGCGGAAAACGGATCTGACCCCAAGCGCCATTCCGGCAGATCGCGGACATCTGTCGAAGGCGGGGTGGGTCCGGTTGCGGGAGTGTCCGCGGCCTGGGTTGCCCGGGCCACCCCCCCAGGGCGGGGTTTA